>CBFHMY010000005.1:0-56771 GCA_965657055.1 uncultured Aliarcobacter sp. | reverse complement strand
AAATGTATTATTAATTGCATCAATTGCAATGGGTTCACTTTGGGCTAAAGAGAAGTTTTTTGTAGTAGAGCGAGAAAGTGAATCACTTGCAACTATTTATGATGGTTTAAAAAGAACCAACATAGAAGGTATGCATAATATGAACCATGGTGTTGTAAAGTTTGAGGGGAAAGATGGATATGTTATTTCAAGGGATGGTTATGTAGTAAAATTTGATCCTGAATCTGAAAAAATACTAGCAGAATACAAAACTTCAAAATCAGCAATTGGTTTTGTAATCGGTGCAAACTATATAGCTGTTGCAAATTATGATGATAAAAGTGTAGATATTTTAGATAGAGATTTAAAACCAATAGATAAAATTCAAACTGGCTCAAAAAACGTAGGGATTAAAATATATACAGATTACCTTATATTTTCACAGATGGATAATGATATAATCTCTGTTTTTAAAGATATGAACGCAGGAAAGGGTAATCCAAACTTTAAATTACATAAAGAATTTAAAGATGTTGGTGAACTTCCTTTTGATGCAATGATAAAAGATGAAAAATATATAGTTGGTTTTTTTACTTCAAAGTTCTTTGGAGTTCTTGATTTAAAAAAAATGGAATACAAAAAAGTTGATATTTTCTTAGATGAAAATAGACAAATGGTTTTAAAAGTTCCACATTTCGGATTTTGGTCAATTGGTGGAGATAAAATATTTGTTCCAGCAGTTGGAGACAATAAAGTTTTAGTTTATGATAATGATTTTAAATTTATAAAAAATATAAAAACTCAAGGTCTTCCAGTTTTCACAAGTTTAAGTCCTGATAAAAAATATTTAGCAGTTACTTACTCAGGTAAAGATTTTCCAACAATTCAAATTGTTGATACACAAACTTTAGAAATTATACATACATTTGATTTTGATGGAAAAGTTTTACATGTAAGATGGTCTGAGACTTCACCTCAGCTTTATGTTTCTGTAAATGATACTAACAAGATAGCAGTTATACACACAAAAGAATGGTTTTTAAATAGAGAGATATTTAATGTTAAAAAACCTTCTGGAATATTTTTATATGAGGATGGAAAGTAATTATGGCAAAAGTATATTTAACGGGAGCTGGTCCTGGAGATATTGAATTAATGACACTAAAAGCAGCACGAGTTGTAAAAGAAGCTGATGTATTAATCTATGACAGATTAGCAAATCCAGATATTCTAAATATGGCAAAAGAAAATTGTGAAATGATTTATGTTGGAAAACAAGATGGTAAACACTCTGTTCCTCAAGATGAAATAAATGAAATCATTTACCAAGCAGCACTAAAATATGAAAATGTAGTAAGATTAAAAGGTGGCGATCCTTTTGTTTTTGGACGAGGTGGAGAAGAAGCTATTTATCTATTTGATAGAAATATAGAATTTGAAATCATCCCTGGTATTAGCTCAGCAGTATCAGTTCCTGCATATGCGGGAATTCCAGTAACTCATAGGGGAATTACAACATCATTTAGAGTCGTAACTGGACATGAAACACCAAATAAAAGAATTTCTCAAATAGAATGGCAAACTTTTTTAAATGATGAAACAATTGTATTTTTAATGGGATTTCATAATATTAAACTAATTACTAGAAAATTAATGAATTTAGGTAAAAGAAGAGATTATCCATGTGCCGTAATTTCAAAGGGAAGTACTCCTGAACAAGAAGTTGTTGTAGGAACTTTAGAAACTATTGTTGAACTTTCAAAAGATATGCCAACGCCTGCTATTATAGTTGTAGGAGAAGTAGTAACTTTAAGAGATAAGATAAAATGGTTTAAATAATTTTTTAATATCCTTATAAAATAGTATTTTTATACATATCGTAGTAGAATATATAATAATATTTATATTTTATAAAGGACAAGAAATAGTGATTGAAAATATACTAAAGATAGAACCTTCAGACGAAAAATTTAAGATACTTTTTGAGCTATCTCCATTGGGAATGGCCATGATAGATTATGAAACTGGAAAATTTCTAGAAGTTAATCAATCATTATTAAACTCATTAAACTTTACAAAAGAAGAATTTCTATCCCTTAGTTTTTATGATATTACTCCAAAAGAATATGAAGAACTAGAAAAACAACAAATAAAAGATTTAGAGACCATTGGAAAATTTGGTCCAAATGAAAAAGAATACATAAAAAAAGATGGAACAAGATTTCCAATAATAATTAATGGATTTTCTTTTACAAATATAGATAATAAAAAAGTTGTTTGGGGTATTATTGAAGATATCACAGAAAAAAAACAATATGAGATTATTTATAATGATAATAAATCTTTATTGGAATATATAGCTATTGAAAATTCTTTACAAAAAGTCTTAGATAAAATTGTAAATCTAGCTGAAAAAAGAAACCCTGAAATTACTTGTTCAATTTTACTTTTAGATGAGACAAAACAATACTTACTTACAGGATCAGCTCCTTCTTTACCAAAGTTTTATAATGATGCTATTAATGGTGTAAAAATTGGAGAGAAAATAGGTTCTTGTGCAAGTGCAGCTTACAAAAAAGAAAGAGTAATTGTAGAAAATATAAATACCCATGAAAACTGGCAAGATTATCTAGAACTAACCCAAAGTGCTAATTTACACGCTTGCTGGTCTCAACCAATTATTTCTTCTCAAAATGAAGTACTGGGAACTTTTGCTATTTATAATAATGTAATCAAATCTCCTAATACATTTATGTTAAATTTAATTGAAACATATGCTAATATCGCAGCAAAAGCCATTGAAAAAAATAGATATTCTGAGATTATTCAAAAAAACACAAAAGAATTAGAAGAAAAAACTCTCTTACTAGAAAATATTCTAAATACAATACCTGATATGGTTTGGTTAAAAGATAAAAACGGAGTTTATTTAAGATGTAATCTTGAGTTTGAAAAATTTGTTGATAAAAAAGAATCTGAAATTATTGGTAAAACTGACTATGATTTTCTAGATAAAGAAACTGCAAATCGACTTATAGCAAATGATAAAATTGCTATGGAAACAAAAAAAGTTATTAGGACGAAAGAGTCAATAACTTATAAAACAAATAATCAAAAAATTATTTATGATACAGCAAAAATATCAATGGAAAATGTTAACGGAGAAATCATAGGAATACTTGGTATCGGACATGATATAACACAAAGAGAAAAAAAAGAAAAAGAATTAAAAAAATTAAATGAATTAACTTCATCATTAACAAAATCACAACAAATACTATTATCTCTTTTTGATGAAGGGGATTCTACTTTATTTAAATGGAAAAATAAAAAAGATTGGCCCGTAGAATATGTTTCATTAAGTGTTGAAAAACTTTTTGATTATTCAAGAAATGAATTTATCTCATCTAATATACCTTATATTAATTATATTTATAAGGATGATATACCTAGAGTTTTAAGTGAAGTTGAAACTGCTATTAAAGAAAATAAAAGTTATTTTAAACATGAACCATATAGAATAATTACGAAAAAAAAGCAATTAAAATGGGTTATTGATTGTACTACTATCCAAAAAAATGACCAAGGGGAAATAACTTATTTTATAGGTAATTTAACAGATATTTCTGATCAAATACATAATCAAGAATTATTATATCATCAATCAAAAATTGCATCACTTGGGGAAATGTTAGGGAATATTGCCCATCAATGGAGACAGCCTTTATCTATAATTTCAACCATTGCAACGGGTGCAAAATTAAGAAAAGAATTAAATATATTAAATGACAAAGAATTTATTGATGATATGGAAAAAATAAATACACATAGTCAATATTTATCTTCAACTATTGATGATTTTAGAGACTTTTTTTCAGCAAATGATTACATAAAAAATCAAATAAATTTAAGCGCTAGCTTAAAAAAAGCATTCTCTTTAGTAAAAGATTCATATAAAAGTTCAGATATAGAAATTATTCAAGATTTAGATAAAGAGATTTCTTTACTTTATAATGAAAACATTTTTATTCAAGCAATAATCAATATTCTTAATAATGCAAAAGATGCCCTAAATAAACTTGAAAACAATCATTTAAATAAATATGTTTTTGTAACTTTAGAAAAAGAAAAAGATTTTTGTATTATCAAAATAAAAGATAATGCAAATGGTATAGATGAAGAGCATATTGATAAAGTATTTGAACCTTATTTCACAACAAAACATAAAGAACAAGGTACAGGAATTGGTTTATATATGAGTAATAAAATAATTACAAAACATCTAAAATCAACAATTAGTGTTCAAAATGTAAAATATACTTATTTAAACAAAGAGTATAAAGGTGCAGAATTCACTATAACAATCCCTTTTAATTTATAAGAAAAGGGCTTGTAATCTATCTTTATCGACTGTTTTCTTTTTATTATCAATTAAACCATCATTTTTAAATACTCTTAGCATTCTTGATAGTGTTTCAGGAGAAATATTTAGAATTTCAGCAATTATTATATTTTTAGTATTAAAAAATTCTTCACTATGGTCACATAGGTATTTTGCAATTCTCTCTTTTGAGTCAAGAACTACATGTAAAGATACAAGATTTTCAAGATTTCTTATTTTTTTAATAAGTGAAGTTTGAATTAAAAAAGATAATTTAGGATCTGAATATATTATATCTTTTAAACTTGCAAAACTTATTCGTAAAACTTCAGTATCAGTAAAAGATTGAGCAGTTGCAGGATAAGGAATATGCTCAAAATTTGCAACTTCTGCTATTAATTCATTTGCATGAAAATATTTTAAAATTATTTCTTTGTCATTTGATGAAGTTTTATAAAGTTTTACAATACCTTTTTTTAATAAATAAAGATATTCTGATTCTTCTCCTTCATAAAATAAGATATTATCTTTTGATAATTTTAAAAATGTAGTAAATTCACTTATTCTATTTAAAGTTTCATCGCATAAATCTTTAAATAAATACATTTCCTTTAATTTACTTTTCATATGAACTCCTAGTTTTCTATTCTTGATTATAATTAAAATAAATTCTTAATTTCTTGACTCGTGTTAAGTGAGCCATCAAAAATTAAAATACTTTTTTACCCAAGTTATTTCTTCATTATTTTTTAAATCTATTTTCTCAACTTCATTTTTATCTTTGTCTAAAACTATTAAAGTATTATTTTCTAATTTCAGAAAATCTTTACCCCATTGTTTTTCAAGTTGTTCAAGTCTTAAAAATAAATCTTTTGCAGGTGGCTTCTCTTTTACTCCTGTTTCATTACTTACAATAGAATATCCCCCTACTCTTTTTTCTAAAGTATAAGGAATATGTTTTTGTAGGACAGCATAAACTCTTTCATTTTTAGGTGAAGGCAAAGCATCTTCCATAGCCATAATTCCCAAAAACATAAATATTGCAAAAAATGCAAATAGTAATAAATTTTTTTTCATTCTTTTTCCTTCAAAATATTAAAATCAATTATATTAAAATCAAAAAACAAAACTCTTAATTCATATCAAGTAAATAAGTTGTTTCATATCAAGGCATAAAAAAAATTTAGTTGTTATACTTTTTTGAAAATTTGCTCTTGGAGAAAAATATGAAAGATGAAATATTATATAGAATACAAAAAAGCTTTCCTCTTGTGAAAAGACCTTTTGAACAAATTGCAAAAGAGTTAAATACAAATGAAGATGAAATTATTAAAATTTTGCAAAAAGAAAAAGAAAATAAAATCATAAGACAAACATCTGCAATATTTGATACCAAAAAGCTAGGTTACACATCATCTCTTGTGGCTTTTGAAATAGCAGCTGAAAATATTGACGATGCAGTAATTATACTTAATTCGCATCCTGGAATTTCTCATAATTATGAAAGAAATCATAAATATAATATTTGGTTTACTCTTGCAATTGCTCCAAATTCTAAATCAACTTTAGAAGAAACTATTGCTGTTTTAGCAAAATTAACAAAAGCGGAAGATTATATTATTTTACCAACTCTAAAACTTTTTAAAATATCAGTTAAACTTGATACTACAAATCAAGCAGAAAAAAAAGAAAAAGTAGCCCGAACAGAGTTTAAAGGTATGGAACTAAATGATTACCATTATAATATTATCAAAGAAGCTCAAAATGATATAGAAATAACCAAAGAACCTTTTAAAGAAATGGTTGAAAAATTAAATATCTCTTATGATAAATTTTTTGCTGTATTAAATGAGTTTCAAGAAACAGGGGTTATGAGAAGATTTGCATCTATTTTAAATCATAGACATGCTGGTTTTGGAGCAAATGCTATGGTAGCTTGGGATATAGAAGAAGGAACTAAGGGTGAAGAAATAGGAAAAATAGCAGCTTCTTTTACTGCTGTTTCACACTGTTATTTAAGACCTAAATATCCAACTTGGAATTATAATTTATTTACTATGATTCATGGAAAAACAAAAGAAGATACCCAAGAAGTAATTGATAATATCGCAAAAGAAATTGAGTATAAATCAAATATGCCACTTTATTCATCTAGAGAATTTAAAAAAATTAGAATTAAATATTTTTGTGATGAATTTAAAGATTGGGAAGAAAAATATTTAAATTAAAAAGGAATTAATATTATGGAATTATTTTTAAAACTTGAAGCCGGTTATTTAGGTATTGCAATTTTCATTTTAGTTATTACAATAATAGTTAGTACAAGAAGTTTTGTTAAACAAAATACTTGGAAAAAAGCAATACCCTTGGTAATAATAGTACTAGGGATTTTTATTGGAATGCACTATTTTGTAACAACAAGTCGTATTTATGAAGTTGAAAATACTTTTAATAACAATGGTAAAATCATATGTGAAAATAGAGCAATTAGAAAAATTTCTCAAAGTGTAACAATTGAAAAATCAAATGAATGGTTACTTGAAAACCATATGTTATCTTCTCCAAATTATAGTAGAGAATTTTTTACAGCAAGATGTATAAAATATGTTCCTGTTGAAATAAATAATTAAATAGTTCTTAGCTTAATTTTTCTATATTAGTTGTCGTAAAATTTACGACAACTTATATTTTTTCTAATTCTTTTCATCTAAAATATATTATTCAATCATCTCAAAAGCCATTTTAATATCATCTGCTTTTTGTGCAGCTATTAAAAACATTGCTGCATTTAATTTTGCTAATTTCTCCAAATCATTGCTTGGATTTTTTGTCATATTTAGTGATTCTTCAGGTGATATAATATCTGTTGATTTTTTATAGTTTATTCCAAAATATTCAGGATCAATTATATGCTCAATTATTTTACCTTCAATTGTAAGCCAATATTTACATTTTGAAAAAATTTCAGGTGTTCCTTCGTTTCCTTTTACAATTATTAAGTTTTTATAATTTTCACCAAACAGATGATTATATTTTGCAACATAAGGTTTATGAAAAGCAGCATTTACAGCATAATCTGAAGTTCCAGGATTTAAAAGTTTTTCAACTGTATTAAAAGCTGTTCTTAAACCCAAAATATTTCTTATTTTTGTTAGATCACTTAATTCTTTAAAATAATCAAACCTATCAAAATAGTGAATATTATCATCAAACTCTATATTTTCATAAAGTTTTTTAATTGTTAAACCTTTTTTTGCAGGTTGAAGTTCATCTCCACTTACAACTAAGTTTAAATCGAATTTCTTAAGATATTTTGCAATTAAAGGAAGCAAATATGGATTATCAGCTTTTCCATCAAAGGGATAACCAAGCTCAATTGAATTTGGCACTTTCACTCTTTTTATATATTTATTACAAACTTCAAAAGTAGTTTTTAACTCATCTATTGTTTCAAGTCTAACTCTCCAACCTAATAAAAAAGCTGCAATTTGCTCCGATTGAACACTTTGATTCAAAATTGATTCAATTGCATCAATTGTTTCTATTTTTGTTAATTCTCTATTTGATTTAGGCCCAGTGCCAACTGCTCTAATATAGCTATGAAACCCCATTAGTATCTCCTTTACCTTTAAATAAGACAAATTTTATCTTAATTTAAACTTAATTAACTTGACTTGGGTCAATTAAAAAGTAAACTTTAAGTGTTACAATTACTACGTTAAAACAATTATATATTTCATAAAAGGAGAAAATATGTCGCTTTCAAGAAGAGACTTCCTAAAAAGCTCAGCAGCAGCAAGTGCAGCAGCAGCAATTGGTATGACAGTACCTGCTGATTTACAAGCACAAGCTCAAGCCGCTGAAGGTGGATGGAGATGGGACAAGGCAGCTTGTCGTTTCTGTGGTACTGGTTGTGGGATTATGCTAGCTACTAAAGAGGGAAAAATTGTAGCAGTTAAAGGGGATCCAGCAGCTCCTGTTAATAGAGGTCTTAACTGTATCAAGGGTTATTTTAATGCTAAAATTATGTATGGTGCAGATAGATTAAAACAACCACTATTAAGAATGAATGCAAAAGGTGAATTTGACAAACAGGGTGATTTTGCACCTATTTCTTGGCAAAGAGCTTTTGATGAAATGGAAAAACACATTAGAGTTGCGTTAAAAGAAAAAGGTCCTGAAGGTATTGGGATTTTTGCATCTGGACAATATACTGTAATGGAAGGATATGCAGCTCAAAAAATGATGAAAGGTGGATTTAGATCAAATGCCTTTGATCCAAATGCTAGACATTGTATGGCATCTGCGGTTGTTGGATTCTACCAAACATTTGGTATTGATGAACCATCAGGATGTTATGATGATATCGAACTTACAGATACAGTTGTAACTTGGGGTTCAAATATGGCAGAAATGCACCCAATTTTATGGTCTAGGGTAACAGATAGAAAATTATCTGATCCTGAAAAAGTAAAAATTGTAAATATTTCTACATATAGACATAGAACTTCTGATATTGCTGATATTGAAATTATCTTTACTCCAAATACAGACCTTGCACTTTGGAATTATATAGCTAGAGAAATCGTATATAATCACCCAGAAGCTATTGATTGGGATTTTGTTAAAGAAAATATTATATTTGCAGCAAGTCCAGTAAATCTGGGTTACGGTATGAGAAAATCTAATGAAAAATCAATTTTAGATGGTAAATATTCAGACAAAGAAATGGAAACTATTTCAAAAGAAATGGAAAAAATTGTTTCTGAAACTGAAGCTCCAGCACTTGCTCCTTATGGATATAAAGCTGGTGATAAAATGGTGAATAAAGATGCAGGCCTTGCTCACTGGGAAATTTCATTTGAAGAGTACAAAAAATCATTAGAGCCATATACTCTTGATTATGTTGCAAAAATTTCAAAAGGAAATCCTGATGAAGATATTGAAGAGTTTAAGAAAAAATTACAAGCATTAGCTGATTTATATATTGAACAAAATAGAAAAGTTGTATCTTTCTGGACAATGGGAATGAATCAACATACAAGAGGAACATGGGTAAATACATTATCTTACAATGTTCACTTCTTATTAAATAAACAAGCTAAACCAGGTTCTGGCGCTTTCTCACTAACAGGTCAACCATCTGCTTGTGGAACTGCAAGAGAAGTTGGAACATTTGCACATAGATTACCAGCGGATATGATGGTAGCTGTTCCAAAACATAGAGAAATCACTGAAAATGCTTGGAAAGTTCCATTAGGTACAATTAATCCTAAAGGGCATCAAGATATTATGAGAATTCATAGAGATATCGAAGATGGAAATATCAAATTTGCATGGGTAAATGTTTGTAATCCATACCAAGATACAGCAAGTGCTACACACTGGATTAAAGCAGCAAGAGAAATGGATAACTTCATCGTAACATCTGATGGATACCCAGGAATTTCTGCAAAAGTATCAGATTTAATTTTACCATCTGCTATGATTTATGAAAAATGGGGAGCTTATGGAAATGCTGAAAGAAGAACACAACATTGGAGACAACAAGTACTACCAGTAGGTGATGCAATGTCTGATACATGGCAATGGGTTGAGCTTTCAAAAAGATTTACTGTAAAAGACTTATGGGGTGAACAATCACTTTTAAGTACAAAAGGTGAAACAAAACTTCCAAATGTAATTGATGCAGCTATTGCTATGGGATATAAAGAAGATACAACTATGTATGAGATTTTATTTGCAAATGAAAAAGCAAAATCTTATAAAATAGATCCAAAAGATCCTATTCAAGCTGGATATGATAATTCAGAAGCTTTAGGAGATTCAAGAAAAGTTATTGGATCTGATGGAAAAGTATTTAATGGGTATGGATTCTTTATTCAAAAATATTTATTTGAAGAGTATGCTGACTTTGGAAGAGGTCATGGACACGATTTAGCTGACTTTGATACTTACCATAAAGTAAGAGGATTAAAATGGCCAGTTGTAGATGGTAAAGAAACTCAATGGAGATTTAATACTAAATATGACCCTTATGCTAAAAAAGCTAATCCAACAGGTGACTTTGCATTCTATGGAACAATAGCTAAAGAGCTTGCACAAGGTGATTTATTAGGAGTTAAAGATCAAACAAAAAAATCTTTAAAAAATAAAGCTAAAATTTTCGCAAGACCATATATGGATCCACCGGAAGTTCCAAGTGAAGAGTATCCAGTTTGGTTATGTACAGGAAGAGTACTTGAGCACTGGCATTCAGGAACAATGACTATGAGAGTACCTGAACTTTATAGAGCAGTTCCAGAAGCATTATGTTATATGCACCCTGAAGATGCAAAAACTTATGGTGTTAAACAAGGTGCACTTTGTTGGGTTGAATCTAGACGTGGAAAAGTAAAAGCAAGAGTTGAAACTAGAGGAAGAAATAGACCATCAAGAGGTCTAGTATTCGTACCTTGGTTCGATGAAAAAGTATTTATTAATAAAGTTTGTTTGGATGCTACTTGTCCTCAATCAAAACAAACAGACTTTAAAAAATGTGCGGTAAAAATTTACCAAGCATAATAAAGGAGGGTATATTGTTTTGAGCAATATTAATCCTCAAGAAAGAAAAGAGAAAAACAGATGAGTACATCAGGAAATCAAACAACAAATGAAAGAAGAAAATTCTTTCTAACAATAGCAAGAGCCACTGGTCTTGCTATTCTTGGAGGTTTAACATGGAGTGCCTTTGTTGATGAAGTAAAAGCTAGTTCATTAATATTGCGTCCGCCTGGTGCATTACAAGAAGATGATTTTCTTGCAACTTGTATCAAATGTGGAATGTGTGTAGAAGCATGTCCCTTTGATACTTTAAAATTAGCAAAACCAGGTGATAACAAACCTCTTGGAACTCCATTTTTTGAGCCAAGAGATATCCCTTGTTATATGTGTATTGATATTCCATGTGTTCCTGTTTGTCCAACAGATGCACTAAATATTAAATCTGTACAAAATGAAGAAAAAAAGTTAGATATAAACAAAGCCCAAATGGGTGTTGCGGTTGTTGATGATAGTTCTTGTATTGCCTTTTGGGGAATTCAATGTGATGCTTGTTATAGAGCTTGTCCACTTTTAGGAAAAGCTATAACAGTTGAATATACAAAAAATGAAAGAACAGGGAAACATGCATTTTTAAAACCTATTGTACATGCAGATGTTTGTACAGGATGTGGTTTATGTGAAAAAGCTTGTGTAACTGAGAAAGCAGCTATTTTTGTATTACCAAGAGAAGTTGCCCTTGGACGTGCAGGAGATTATTACATCAAAGGCTGGGATAAAGGCGATGAAAAAAGATTGGAAAATGCTACAAGCAAAACAACTACAACAGAAATAAGTAAAGATAGTGCTGTTGATTCTTTAAATAGTAGTAGTGATATGGAGGATTTATTAAAATGATAAATAATATTTATAAAAAATATAGATTCTTAATCGCAAGAAGAATTACTCAGATTTCTATTATGGTTTTATATGTTATTGCAAATGTATATGGAATAAATTTTTTAATGGGGAACTTAAGTTCATCATTGTTATTAAATACTATTCCATTAAGTGATCCATATGCAGTTATTCAAATGCTTTTTGCAGGTGCTGCAATATCTTTTGATATTCTTTTGGGAGCTTTTTTTATTACAATTTTTTATATGATTGTTGGTGGTCGTGCTTTTTGTTCTTGGGTTTGTCCTGTAAATATGATTACAGATTTAGCAAACTATTTACGAAGAAAATTTGGATTTAATCAAATCCAAAAAAAACAACCAGCTTCGAGAAGTATAAGATATTGGGTAATCGCAATAAGTTTTATTATCTCTTTTTTTATGGGGATTGCAGCTTTTGAATTAATCTCTCCTATTTCAATGGTTCATAGAGGAATCATATTTGGATTAGGTTTTGGATGGGCTACAATACTTATAATTTTTCTTTTTGATTTATTTGTTTTAAAAAATGGCTGGTGTGGTCATATATGTCCTCTTGGTGGATTTTATTCACTAGTAGGGAAATTTAGTTTGATAAGAGTTCATCATAATGCGCCTAATTGCACGGCTTGTATGAAATGTAAAGAAGTTTGTCCTGAAAGCCAAGTTTTACATATGGTTACAAAAACTTCTATTCCTGTATTATCAGGAGAGTGTACAAATTGTGGAAGATGTGTTGAAGTATGTGATGATGATGCTCTTAATTTTTCAATAAAAAACTTAAAAAAGGGAGAACAAAATGAAGTTAGGTAAATTAACTTTAGGTATTATTACAGCTGCAACGTTGATAGTTGTTAACTCTGCTGCTGCTGGGAAAACTGTAAGTGAAGAATCTTTAGGATTAAGAACTACAAATATTTATACTGAAGATAAAACAACTGGAGATAAAACTCAATATGGTGATAAAGCTGCTGGAACGAGCACAAAAATAGCAAGAGCATTTGAAAATGCACCTCCTATGATTCCTCATGATGTAGAAGGAATGTTACCAATTACAATTGATAATAATCAATGTACGATGTGTCATGATCCGGCAGTTGCACAATCAATGGGAGCAACTCCAATTCCAAAATCACATTTTACAAGTTTTAGACCAGAAACTAAACTTACAAAAGATGGAACAATGTTACAAGAAGGGAAACATCTTGATAACACAAGTGATATTAAAATGGTTGAAAAACCACTTGAAACACTTTCAGGTGCGAGATTCAACTGTTCTCAATGTCATGCTCCTCAATCTGAGGGAAATGATGTACCAAAAAATAACTTTGCTCCTGAATTCAGAAGTGAAGGATTAAATGGTCATTCAAATTTAATTGAAACAATTAATGAAGGTGTGAAATAAACCATGGAACGAAGAGAACTTTTTAGTTCTCTTGCTTCATCTTTTAATAAAAAAGAGAAACAAGAGATAGTTTTAAGACCTCCATATTTTAATGATGAATCTATTTTTTTTACAAACTGTACATCTTGTGATGGATTATGTAGTACAGCTTGCGAAGAAAATATTATAATTATTCAAGAAGATTTAACCCCAAAGCTTGATTTTACTTCAAGTGGATGTACTTATTGTGATGAGTGTGCAAACGCTTGCCCCAATGAAGTTCTAAAATTAGAATATAAAAAACATATAAATGCTAAAATAGAAATTGATGTATTATCATGTTTAGCTTGGAATCAAACAATGTGTTTTTCATGTAAAGATCCATGTTTTGACGATGCAATTGATTTTTTAGGTATGTTTAGACCAAGTATAAATGACAAATGCACATCATGTGGTTTTTGTATAAAAACATGTCCTACAAATGCAATAAAAATTGTTTTTTAGAAAAGGAAAAAAAATGAAATCAATAAAATACCTTTTATATCTTTTTTTTATTTTAAATTTATTTGTTTTAAATATTAATGCAAAAGATTTAATCCCAACAAGTTCCTTCCTTGCAAGTGGAGGAGTAACTGATTTAGTTCTTAATAATGATAAACTTTATGTAGCTACAGCTGCATCAAGTGTTGATATTTTTGATATAAAATCTCAAGAAAAAATAGATTCAATAAAAATGCCACAAATAAAAGATTTTTTAGGAGATATTATTGATTCAAAAATTTATAGTGTTGATATATTAGAAGATAAACTTTTAATTCTTTCACAAGGTGAAAAAGGTGGAAGAAATATTGATATTTATAAAGATGGTAAAATAGAAAATATTATAAAAGATACAGATAGACTATTTATTGCACGTGCAAAATATTTAGATGAAAATCATATAATTTATGCCCTACTTTCAAATCAGATTTATCTTTATGACATAAAAAATAAAAAAATTTTAAAAGAGCTTCAAATATCTCAATCAAAATTTTCTAATTTTAAATTGACACAAGATAAAAGTAAATTAGTAGTTTGTGATGAAAGTGGTGTTATATCTATGCTAGATTCAAAAAGCTTTGAAATATTAAAAACTTTTAGATATGAAAATTTAGATAATGTTTTCCAAGTTGATATTAGAAATAATCTAATTTTAACAGCAGGACAAGATAGACGAGCAGCTGTTTATAATATAGATACAAATGAAGCATATTATAATGAATACTCATTTTTAATATATGCAGCGGCCTTAAGCCCTAGTACAAAACTTGCAGCAGTTGCTAGTGATGAAGAAAACAATGTAAGTATTTTTGATACAAATACAAAAGTAAACTTATATAAATTAACACAAAACAAAGCCACTTTATCAAATATTTTATTTCTAAATGAAAATGAAATTATTGTAACAAGTGATGACAAACAAATAAATTATTACAAAATTGATTAAATTAAAAGGATTATAAATGAATATTTCAAGCATTGTTGTACAAACTTTACCAAAATATCTAGATGAAGTTGTTGAGTCTTTAAAAAATTGTGATGTATGTGATTATCATATGCATGATGAATTAGGAAGAATCATAATAACAATTGAGGGATCAGGAGTTTCAGAAGAGTTAAAAAAACTTAAAGTTATTGAAGGAATTCCTCATGTTATGAGTGCTGATATGCAAATGGCATATAGTGAAGAAGAATTAAGTGCTCACTTAGAAGTTCTTGCAAATGCTGATGCTGTACCTAAAATTCTAAATGAAAAAGATGTTCAAGCACATGATATTGTTTATAATGGTGATTTAAAGAAAAAAGATTTAGAAGGTTTTGCAAAAACATTTGATAATACAGGAAGATAACATGGAATATACATCAGGCAATTTTTTATGTGAAACAATTGTACCAAGTGGGGAATTAATTGTTTCAAGAACTGATTTAAAAGGAATTATTACTTATGCAAATGATACCTTTGCAGAAATTTCAGGATATGAAGTAAATGAACTTATTGGAAAACCTCATAATATAGTAAGACATCCTGATATGCCGAAATCTATATTTGAACAACTTTGGAGTGATCTTCAAACAAAAGGTTCTTGGAGTGGTTTTGTAAAAAACATCAGAAAAGATCAAGGCTTTTATTGGGTTTTTGCAGAAGTTTCAGGTGTATTCAAAAATGGTGTTTTAGTAGAATATAAATCAATTAGAACTCCAATTTCATTTCAAGACAAAGTAAAGTACCAATTACTATATGATAAGATAAAAAAAGACTCAAAAGAAGCTACTCGAAAAGTAATATATAATTAGATTAAATTAAATTTTAATCTAATTAAAATAATACTACTTAAATTTTATATTAATTACAAATAAATTACATTTTTTTCAAAATTGGTTAAAAAATAGGCAATTTTGCTATTCTATTGTTACTATTACCATATATACTTTTATTAGATTTTAATTTAACAAAGGAAAATACATGAAAATACTAAAAACAATATCATTAAGTGTAGCAACTATTGCTCTTGCATCTACTATGGCATCAGCAGATACACTGGAAAATACTATTAAAAATGGTCAATTAAGTTGTGGATTAAATACTGGTCTTCCAGGATTTGCATCTCCAGATTCAGCTGGTGTATGGACAGGTATCGATGTTGATGTTTGTAGAGCAGTTGCAGCAGCTGTTTTAGGTGATGCTTCTAAAGTTAAATATGCTCACTTAAATGCAAAAGAAAGATTTACAGCACTTCAAAGTGGTGAAATTGATGTATTATCAAGAAATACAACTTGGACAGCTACAAGAGATACATCTTTAGGTTTAAATTTTACAGGTGTAAATTATTATGATGGTCAAGGTTTTTTAATTTCAAAAAAACTTGGTGTTAAATCTGCTAAAGAATTAAATGGAGCAACTTTTTGTATTCAAGCAGGAACTACAACTGAACTTAACTTAACTGATTACTTCAAAGCTAATAAAATGGAATATAAACCTATTACTTATGATACATCAGCTCAAACAATTGAAGCTTTCGAAAGTGGAAGATGTGATGCTTTAACTTCTGATGCTTCTCAATTATATGCATTAAAAACAACTTTAAAAGACCCAAATTCAGCAATAGTTTTACCAGAAATTATCTCAAAAGAGCCATTAGGCCCTGCAGTTAGACAAGGTGATGATAAATGGTTTAGTATTGTTAAATGGACTCAAATTGCAATGTTAAATGCTGAAGAATTAGGTGTTAATTCTAAAAATGTTGATCAAATGTTAAAAAGCCCAAATCCAGATATCCAAAGATTACTAGGAGTTACTGGTGATATTGGTAAAAATATGGGATTAGATCCAAAATGGGCATATAACATTATCAAACAAGTTGGAAATTACGGAGAATCATTTGAAGCTAATGTTGGTAAAGGTTCACCACTTGGAATCGAAAGAGGATTAAATGCTCTATGGATAAATGGTGGATTACAATATGGTGCACCAATTAGATAACAAAATATTTTAAATTAGTACAAATATTTAATTAAAAAGAGAGAGTAAAATCTCTCTTTTTTATAATAAGGTCAAAAAATGAAAGAACACAAAAAAAAAGCTCATGACTCCGTTGCTTTTTACAATAATCCCAACACTAGAGCCATAATTTATCAAGTAATTGCTATTTTAGGTATTGCTATATTCACATATTTTATCTTAGATAATATGTTTACAAATATTGAAAACCGTGGGATTAATACAGGGTTTGGTTTCCTAAATAGTGAAGCAGGATTTGGTATTATACAATCACTAATTTCTTATACAGAATCAGATACATATTATAGAGTATTTATAATTGGTATATTAAATACACTTTTAGTATCAGTAATTAGTATATTCTTTGCCACAATCATTGGATTATTAATTGGTATTGGAAGATTATCAAAAAATTATATGATTTCTAAACTTTCTTTAATTTATGTAGAAACATTTAGAAATATTCCCATATTACTGCAAATACTATTTTGGTATAATGTTGTATTAGCCGCACTACCTGGACCTAGACAGTCCTTATCTTATTTAGATGCATTTTTCTTAAATAATAGAGGTCTTTATATTCCAAGACCTATTTTAGAAAGTGGTTTTATCTCTGTTGTAATTGCTTTCTTTATTGCAATTGCTGGTATTTTCTACCTTAGTAAATGGGCTAAAAAAAGGCATGATGATACAGGTGAAGAGTTCCCAGTATTTTGGGTTTCTTTAGCTATTTTAATAGCTGGCCCTACATTAGTTTATTTTTTAAGTGGAACACCTGCATCTCTTGAGTATGCTGAACTTAAAGGTTTTAACTTTGTTGGTGGTTGGACTTTAACACCTGAATTTTTAGCATTAGCTTTTGCACTTAGTATTTATCCAGCTACTTATATAGCTGAAGCTGTTCGTGCTGGAATTGAAGCTGTTCCAAAAGGTCAAAAAGAAGCTGCAAGTGCTCTTGGATTAAAAGAGAGTGTAATTTTGAAAAAAGTTGTTCTTCCTCAAGCATTAAGAATTATTATTCCTCCTGTAATTAATCAATATCTAAATTTGATGAAAAATTCATCACTTGCAACTGCAATTGGATATCCTGAACTTGTAACACTATTTGCAGGAACTGCACTAAATCAAGTTGGTCAAGCAATTGAAATTATTTTAATGACAATGGCCGTTTATTTAGTTATTAGTATATCTATATCTATTGTTATGAATATTATTAATGCAAAAATGCAAATTAAGGAAAGATAATGGCTATTTATAAAAAATTAGAAGCAAAACCTGCTCCTTCAAGTACTAGAGGTCCTATAAAATGGATAAGAGAAAATCTTTTTCCATCAGTAACTAGTTCAATTTTAACTATATTATCACTATTATTAATCTTTTACACTCTTCCTCCTTTATTAGACTGGATGGTTTTTGATGCTACTTGGAGTGGAACAAAAGAAGAGATTACAAAAGATGGTGCAAGATGGATTTTTATTTATGAAAAATTCAATCAATTTATTTATGGTTTCTATCCAGAAGAGTTATACTGGAGACCAAATTTAATTTTTGTTTTATTTGTGACATCTATAATTGCATTTAAAAAAATAGCACATATTAAAGTAAGAGCAGTTATTCTTATTTCATTCCCTATTGTATCATTTATATTACTTTATGGTGGATTAGGTTTAGAAATAGTTCCAACGTCACAATGGGGAGGATTACTTCTTACTGCAGTTGTTGCTGCTGTTGGAATTGTAGTATCATTTCCAATTGGTATATTATTTGCTCTTGGACGTCAATCTAAAATGCCAATTATAAAAACAATTAGTGTTATTTATATTGAATTTATTAGAGGTGTACCTTTAATTACTTTACTATTTATGGCATCTGTTATCCTACCTTTATTTTTCCCAGAAGGAATGACTTTTGATAAACTATTAAGAGCTTTAATTGGGGTTACTTTATTTCAAGCAGCATATATAGCTGAAGTTATAAGAGGTGGATTACAAGCTATTCCAAAAGGTCAATATGAAGCATGTGATTCAATTGGACTTTCATATTGGCAAGCTATGGGATTGGTTATTCTTCCTCAAGCACTTAAAATCTCAATTCCAAATATTGTTGGATCATTTGTTGCATTATTCAAAGATACAACATTAGTATTGATTATTGGATTATTTGATGTTTTAGCAATGGTAAACCTTACAACAACAGATCCAAATTGGTTAGGTTTCGCAACAGAAGGTTATGTTTTTGTAACTATTATTTACTGGATAATTTGCTTTAGTATGTCTAAATATGCACAGTCAGTAGAAAAAAGATTTAATACAGATCACAAATAGAAAATAGGAATAATAATGAAAAATTTAGATTATATGATAGAAATGACAAATGTTAACAAATGGTATGGAGATTTTCATGTACTAAAAGACGTTAACTTAAAAGTAAAAAAGGGTGAAAAGATTGTTATTTGTGGACCTTCTGGTTCTGGAAAATCTACAACAATTAGATGTATGAATAGACTTGAACCTTTCCAAGAAGGTGAATTATATGTTGCAGGTTTAGAAATGACAGAAGATGTAAAAAGAATTAGAGAAATAAGAACTCATGTTGGTATGGTATTTCAACATTTTAATCTTTTCCCACATCTTTCAATTTTAGAGAATCTTATATTAGCTCCAACTTGGGTAGGAAAAGTTCCAAGAAAAAAAGCTATTGAAACTGCAATGTATTATCTTGAAAGAGTAAAAATTGCAGATCAAGCTGATAAATATCCAAATCAGTTATCAGGTGGACAACAACAACGTGTTGCAATTGCTAGATGTTTATGTATAAATCCTGATATTATGTTATTTGATGAACCAACATCTGCTCTTGACCCTGAAATGATTGGAGAAGTTCTTGATGTAATGACAGAACTAGCAGAGGAAGGTATTACAATGGTTTGTGTAACTCACGAAATGGGATTTGCAAAAAAAGTAGCCGATAGAGTAATTTTCATGGATGCAGGTCAAATTGTAGAAGAAAATACTCCTAAAGAATTTTTTGGAAATCCACAATCTCCTAGATTAAAACAATTTCTAGAGCAAATTTTAGATCACTAAATCGAGTAAAACAATGTCTTTATTGAATGTTCTTGCATTTAGTATAGCAATGTTCCTATTAGCAATTACTCCAGGCCCTGGGGTATTTGCTACAATCTCTAGGGCTTTAGCTTCGGGTTTTTCTAATGCTTCTTTTGTAGTATTTGGAATAGTTATTGGCGATATTATTTTTTTATTATTAGCTATTTTTGGTCTTAGTGCAATTGCATCAATACTTGGAGAACTTTTCATTTTAGTTAAATATTTAGGTGGAGCTTATCTTTTATTTTTAGGATATAAAATATTAATTTCTAAAGAAAAAGAAACAAATATAAAAGCTATTCATGAATTATCGTGGAAAAAAAACTTTTTGACAGGACTTATAATAACCCTTAGCAATCCAAAAGTTATATTATTTTATTTAGGATTTTTACCTACTTTTATAAATCTTAAAACATTAAATACAATTGATATAATAACTGTTTCATCTATAGTTGCTATTGTTCTTGGAGGTGTTATGTTAATGTATGCATATAGTGCAAGTAGAGCTAAAAATTTATTTAAAAGTAACTCTTCTAAAAAAAAGATGAACTTATTAGCTGGAACTGTAATGATAAGTGCAGGTGTTGTTTTAATAACAAAGGCTTAAAACTTAAAATAGGAATTAAGTTAAAGCTAACCAAATTCCTATTCCTATCATCATAGTTCCTGCTATTTTATTTAATAATTTTACATTTGATGAGTTTTGTAATAATTTTCTCAAAGTACTACCTCCACTTGCATATATAATCAAACAAGTAAATTCTAATGAAAGTATCAATAAAATAAGTACAGATAACTGAGGAGCAAAGGCTAAATTCTCATCAATAAATGGTGGTAATAAGGCTATAAAAAATGCCCAACCCTTTGGATTAGCAATTGCTGTTACAAAACCTTGCATTGCAAGATTTTTCTTTGAAACATTAAAGTTACAGCTTTCTAAATTTAAAGCCATTTTTCCCCGTGATAGCCACATTGAAATACCTAAATATATTAAATAAGCTCCACCACCATATTTTAAAATCATAAATATTGTAGGATATTTAAGCATTATGGTAGCAACTCCAATAACAGAAGAAGTTGCTACTAAACCAACACCTAAAAGCTCACCATACATCATATAAAAAGTTTTTTTTAAGCCTATACTCATACCCATACTCAATGATAGTGTCATACACATTCCAGGTGTAATTGATACAAAAAAGAAAGTTGGTATAAAAATTGCTAAAATTGATAAATTAATATAATCTAAAATTTGAAATCCTTTTAAAAATTAAGAAAGGAGTATACAAAAATTAAACAAAAAAAAACTAATTATCATAAATTTTCATTATTAGTAATTGTGCTATAATATTGCTAAATAGTATAAAAAAAGGTGTATTTGTGCTTGAAGAATTTAACGTTGGCAAAAAAATTAAAAAATTAAGAAAACTAAAAAATATGAATGCAAAAGATTTAGCTCAAAATGCGGGTATATCTTATGGCATGTTATCTTTATTGGAAAATGGTTCAACACAAGGTTCAGTCGAAACATTAAGAAAAATTGCAAAGGTTTTAGATACAACATTAGCACACCTATTTACATATGAAGATAATATAGATGAAATTAATACAGATGAATCTATGCTAATTGTAAGAAAAGATAAAAGAAAAAAAATATCTTTTCCTGATCCTTTATATAACTGTGAATTATTAGTTCCTGATTTACAAGGAGATATTGAATTTGTATTAGTAAATTTAAAAGCTAAAAGAGTTACAGAAGAACTTCTTCCACACACCAAAGGTGGAGAAGAATGTGATTATGTATTAAAAGGTGAAATAACAATAACTTTACAAGATAAAGAGTATATTCTAGAAGAAGGTGATTGCATTCGATTTAATCCAGTAATTCCTCACAAAATAGAAAATAAAACAGATAAACAAGCTTCATATCTATCTGTTATTACTCCTGTATCTTTTTAAAACTAAGATAGTTTTAGTTTTACTTCATCACTTGCCATTGAGATATTCCATGCTGGTTCCCAAACTAAATTTATTTCTACATTTTCAACTTTTTCGAGTTCTCTCATAACTGCTTCTTCAACCCATTGAATTATCATTTGATGAAGTGGACAAGCTTTTGTACTAAGTGTCATTGTTACAATTACATACATTTTTTCATCACAAACAGCATCATAGATAAGACCCATTTCTACAAGATTAAAACCAACTTCTGGGTCATTTACAGTTGATACTGCCTTAAAAATTTCTTCTTTTGTATACATAAAATTATCCTTTAAAATTTATGATATAAAAAACATCTTTTACTATAAAAGACGTTCCAATAAATAAAAAACTAATAGCTGATTTAAATAAAATATCACTACTTAAACTAAATGCTATTAAACTCAAAATAAAACCTATAAAATAAAAAGCAAAACCAAAATCAGAACTTTTTATAGGTACCATATCAGCTAACATAGGAACTTTTTGTTTACCCACCAATGGTGAAAATCTATGAAACCAAACTAAAAATGGAATGATTTTATATAAATGTGCTGTAATAATTGGAGTTAGAAACCCAAGTAAAAAGATAAATCCAGCAACAACTAAAAGATAGTCATCTAAAACAATAAAGTAAATACATACTAAAATCAAAGCTAATATAAAATTCACAACTGAAAAAACAATATATTTATAATATATATCTTTTTGTTTTCTAACTTTTGTTTTAAAAATTAAATACAGTTGATAAATAAAAAGTATAAAACCAATTAAAACTTCAAAATAGCCTATATATTCAATAGTTTTAAAGTTAAGCAATTGACTAAAAACTACTAAAATAACACCAATACTAATATTATAAAATGCTAATTTCAAATATATATTATTAAATGAATGGGAAAGCCAAAACATTGGAATTAGAATATAACTCATAGTAATAATAGTAATTCCTAAATATCCTACAAATACTAAATAAATATGGGAAAGCATCAAAGCTTTTATATTTAATTGTAAATTTCCACCATAAACAAATGATAAAATAATTGCAACAATCAGTCCTAATAATAAAAATATATTAGCAACTAACACAGTAGATGATAGGAAATTTAATTTCTTTACTTTTTTAATTGTTAAAAAACTCTCCAATAAAAAAATAAAAAATGATATAAATACAATAACTCCACCATATGATAAAACCATTGGATATTTATAAAATCCTAAAAATATTAGAATGGTGCCAAGAAAAAGTAAAGGATTTACAACATAATATAAATCAATAGAGAAATGCTCCACTTCTAATACAACAGGTAATAATTGTGCCATTGAAGCAAATATACTCATCATTACAAAACCCAATAAAAATAAATGCACCCAAGATAAAACAAAAGTGTTTTGAGTATGTAAAGAATTTATATCAAAATTAAATAGTAAGGTAATGCCTATAAAAAGTATAAGCATTGCACTTACAAAAAAAGATCCTACTAGTTTAAATGGTGGGGCAAATTGTTGTGAAATATTCATAATATTAGTGAGAACACCCTGCTCCACTACAAGACGTATCAATATTTTTCAAATCAACAGTTGTATTAGTTTTTTTTATAAATGTAATAGCCACTGTATCATTTTCTAATTCAACAATTTCATAACTAAATGAATCTTGAATTTTTGGAAATAATCCCATGGGAGCTTTGTGATTTATCATTACTAGTTTGTGTTTATCATCAAGTAGTTGAAGTCCAACCATAGCGTTAACCATCGGTTCAGGAGGCCCTGTTAAACTTGAATCAAAATAATAAGCTTCTTCATCTTTAAAAAATGGAACCGTTGCACCCTCAACATTAATTTCTTTTGCATTTTGTGGAATAATCATTTTCTATCCTTATAATATAAATTACAAGAATGATAACCCTTTAAAATAATTAATTCATTGATGACTATCAATATATTTAAAATTTATAAATTAAATGATAAGGAATTTATACAAATTCTTCACAAATTAATTGTAGAATGATTTTATGAAAATACTAACACTTATTTTACTTATGAACCTTTTTCTAAATGCTTCTAATATAAAAGCCTATGCAATTGGAATTTTTGATGAAAAAGGAAATGGTGAAAATATACAACATAAAAGAATCACAGATAATGATTATAATAACACTTGCTATTCAAGAATTGTAGTTTTTGGAAATATTTCACACCTAAGAGTAGAAGTAAAAATAGGAAATTCTTTAGGTCATTTTGAAAAATCTACATTTGTTTATAATAAAAATAAAATAAAAATAGGTGAAGAGATGACTTTTAAACATTTTACTATTGATAAAGGTTATTTTGAAGTAAGAATTAATAATAAATTATATGATACAAAGGTTTTTATCAAATAAATTATTATTAAATCTGAATATTAATTCATGAATTTAAATATTTCTTTAGAAACGTAGCATTAAAATAGCATTCTTTAAGTTTCAAGTGTGTATAATTACTTCAAATAAGAGGTTTTATCTACTTACTCTCTCCTTAGTTAAAAATTATAGCACTTGTGACAATTTTTTTTAGGATGAAACTTCTTTTTTTATAATCACTTAAAAACAATCAAAATATTTTTTCTGGTTTATGAGTTTTGTTTGTATATATTTAAATACTTTTTTTATATAAAACTCAAAGTGCGCGAACAAAAAAAGGGGAAAGTTTTAACAACTTTCCCCTTTTTTATTATATTTTAAAATCAAAATTACATATATTTTTTAAGTACTTCAGGAATGCTAACGCTTCCATCCTCGTTTTGATAATTTTCCATAATAGCAACCAATGTTCTTCCAACAGCTAAAGATGAACCATTTAAAGTATGAGCTAAAATATTTTTCTTACCATCTTTATATCTGATTTTTGCACGTCTTGCTTGGAAATCTCTTGTATTTGAAATTGATGAAATTTCTCTATATTTATTTTGTCCAGGTAACCAAACTTCTAAATCTATAGTTGTGGCTGCAGAAAATCCTAAATCACCTGTACATAATTGCATTTTTTGGTGAGGAAGTCCAAGTGATGTTAATAAATCAGATGCACAAGCTACCATTTTTTCAAATACTTCATTTGATTGTTCTTGAGAAGTAATTGCTACCATTTCAACCTTGTCAAATTGGTGTTGTCTAATTAATCCTCTTGTATCTCGCCCTGCACTTCCTGCTTCTTTTCTAAAACAAGGAGTATAAGAAGTAAGTAACATTGGAAGTTCTTCAGCTTCTAAAATCTCATCATTAAATAAGTTTGTTAAAGATACCTCAGCAGTTGGGATTAAATATAAATCTTCACCTTCAATTTTAAATAAATCATCAGCAAATTTTGGAAGTTGCCCTGTTCCTTGAAGAGTATTTGAGTTTGCCATAAATGGAACATACCACTCTTGGAAACCACGTTCTCTATTAAAATCAAGCATATAGTTAATTAAAGCACGTTCAAGTCTTGCTCCATCACCTCTTAATGCTGCAAATCTTGATTTTGCAATTTTTACACCTCTTTCAAAATCAATCCAACCATTGTTTAAATCCCAATGCTCTTTTGGCTCAAATGTAAATGTAGGTTTTTCCCCAATTACTTCTAAAATAATATTTTCATTTTCATCAGCACCAGAAGGAACAGACTCATCAGGCATATTTGGAACACCTAAAATAATAGAAGTTAATTCATCTTCTAAAACTCGCACTTGTTCTTCTAATTCTTGTTTTTTATTTTTTAAATTGTTTATATTTTCTTGAAGTGGAGCAACATCTAGCTTCTCTTTTTTATATCTTCCAAACTCTTTTGAAAGTAAGTTTTGCTCTGCAGTTACATCTTCCATCTCTTGTCGTTTTAGTTTTGTGTTAGATGCAAGTGTTTTTAGGTTATTTAAAAGCTCGTTATCAACACCTTTTCTTTGTAAAGCGTTTACAACATAATCGAAGTCTTTTTGTAGTAGTTTAATATCTATCATCTTTGCTCTTTGTAATTATATTTTTTGAATTATAACTAAAAAATTCTACAAAGAGATTAGATGATATTCTAAATTTATCCGTTCATTACCATTTTAATCATTACATTTCCGTCAACATATTCAGTTTTGAATTTATGTTTATGACAAAAATCTTCATTCATAATTATACACATTTCATCTGCTTTTGCTAATGCTTCATCTATTGTATCAAAGTTTGTTTCTTGTTCGAAATCTGAATTTCTAAAGCATCCACATGCTCTTTCAACTATTACAGCTGCCATTATTATCCTTTATTAAATTTTTTTGCAATTGTATCATAAAGAAATAAAACTTTCTTTTAATAAAGTTTATTACCATTCAAATTAAAATATTCTATGTGCAATTTTAAATTTTAGTAATATATAATGAATATTTAACTAAAGTAAATTATATATAGAAAAAGAGGCCAAATGAAAAATAAATTTTTTACTGTATCAATTCCTATTTTATTATTAGTTATTGCATCATTTTATTTTACTTCAAAATTTATACAACCTAGTTCAAAAAAAGAGATTACTATTGCTACAGGTTCAATTGATGGAGAGTATTATAAAACAGCACTTCAATACAAAGATATTTTAGAAAAACAAAAAGTAAAAGTAAATATTCTTACTTCAAATGGTTCTATGGAAAATATACAACTTTTAAAGGATAAAAAAGCGGATATTGCTTTTGTACAAAATGGAATTGATAAGCTAAAAAATCAACACTCACTAAAGGCTATTGCATCGGTTAATTACGAGCCTTTGTGGATATTTTACAAAAATGAAAATTACACTATGGATTATATAATCCAATTAATTTCAAAAAAAATATCCGTAGGAAATGAAGGGAGTGGCACAAAAGATTTAGCTTTAAAAATATTAAATGACAATGGAATTGATAATGAAAATTCACAAATACTTAGCCATTCAACACAAGAAGCAAAAGAGTTACTATTAAAAGGTGAAATTGATGCAATGTTTGTTGTTACATCTGCAAATTCAAAAATAGTAAAAGAATTACTTGAAAATCCAAATATAAACTTATTTAGTTTTAAAAGAGCAAAGGCTTATAGTAGAAAATACTCTTTTTTAGAATCAATTCCACTTTACGAAGGAACAATTGATTTATATAAAAATCTTCCAAGCCAAGATGTAAATCTTCTTACAACAACTGCCAATTTAATAGTTAGAGAAGATTTTTCAGATGAGTTAACAAGACTTGTTTTAAAAGAAATAAAAACTATTCATAATAAAAAAGGTTTATTTGAAGCACAAAATCAGTTTCCAAATATAGATAATCTAACAATTGAAATAAATGAAGACGCAAACAGATATTTCACCTATGGAGATACTTGGCTTGAAAAAATATTTCCATATTGGATTGCTTCAAATATTGATAGATTAAAAATTTTATTAATTCCACTTATTACTTTGATGATTCCATTATCAAAAGGATTTTTCCCTCTTTATAGATGGAGTATTAGATCAAAAATTTATAAGTGGTATGAAGAGATTCAGAAAATTGATTTAGAAGTTGAAGATGCAAAAAATGAAGAGCTAACACAACATTTAGAAAAAATCACCGCTTTAAAAAAAGAGATAAAATCTGAAACAAAAGTTCCCTTATCATATATGGGTGAATATTATGATTTGATTATGCATTTAGAACTGATTATCTCTAAAATAAATATAAGACTTGTAACTAAATAATTTTAGTTACTTTTGATATAATAAGCCAAAAAAATAAAAGGAATTTGATTTGAGAATTTTATCAGGTATTCAACCATCAGGAACAATTCATATAGGAAACTATTTTGGAATGATAAAAAAAATGGTTGAATCTCAAAATGATGGAGAGTTATTTGCATTTATTGCTTCATATCATGCATTAACTTCAGTAAAAGATAAAGAGTTTTTAGAAAAAAACATCTTTGAAGCAGCTGTTAATTTTTTAGCACTTGGAATGGATCCAGAGAAATCAACATTTTGGGTACAACATGATGTAAAAGAAGTTTTAGAGCTGTACTGGCTTTTATCAAATCATACTTCAATGGGACTTTTAGAGAGAGCTCACTCATACAAAGATAAAACAACAAGAGGAATTCAAGCAAATCACGGACTTTTTTCATATCCAGTTTTAATGGCTGCTGATATTTTACTTTTTGATTCAAATATAGTTCCTGTAGGAAAAGACCAAATTCAACACGTTGAAATGACAAGAGATATTGCAACAAGTTTTAATCACACTTATGGAGATATTTTAGTATTACCTGAATCAAAAGTAGATGAGAATGTAGCAACAGTTCCAGGAACTGATGGAGCTAAAATGTCAAAATCTTATAACAACACAATTGATATGTTTGGTCCTGCTAAAACAATCAAAAAACAAGTTATGGGAATAGTAACAGATTCAAAAGAATTAAATGAAGCAAAAGAGTGGGAAAACTGTAATATCTATACTTTATCTAAGCTATTTATGAATGAAGATGAATTAGCATCTTTAAGACAAAGATATGCAACCCCAGGTGAAGGTTATGGTCACTTTAAAATGACACTACTTGATAAAATCAATGAGCACTTTGAACCATATGCTCAAAAAAGAGAACATCTTTTAAATAATCCAAAAGAAGTAAAAGATGTTTTAGCTTATGGAGCTAGCAAAGCCAGAAAAATTGCATCTGCTAAAATGGAAATTATTAGAGACGCAGTTGGATTAAGTTAAATCAATATAAAGAAGTTACTATGTTACCTAGTATTGAAGAAATTGCAGTAAAAATTATAGTTTCAATTGATATAAATTCTTCATTGAAAGAAGCCTTGAAAAAAATGGCTTCTTCAAACCATAGAAATATTGTAGTTGTTGAAAATGAAAATATTAATCGTAAAAAATTTTATTTACTAACGATTAATGATTTAATAGAATATAAATTAAAAAACATAAATGAAAATGTTTCTTTAAAAGATTTAAATCTTACTAAAGCAAAAGTTTTAAGAAAAGATTTAAATATTTTAAATGTTCTTAACGAAGTAGATGAAACAGATAAATATATGGTTATTGTTGATAATAATGAATTGATTGGAATACTTTCTTATACCGATATTATAAATAATATTGATCCAAAAATTTTAATGAAAAAACAAACTATTTCTACTTTGATTTTACAATATAAAGCTACTACAACATATGAGAACACTTCTACAATTCAAGCAATTAGATTAATGAAAGATAATAATAGTGATTCTATTATTATAATTGATGATGAATATAAATCTATTGGAATCTTCACAACGAAAGATTTTATAAATATATTTCATTTAAATTCTGATTTACAAAAACCTATAAATACTTACATGACAGCACCTGTTCATACCTTAAATGAAACCTCTACTATTTCAGAAGCTATAGATTTTATTAGAGAGAAACATTTTAAAAGAATAGTTGTAACAAACAATAACAATCAAATTATAGGTATTTTAACACAAAAAGAATTATTAAGAATAATATACAATAAATGGATTGACTTTATAAAAGAAGAGGGTAATAAAATCTCTAAAATGAATGAGGAACTACTTTCAAAAGCAAATAAACTTGAAGAAACTGCCTCTTTTGATTTCTTAACAAAACTTTATAATAGAAGAAAATTTAACTCTTTTTTAGAATATGAAATTTCAAAAACTAATCGATATACTAATCAATGTTTATCCCTATTGCTTGTGGATATAGATTATTTTAAAAATGTAAATGACGTTTATGGACATTTAGTAGGGGATAACATTTTACAAGAAATTAGTAAGATTTTGACTATTTGCTCAAGAGATACAGATATAGTAGCACGTTGGGGAGGTGAAGAATTTATTATAATGCTTCCACAAACGGATATAGAACAAGCGTATTTTGTTGCTGAAAAACTAAGAGTAACTATTGAAAAACATAAATTTGATGAAGTACAACATATAACTTGTTCTATTGGAGTTGGACAATTTCATAGAAATGAACATAAAGATACTTTGTTTAAAAGAGTAGATAGTGCTTTATATAAAGCAAAAGAAAATGGAAGAAATAGAGCTGAATTAGAGCATATTTGTGATACTTTATCACAAGAATAAGCTCTAATATTGGGAGTTATAGGGAGTGTTAGAAATTAACTTTTTACTTTTATAACCTCATCTATACTATTTGAAATATCTTCAACTCTTTTTTGCCAAAGATTTCCAAACTCTATTTTTTCTTCACTTGTTGCAATGCCTTGAATGCATTTTTGCATTAAAGAATTCATTGAAGGATGTGGTAAAACTGATGATGTATTGTAAATAATATCTACACTTTTTTGTGTATCAAGTCTTGTAAATCTCACACTTGCACCATTTATATCTTTTTCAAAATTCATTAAATGGTTTCTATCATGTTTTCCAGCAAGTCCTTTAAAACCATTTGTAGTTGTAGAACCTGTAATATTTGTAATAACACTTCCAATTACACCTGCAACTCCATCAATTTGTTTTTCTTTAAATTCAACTAAAATATTGCCACGTTTTGGAGTTTCATTTTCATGTAAAGCTTTTAGACCTTGAAGTGTCATAAGATAAGCCCCAAGAACTGTAGGACAGCTATGCCCTGCACTTTTAACTACATCTAAGTATGAATATTCGATTAATCCATCTGCAAAAGCACCTAAAAGGCAAGCTAAATCATCTTGTAGTTTTATTGTTGGAATATTATTAAAAAATTGTGGGTAAGTCATATTTAAACCTTTTTGTTAGTATTATTTGCACTAACAACAAAGTTTAAAATATTTTGTGTTAGGCTATTTTTTTACAAATAAAGATTAATTTATCAGCATGTTCATCTGTATGTAAATTAAACTTTTTTATCTCTTGAATTTCAAAATTACACTCTTTTAAAAGTTTTCTTAAAAACTCTTTTGTGTGATATTCTTGGATTATAGAATCACTCTCTTTAGAAAATAGGCCGCTATCTTCTTTAGTAAAAAGAGTGATATTTGTTTGAAGTTTATTATCTTCAAAATTTGCATCTATTGCTATAAATTTATCATCAAGATCAATAGTGATACATCCTTGAGCAACTTCTTCAAATCCAAAAAGAGAGTTTACATCAAAAATAAAATAAGCACCTTGATTTAAAACAACATTTGTTTGAGTAATAAATGTTTTTAAATCTTCTTTTGGAATATAATTTAAAACATCAAAAATAGCAGTTGCACAATCAAATTTTTCTTTTACATCAGCTAAATCCATAACTTTGGCATTTAAATTTCGCTCTTCACAAGCTTTTATTTGCTCAGTACTTAAATCAATTCCAAAAGCAGTTTTTTTATTTACCATTAGATTTTCTAAAAAATATCCTTGACCACATCCAATATCAATAATATTATCAAGATCATTCACCATAATAAATTTTAGAAATTCTTTATGTAAAGTATATATTTCTTCTTCGAAACTTAAAAAAGGTTCAACCCTTGCGTATAAATCTAAACCCATTATAAGTGCGCTTCTATTCTTTCTTTTAAGTCTAAAATTAAATCTTTTTTAGCATAAAAAGAGTTTTTATTTGCAATTAAATGTGCGCTACTTTCCATAATTGTAGGACCAACTTCAAGTCCGTTTTGTTTCATAGTTTCACCTGTTTCAACAATATCAACAATACAATCACAAAGACCAACTAAAGGTGCTAATTCAATAGAACCATAAAGTTTGATTATTTCAACAGCCATTGCTTTTTGTTCAAAGTATTTTTTTGCAATAACTTCATGTTTTGTAGCAATTGTAATTTTACTTTTATCAAAATTTAATTTTTCACCAGCTCTTAATCCAAATGCAACCTTACATCTTCCTAATTGTAAATCTAGAAGTTTAATTAAGTCATACTCTTTTTCTTCAAGTACATCAAGTCCAACAACACCTAAGTCAGCAGCCCCATGCATTACATAAGTTGGTACATCTTGATTTCTTACATTTAAAAATCTAAATCCAGCTTTTTCTAGTATTAATTTTCTGTCTTCAAAAATAAATTTTTCGCCAAAAGCTTTTTCAAATTTATCTAAAGTTTCCTCAGCAATTCTTCCCTTAGGCAATGCAATTGTTAGCATCAATTATCCTTTTCATATTCTCAAATATTAAATCTTTTTTATATATGCTATTTTCAAAATATTTACTCAAAACTAGCCCATCACCACCTGTAAATATAATATTCTTATTTAAACTTACTTCTTTGATTGGTAAAATGATAGATTTTAACATAGCATATTGTATAGCATCTTTTGTTTGAAGCGGTATTTTATCTAAATTTATATCTTTTTCGAAAGTAAATTTTAATTTTTTTGATATTTTAGGATATGAAGATATAAAACTTCTCATCCCAAGAAGTATAAATCCCCCTTGATGTATTCCATTTTCCATTATATCAACGGTTATTGCACTTCCTGCATCTACTATTACAATATCATCATAAAAGCTACAAGCTACTGCTCTATCTTTTCCTAATCCTTTGTATGAAGTTTGAAAATTCATTATTTCTTCTATATTTTTTGCTTGTGGATTATTTTTAAGTAACTTTTTTGTTGCTTTTTCATTTACAGATATATAATATATTTCATCATCAAACACAGGAATTTTTTCATCAAGAAAATATTTTTTATGTTTTTTATTTATAAAAAAATGAAAAGTTGTATTTCCAATATCACATAAAATCAACTCTTACTCTCCAATCATTTTGTTTTAAATACTCTTTTGCTTTTGAGCATAAGGGACTTGAAATCAATAACTCTTTTTTCTTAAAATTATGATCTAAATGACTCGCTAACTTTTCACAAAGTTCCATTAAATCATTTGCGTTTTTTCTAATAAATCTACTTTTTGAATCAAGAATAAAAATTGCATAAAAATTTGAATCAACGCTAGTTGCAGCGTATATATCTATTTTTTTACGTGAGCCTATTTCTTTTGGTAGTATTTGTTTTATATCTTTAAAAAGTATATTTTTATTTGTATAGTATGTTGTTAATTTTTTCAATATATCCCTTTATTTAAAAAATTATATCTAATTAACTCTTTTTATTAAATTTTATACACAAAGCAAATATATTTGCTAACTTATTTTGTTATAATTCAAAAAAATTAATATAAAAAATAAAGAAATATGCAAGAAATAACCCAAGAAGAACAAACCAAAATTACCCAAGCCATTATAAAAGCAGCTGTATTGATGCTAGAATTTGGTGCGGAGAGTATTTTAATAGAACAAACAGCCCAAAGATTAGGTATTGCTTTAGGAATGAATTCTGTTGAAATGTCACTAATTCCAGCGGCAATTGTATTAACTACTTTAAACAATAATCAATCTGTTACAACAACAAGAAGAGTTCACCATAAGCCTATTAATATGTCAATTGTTTGTGATGTTCAAAAAATGGTTATTCAAATTGAGAGAAACAATTATAATGCAAATTATGTAATGAACTATTTGAAAAATATAAAACCAAATCTTTATAATAGATGGTTAGTTATATTTATGGTAGGTTTTGCATGTGCATCATTTTCAAATTTACAAAATGGCGATTTAAATGCTTTCTTTATAACCTTTGCAGTTGCTAGTTTTGCTATGTTTATTAGACAAGAATTAAATAGAAAAAGATTTGTAATGATTATTACTTTTGGAATAACTGCTTTTATTGCAACTGTATTAGCTAGCCTTTCAATTTTATTTAATTTAAGTACAACTCCAAATGTTATCTTAGCTTCAAGTGTTTTACTTTTAGTTCCAGGAGTTCCTTTTGTAAACTCTTTTTTAGATGCTTTCAAAGGTTATCTAAGTATGGGATGGGGAAGATGGTTACAAGCAATTATTTTAACAATTGCTTCATCATCGGGAATTGTATTAGCTATGTCACTTTTAAATATTAAAGGATGGTAAGATGGAAATAATTTTTGATATTTTAATTAAATCAATATTTGCAAGTATTGCATCAACTGGTTTTGCAATGCTTTTTAATGTTCCAAAACATACTTTGATTTTTTGTGCAATTGGTGGAGGAATTACTTATATTATTAGAAATGTTTCAATGGAACTTGGTCTTTCAATTGAATTATCAACTTTTATAGCATCATCTTCTATTGGTTTTATTACACTTCAATGGTCAAGAAAATTTTTAATTCCAAGACCTGTTTATTCAGTCGCTTCTATTATTCCTATGATTCCAGGAACTTATGCATTTACAGCAATGATTTCTTTAGTTGATATGAACTCTCATGGAGTTAGTCCTGAATTAATTGAGTTATTTATTGAGAATTTTCTAAAAGCTTTATCAATTTTGGGAGCTATTACCTTTGGATTAGCACTTACATCTTTATATTATATGAGATTAAATAGACCTGTTATTTAAGTGAAAAAGAAGAGATATTTTAATCTCTTCTTTTTTGTTTTTTAATTTATAAATAAAATTTATTTATAAACTCATCACTTACATCGATAATTTTTCTTTGTCTTAATGACTCAATCACCTCTTTTGAACAATCAACATCATCAGGCCATCTTCTAGTAAAGTTATCAAGTGAGTTTTTATTTGTAGCATCTAAACAAATTGTTTTTTCAATTATTTGTAGATCTCTATTTGAATCAATATTATTACAAACTCTCCAAACCATCATATACGCATTTCTTACATCATTTTTAGCTGCATCTACAATAATTAATATTTTAATATGTGCAAATAATGGTTTTAAATCTTCCATTAATTGTTTTTGATTTCTAGTTTTTTCTACACTTATTACTGTGATTGGATTTTTTGTATCAGTAAAATATTGTTTTAAATCTTTTACTTCACTTGTGATATTTTGCATTTTTGCTAAAAGGTCAGCATCTTCAAGAAGTGTAATTCCAAGCTCAGCAATTTCATCACCTGTACAATCAAGTCCTAGTTTCCCACCAACTGCAAATTTTGGACTTGAGTGATCAAGTGCATCAACTACACCTTTAGTAACAAGCATTTCGTCAATATCAATTCTATTTAATATATGTTTAATTACAGCGTCATGGTCTGTTAAATCAGGTGAATCTTCATTTATAAAAATTGCATGTTTAACAAAACTCATTTGCCCTACTCCCCAAAATGCATGCATCATTTGTTGAGCATGACCTGGATATAATGTTTTAATTTTTGCCAAAATTAGATTATGAAATACTCCATTTTCAGGCATATAATAATCTATTAAATCAGGAGCAGTTGTTTTTAATAATGGTAAGAATATCCTCTCTGTTGCGTGTCCCATGTACTTATCTTCTAAAGGCGGTTTTCCAACAACTGTAGCTAAAAATGTAGGTTTTGCTTTACTTGTAATTGCAGTTACTTCCATAAATGGATACTCTTCTTCAAGTGTATAATAACCTGTATGATCTCCAAATGGTCCTTCTATTCTTATTTTAGAAGGATCAACAAAACCTTCAATAATAAAGTCATTATCCTTTGGAACCCAAATATCATTTGTAATAGATTTCACAAGTTGCGCATTTTTATTTTTTACAAAACCATAAAGCATTAACTCAAAAATTCCAATAGGAAGAGGAGCTTGTCCACACCAAATATACATAGGATCTCCTCCTATTCCAATTGACACAGGCATTTTTTTACCAGCTTTTTTATATTCATGGAAGAAGTGATTTGAGTCTTTATGAATTTGCCAGTGAAGTCCTAGAGTATTATCTTCATAAACTTGAAGTCTATACATACCAAGGTTTTTTAGTTCACCATTTAAAGATGTTGTATAAACCTGCCCCATCGTAATAAATGGTCCACCATCTTGCTCCCAAGTTGTAAGAATTGGTAAATCAGAAAGTTTAGCATCAGAGCCTAATTTGATAACTTGTTGGCACTCACCTTTTCCTTTATTTTTTTTAGGAATTGTATTTTTAAGTGCAAAAAGTTTTCCAAAAGTAGAAAGTTTTTCACTTATTGTTGTAGGTGGTTTCATTTTTAATAGGCCTTGAATTTCATTTCCTATTTTATCTCCATCACCAATAAATAACTCAACAGCTTTTTCATTACAAAATACATTCATTAAAACTGGAATATCAAATTTTTTATTGTTTTTTCTATCTACTACATTTGTAAACAGTATTGCTTTAGAATTATCTGTTTTAACTTCTACATATGCAACATGTGGAATTTCCAAATAAATATCTAGTTCTTCATCTATTATTTTTAATAAATTGTGTTTTTTTAAAAGTTCAATTGCTTCTTTCATTTCTTCCCCAAAGTAAACCTAATAAGGTAATTAGTATAAATCTTATATCATTTTATCTATAAAAAATAGTTTATAATAGGGGTTTTGAATATGCTTAATAATATTAAATACAATTTTGATGAAGTAGTTAATAGAAAAAATACGAATTGTGCAAAATGGGATGGTTTAGAAAAATATTTTGGATATAAAGATTTAAATCCACTATGGGTTGCTGATATGGATTTTAAAACTCCAGATTTTATAAATGATGAAATAATTAAAGCAGCACAAAATGCTTCTTATGGTTATAGTGTTGAAAGTGAAGAATTATTTCAATCAATAATTTCATGGCAAAAGAATCAACACAATTGGAAAATAGATAAAGAAGATATCTTTATGGTAAATGGTGTAGTTCCAGCTTATAGTGCTTGTATTGAAGCTTTTAGTGAAGAAGGTGATGAAGTAATTGTTCAAACTCCTATTTATCCACCACTATTTAAATGTATAAGTGCAAATAATAGACAAGTTGTAGTAAATGAGCTAAAAAATAATAATGGCTACTACACTATGGATTTAGAAGATTTAAAAAGTAAAATCACAGCAAAAACAAAAATTCTAGCTCTTTGTTCTCCTCATAATCCAGTGGGACGTGTTTGGAGTAAAGAAGAGCTTGAAGAGCTTGCTGATATTTGTATTAAAAATGACATCATTATAATTTCAGATGAAATTCATAGTGATATAACTTTTAAAAAATTTATTCCATTGGCTTCTATTAGTGAAAAAATAGCCCAAAAAACTATCACTTTAAATAGTGCTGGAAAAACATTTAATATAGCAGGGCTAAACTGCGCATATGCAATAAGTAAAAATAGTTTTATTTTAGATAGATTTAAAAAAATAGCCCATAAAAGAGAAATTCATTCTATAAACTACTTTGGTTATGTTTCAACTAAAGCAGCTTATGAAAATGGAGCTTTATTTGTAGAAGAATTAAAAAGTTATATTATGAGTAATATTATATTTATAAAAAAATATTTAGAAGAAAACAATTTGAAAATTTATTTTCAAATTCCTGAAGCAACTTATCTTATTTGGTTAAATTTTATACAGACAAATCTATCCCATGAAGAGATAAAAGAACTATTATTAAGAAAATCAAAAATCGCTTTAAATGATGGTGTTTCTTTCGGTAACAATGGAAACAAATATTTTAGATTAAACACGGCACTTAGTAGAAAAGCCCTAGAAATAGCATTAAATCAGTTATCTATTAGTTTTAAGTAGCAATAATATAGCAAAGTATTACCATTTTTCTCACTATTTGGATTATCAATTATAAATAATTGAAAAACTTTATTATGTATAGAAAATAGTGTACAATCTTTATTAATATTAATAAATAGGGAAGAAAATGTCAACTGAATTAATTCTAGCCTCTGTTATATTTGTAGCCATTGGCCTAATTCTTGTTTCTGTATTTGCATTGTCAAAATTTGTGGGACCTAATAATGAGAATTCAAAAATTAAAAACACTGTTTACGAAAGTGGTGTTTCAAACCCGGTGGGAACGACAAATATAAGATTTTCAGTTAAATTTTATTTAGTTGCAATTTCATTTTTACTATTTGACGTGGAAATCATTTTTATGTTTCCTTGGGCAATAAATATTTTAGAATTAGGTTATTATGGACTATTTAAAATGTTTATTTTTATGGGATTATTATTCGCTGGATTAATTTATATCTACAAGAAAAAGGCATTATCATGGGATTAGGAGTTGAATCTAAATTTGGCGATTCTATCGTTACTACTAGACTTGATCACGCAGTAAACTGGGGAAGATCTTATTCTTTATGGCCAATGGTTTTTGGAACTGCTTGTTGTGGTATTGAATTTATGAGTGTTGCAGGGGCTAAGTATGACCTTTCAAGATTTGGAGCAGAAGTTGTAAGATTTTCTCCAAGACAAGCAGATTTACTTATAGTTGCAGGAACTATCTCATATAAACAAGCACCAATTTTACAAAAAATATATGAGCAAATGTGTGAACCTAAATGGGTTATTTCTATGGGTGCATGTGCTTGTTCTGGTGGATTTTATGATAACTATACAACTTTACAAGGAATTGATCAAATCATTCCTGTTGATGAATATATAGCAGGTTGTCCACCTCGTCCTGAAGCTGTTCTTGATGCAATTATGAGAATTCAAGAAAAAGCTCAAGGTGATTCAGTTATTAAAGACAGAGTTAAAGAGTATAAAGGAATTTTAGATGCTTAAATGTGATATGTTAATTGAAGCTAATGATATTAAATCTACAATTTCTAAACTAAAAAATGAAGATAATTATACGACTTTATTAGATATCACGGTTATTGACTATTTAAAATTTCCTGATGTTACACCTTCTAGATTTGCAGTAGTTTATATTTTAAGAGATACGAGTTTTAAAAATCAAATCTCTATAAAATCATTTGTTGATGATAACACTTTAGAACTTGAAACAATTAGTGATATATATGGTGCTGCAAATTGGGCCGAAAGAGAAGCTTTTGATCAATATGGTATTAAATTTAAAGGTCATCCAAATTTAAAAAGAGTTTTAAATCATCACCAATTTGTAGGTCATCCTTTAAGAAAAGATTATGAAATTACAAAAGGTCAAATTTGTACTCAAACTGAAGATTTAATGGATGAAATGAATCCATTACTTACTTCAAAAGGTTATACACCTGAAGATATAAATGATTTAATGCTTTTAAATGTAGGTCCTTCACATCCAGCATCACATGGTACAATTAGAAACTTTGTTGCAATGGAAGGTGAAACAATCACAGCTTGTGTAACTGAGATTGGATATTTACATAGAGGTTTTGAAAAATCTTGTGAAAATCATACTTATTCACAAATTATTCCATATACAGACAGATTAAACTACTGTTCTGCAATTTTAAATAATATTGGTTATTCAAAAGCTGTTGAAGAAATGTTAAAAATTGATATTACAGCTCGAGCAAAAATGATTAGAGTAATCATAGGTGAATTAAGTAGAATTATCGATCACCTTGTTTGTAATGCTGCAAATATGGTAGACCTTGGTGGACTTACAAACTTTTGGTATTTGTTTGCCCCAAGAGATAAAGCTTATGATTTATTATCAAAATTAACAGGTGCTAGACTCACTAATACTTATACAAGAATTGGTGGATTAGAATTTGATTTATATGATGGATTTAGTGAAGATTTAGCAGCTGTATTAAAAGATACTGAAACAGCAATTGATGATGCATTGTCACTAATAGCTCATAATAAAATTTTCCATGATAGAACTCAAGATGTGGGTGTTATAAAAGCTGATTTTGCACTTGATCATGGAATTACTGGACCAAATTTAAGAGCAGCAGGTGTTGCCCATGATTTGAGAAAAGACAAACCTTACTATGGTTATGAAAACTTTGATTTTGATATGGTAATTGGAAGTCATGGTGATGTTTACGACAGAATGATGTGTAGATTTGAAGAAATGAGACAATCAATTAGAATCATTAGACAAGCTATGAAAGAGCTTCCAGATGGACCTATTAATGTAAATGCTCCTGGTATTTTACTACCATCTAAAAAAGATGTTTATGGAAATATCGAAGGTTTAATGAATCAATTTAAACTTACATTTGAAGGTATAAAAGTTCCAAAAGGTGAATATTATTCTTCAACTGAAGGTGGAAATGGTGAATTAGGATTCTTCATTGTAAGTGATGGAAGCGGTCGACCTTATAAAGTTAAATGTAGACCACCTTGTTTTTATTCACTTGCAGCTTATTCAAAAATTGTTGAAGGTGGAATGCTAGCAGATGCTGTTGTTACAATGGCTAGTATGAATTTTATTGCAGGGGAGTTTGACAGATAATGAGCAGTTTTAAATTTTCAAGCGAAAATGAAATAAAATTTCAAGAATACGTAAGCAGATATCCAGTTATTGATTCTGTAATGTTACCAGCGCTTTGGTTAGTTCAAGAGCAAGAGGCTTGGGTAAGTCCTGAAGCTATGATTTATGTGGCAGAGAGATTAGGAAAAACTCCAATTCAAGTATATGAAGTAGCAACTTTTTATACAATGTTTAACTTAAAGCCAATTGGAAAACACCATATTGAACTTTGTAAAACTCTATCATGTATGTTATGTGGTTCAAAAGATATTAAAAATCATATAAAACAAACTATTGGTATAGAACCAGGTCAAACAAGTGAAGATGGATTATTTCATTTAAGTGAAGTTGAGTGTTTAGGTGCTTGTGGTGGAGCACCAATGTTTGCACTTGATGGACAATATCATGAAAAATTAACTAATCAAAAAGTTGATGAGTTAATTGCGGAGTGTAAAAAATGATAACAAAAATCGTAAGTAAAAATTTTGATATTCCAGATTCACATAAACTTGAAGTTGCCCTTGCAAATGGAAGATACTCTTCAATAGATAAACTTTTTTCTATGGCTCCAGATGATGTAACAGCAGAAGTTACTGCTTCAGGACTTAGAGGAAAAGGTGGAGGAGGCGCAGCTTGTGGTCCTAAATGGGAATTAATGCCTAAAAATGATCCAAGACCTGCATATTTAATAGTAAATGGTGATGAATCAGAGCCAGGAACTTTTAAAGATAGACAAATTTTTCAATATGACCCACATCTTTTAATAGAGGGAATTATTTGTACTTGTTATGCAATAAATGCTCACCATGCATATATTTATATAAGAGGTGAATATAAATTTTTCTCAGATAGAGTAAATGAAGCGATAAAAGAAGCCTACGAAGCAGGTATAATTGGTGATAAAATCATGAACAAGTATGATTTTAAATTAGACATCACAGTTCATAGAGGTGGTGGTGCTTATATTTGTGGGGAAAAATCAGCACTAATTGAATCACTTGAAGGTAAACGTGGACATCCAAGACTTAAACCACATGGAAAAGAGTGTGAGTGGTTCTTTGATAATCCAGCAACTGTAAATAATGTTGAAACAATTGCATCAGTTCCAAATATTGTAGAAAATGGTGCTGCTGGCTACACAAAATATGGTACGCCTAAATCACCTGGAACTATGCTATTTGCAATTTCAGGACCTGTAAAAAATCCAGGTGTTTATGAAATGGCATATGGAAATAAAATGATTGATTTTCTAAACATTCTAGGTGGTGGAATGATTGAAGGGAAAAAATTAAAAGCAATTATTCCAGGAGGTTCATCTTGTCCTATCTTAACTGCTGAAGAAGTAGAAAAGGCAGTATTAGATTATGAATCTATGTGGGATATTGGTTCAACTTTAGGTACAGGAGGAATGATAGTTATTGATGAAGATACATCTATGGTTGATGTAGCTAAAAATCTAATTGAATTTTATCACCACGAGTCATGTGGACAGTGTACCCCTTGTAGAGAGGGTACTGGATGGATTGATAAGATTTTAGGAAAAATCTTAAGTGGTGATGGTTCAAGTGAAGATTTAAATACAATACTTGATGTGTGCAGTACAATGAATGGTAAAACAATCTGCGTATTTGCACCAGCGGTAAAAGATATTATCGAAAGTATTGTAAGAAAATTCCCACAAGAATTTAATACATATTTTAAAAACTAAAAAACTAAAATTTAATTTAATAAACAGGAGAAATTTATGGCTAAAAGCACAATGACATTAACTGACAACAGAAATGGAAAATCATTTGAATATAATATTATTGATGGAACAAGAGGACCAAGCGTTGTAGATATTTCTACATTTTACAAAGATTCTGGAATGTTTACTTACGACCCAGGTTACACTTCAACTGCATCTTGTGAATCAAAAATCACATTTATTGATGGTGAAAATTCAGAGTTAAGATATAGAGGATATGATATTGCAGATCTTGCTGGTAAACACTCTTTCTTAGATGTTTCTTATTTATTAATGAGAGGAAAACTTCCAACTGAGCAAGCTTCTAAAAACTTTGATTTAGAAATCAGACATAGATCTTTCTTAAATGAAGGTATTATTAGATTATTTGATGCTCTACCAGATGGTGCTCACCCAATGGCAACAATGGGAGCTGCAACTATGGCTCTTTCTGCATTTTATAAAGATCACTTACATTTAGAAGATGAAGAAGAATTCAAAATGATGAGAAGAAGAATCTTAGCTAAAATGCCAGTAATTGCTGCAATGGCTTATAGAAATTCTATTGGTACACCACTAATTTATCCAGACGTAAATAAATACTTCACTGAAAACTTCCTATATATGTTAAGAGCATATCCAGGTGGAAAAATGAAATATTTAGGTGATGGTGTAAATGATGAGATTAAACAAGTTGAAATTGATGCACTTGATGCAATTTTAACTTTACATGCAGATCATGAGCAAAATGCATCTACAACAACTGTAAGAAACGTAGGTTCAACTGAAGCTCACCCTTATGTTGCAATTGCTTCTGGTATTTCTGCTTTATGGGGATCTGCTCATGGTGGTGCTAATGAAAAAGTTATGGATCAATTAAGATTAATTGGTGATGTTAAAAATGTACCAACTTACATTGCTAAAGCAAAAGATAGAAATGACCCATTCAGATTAATGGGATTCGGACATAGAGTTTATAAAAATAGAGATCCAAGAGCTGAAACATTAAAAGGATTACAAGATAAATTAAGAGAAGAGTTAAAACTTGATTCTAAATTACTTGATATTGCTGCTGCTGTTGAAAAAGCTGCTTTAAGTGATGAATATTTTATTGAAAGAGGTTTATATCCAAATATTGATTTCTATTCAGGAGTTATCTTAACTGCACTTAGAATTCCAACTGCAATGTTTACTCCAATCTTTGTTATTGGTAGAACGCCAGGATGGTTAGCACAATGGTCTGAATTAAAACAAGATCCAAAACATAAAATTGCAAGACCAAGACAATTATATACAGGAAACTAAGAAAAAATTAAACTTAAGGCAAGGATGATATATGAGTGAAATTGTAGATATTACAATCAATGGAGCACAAATGCAAGCTGCAAAAGGCAGCTTGTTAATTGATAAATTATTGGATGAAAATATTCATATTCCTCATTTTTGTTATCATCAAGCCCTAGGAAAAGATGGAAACTGTAGAATGTGTATGGTTGAAATCGAAGGTCAAAAAAGACCTCAGATTGCATGTGATACACCTGTAAAAGCTGGAATGATTGTAAGAACTCAAGGGGAGAATATTGAAAAAGTTAGACGAGATATTCTTGAACTTGAACTTATAAATCATCCCATTGACTGCCCTACTTGTGATCAAGCAGGAGAATGTAAACTTCAAGATTACTATATGGAATCAGGATTTTATGATTCAAGAGTAAATGTAAATGCAAAAAATCATGCAAGAAAAAGAGTTGATTTAGGCTCTAATGTAATGCTTGACCAAGAAAGATGTGTACTTTGTACTAGATGTGTAAGATTTTGTTCACAAATAACAAAAACAAATGAGCTAGGAGTAATCAGTAGAGCTGATCATTCAGTTATTGGAACTTTCCCAGGAAAACCACTTGATAATCCTTATGCTATGAATGTTATTGATATTTGTCCAGTTGGAGCATTAACTAATAAAGATTTTAGATTTAAACAAAGAGTTTGGTTCTTAGAGACTTTTGATGCCATTTGTAATGGTTGTTCAAAAGGATGTAATATTTATGTTGATCATAGAAAAGAAAAATATAAAGATGATCAAATTTTTAGATTTAGACCAAAAATAAATAAAAATGTTAATGGACATTTTATTTGTGATGAGGGTAGATTATCTTATACAAATGAAGCTAATAATAGATTTGAAACGCCATTAGTTAATAAAAATGAAACTAATATTGATAATACTATTACTAATATGTTTAAAGAACTAACAACAAATAAAAATATCTTATTCGTATTAAGTGCAAATCTTTCAATAGAAGAGATGCAAAATGTAAAAAATTTAGCATCAAAATTAAATCTTGATGTATCTGGTTATTCTCCAAATACTTTTGATGAAAACTTTGCCGATGATTATTTAAAAACAAATGATAGAACTGCAAATAGAGCTGCGTTCAAAGAACTACAAATAGATGAGTCAAAAGAATATTTTGATGAAAAATTAAACAAAGCCTCATTAGTAATAATAGTTGAAAATAGCTATTTCGAAAATAACACAAGTTTATTAGAAAATAAAAAAGTAATATCTCTATTTTCTCACCATTGTATGACAATTGGATTTTCAAATGTAGCAATTCCTGTTGCTTCTTTTTATGAAAAATCAGGAACTTATATAAATATAAATGGAATTAAGCAAAAAGTTATTTCAAAAATGAATAAAAATAATCCTATGCAATCTATTACCACTGTAATTGAACATCTAAAATCAATGATTGAAAAAGGAACGGTATGAGTATTGAATCAATAATTATTATTGTAATAAATATTTTTCTTGCAATTATCCTAGCTGTAGGTATGACTCCTGTTTTTGTTTGGTGGGAAAGAAGAGTATCTGGATTTATGCAAGATAGAACTGGACCAAATAGATGTAATATTGGTCCATTTAGATTAGGTGGTTTAATTCAAAGTTTTGCAGATATGCTTAAACTTGTATTTAAAGAAGATTTCACTCCTTCTCATATTAAATACAAATTTTTCTTTACAATAGCTCCAATAATTGTATTTTTCTGTTCATTTTTAACTTTTGCAGTTATTCCATTTGCTGATGTGTTGGTTATAGATGGCAAAGAAAATATAATGCAAGCGATTCCAAGTGAATTAGGGATAATGTGGTTTATTGCATTTGCAGGACTAAGTGTTTATGGAATTATTCTTGGTGGTTATTCATCTGGAAGTAAATATGGACTTCTAGGTTCAATTAGAGCATCAGCTCAAGTTATCTCATATGAAGCTGCAATGGGATTAGCAATTATTTCTATGATTTTATCTTATGGTTCAATTCACTTAACAGATATGGTAAATGCACAAGCAGGAACTTACTTAGGTGTAATTCCAATGTGGGGAATATTTATACAACCACTTGCTGCAATTATCTTTATTGTTTGTGCCTTTGCTGAAACAAATAGAGCTCCATTTGACTTAGCAGAAGGTGAATCAGAATTAGTTGCTGGTTATCATACAGAATATTCTGCTATGAAATTTGGTCTTTTTCAAGTTGGTGAATATGCAGCGATGAGTGCATCAAGCGCAATTATAGTAACACTATTTTTTGGTGGATATCAAATTCCTTGGCTAGATACTAGTGCAATTCAAAGTAATATAAATTATGTAATTATGGCGATAATTGTTATTCTTCCTATTAAAGCTTATATTCTTACAACATGGATGAAAAAAAATAATAGATCAAAAAATGATGATACTTCAAGAGCTAAAGAAACAAAAATATTAACATTTGCATTTTGGGGCTTAAGTCTATTTATAATGGCTATTTTAGTTTTATTCCTAATAACAGGGCTTGGAACAAACGGAATTAATATTGTAACAACGGTAATTCAAGTTGGAACTTTTTTAATTAAATTCTTTATGATGGCATTTGTGTTTATCTGGATTAGATGGACTGTTTTAAGATTTAGATATGATCAATTACAGATGTTAGGTTGGAAAGTGCTTATTCCATTAGCTCTTTTAAATATCGTAGTAACAGCGATAGTAATAGTAGTAGGACATTAACATGGGAATAAAAGTAGTACCAAGATACGGTAAATCATTCAAAGACAAATTATATCTTCCTGCAATTGCAGGGGGAATGAAAACAACTTTTAAACATTTTATGAAAAACTTAAAAGATGTAAATAATCTAAAAACAATGCAATATCCAGAAGTTCAACCAGATGATTTGAATGAAAGATATAGAGGTGTACATAGACTTACAAAACATGAAGACAATACTGAAAAATGTGTTGCTTGTTTTATGTGTGCAACTGCTTGTCCTGCTGATTGTATTTTTATTGAAGCAGAAGAGAGATTTGATGGTGTTGATGAAAAAAGACCAAAAGAGTTTAAAATAGATTTATTAGAGTGTGTATTCTGTGGATATTGTGTTGAAGCATGTCCTTGTGATGCAATTCGAATGGATACAGGAATTTTTTCATTTACTTCAAGTAAAAGAGAAGATTTTGTATTAGATAAAAAAGCTTTAATGGCAAATGAAAGATCAAAGGATTTAGACAATGGCTGATTTAATTTTTATTGCATTAGCATTTTTAGCAATAAGTGGAGCTATTGCTATGATTGTTTACGCAAATCCAATGTATAGTGCTTTGGGTGTTTTAATTTCAATGCTAAGTGTTGCGGGTATGTTTGCACTTTTAAATGCAACATTTTTATTCCTTGTTCAAATTATAGTTTATGCAGGGGCTATTATGACTTTGATTCTTTTTATTTTAATGTTCTTAAATATAAAAGAAGAAGATTTACCAAAAGAGCCTAATAAATTTAAATTAATTGCTGTGGGTGCAGTAATCATGATACCTTTAAATATTTTAATTCTAAAAGCTGTATCAAAACTTCCTGCAAAAGATTTAACTATTTCTAATACTGATTTTGGACAAATTAAACCAATTGGTCTTGAACTTTATAATAACTGGATTATTGCTTTTGAGTTAATATCTATTTTACTTTTAATTGCACTTATTGGTTCAGTTGTTCTTGCTAAAAAAAGAAAGTCTAAAATCAATAACAAAGGAGAGCAATTATGATTTCATTAACAGCTTATGCTTTTGTATCAATGATGTTATTTTCAATCGGTGCCATTGGAGTTATTGCTAGAAGAAATATCTTTGTTATTTATATGTCAATAGAAATGATGTTAAACGGAATAAATCTATTTTTAGTAACATTTGCTAGATATCATTTTAATATGGACCCACAAATTATTACCATCATGGTTATTTCAATTGCTGCTGCTGAAGCTGCAATATTCTTATCAGTTATAATTTTATTATATAGATCAAGAAAATCTTTAGATACAGATATCTTTAATACACTAAAACAAGGAGAAAAATCATGAATACTTCACTATTAGTATGGATTATTTTAGCTCCTTTATTGGGTGCAATTATGAATGGTTTATTATATTTTTACCATATCAAAAAAGAAAAAGTATCTGATATTTATTTTTCATTAATTGGAACAATAACTCCTTTTATATCATTCATAATTACTCTTTCTTTATTTTTAAGAATGAATGATGAAAATATAATTTTTAAACAACAACTTTTCACTTGGTTAAATGTTGATAAACTTAATATAGAAATGGCTTTTTTAGGTGATAATCTTTCTATATTTATGTCGATGTTTGTAACATTTGTTGGTTGGTTAATTCATATTTATGCTATTGGATATATGAAAGGGGATAATGGTTTTGGTAAGTTTTTTGCTTATTTCAATCTGTTTTTAGCTTCAATGTTAATTTTAGTTTTAGCTGATAATCCAATAATTTTATTCATTGGTTGGGAAGGGGTTGGAGTTTGTTCATACCTTTTAATTAAATTCTATTATGGAAATAAAGAGAATGTATTAGCTGCAAATAAAGCATTTATTGTAAATAGAGTTGGGGACTTTGGTTTTTTACTTGGAGTTGTAACACTATTTTTTGCTTTGGGGGAAGTTGATTTATCATTTGCTTCTATTGAAGCAAATTTAGGAAATGCATCTAGTGAGTTATTAGTATTATCTGGTATTTTACTTTTCATTGGAGCAATGGGAAAATCTGCACAAGTACCTTTATATGTTTGGCTTCCTGATGCGATGGCAGGACCTACTCCAATTTCAGCATTAATTCATGCAGCAACAATGGTAACAGCTGGTGTTTATATGGTTGCAAGATTTCACTTTTTATATGCGGGAATCGAAGAAATTGGGTTATTTATAGCTTATATTGGTGCATTTTCAGCCCTATTTGCAGCAATTATAGCAACACGTCAAACTGATATTAAAAAAATCCTTGCATATTCTACTATGAGTCAATTAGGTTATATGTTTATAGCTGTGGGACTTGGATTTTATTCAACTGGACTTTTCCATGTATTTACACATGCTTTCTTTAAAGCTATGTTATTTATGGCAGCAGGTGGTGTAATTATGGCACTTCACCATGAGCAAAATATTTTTAAAATCGCACAGCATAGAGCTTCTTTACCTATTATTGGAACTACATTTTTAATTGGTGTTATTGCAATTTCAGGAATTCCTCCATTTTCTGGATTCTTTTCAAAGGATGCAATTTTAGCAGCAGCCTTTCAAGAAGGTCAATATTTAATTTGGGGAATTGCAATGTTTACAGCATTCTTGACAGCATTTTATATGTTTAGAATGTATTTTATTGTTTTTGTTGCACCAAATCACCATGATGAAGAGTATGTATATACTTCAAAAACAATTACTATACCCCTTCTAATTTTAGCTCTTGGAGCTATAGCAGCAGGTTTTTTAAATCTTCCAGCTATATTTGGTGGAAATCATTTTGTAGATACTTGGTTAGCACAACTACATTCAAAACATATTCATATGGATCACACAACTGAATATGTATTAATGGCATTATCAATTATTGTTGCAGCTACTGGAATTATGACAGCATATTCAAAATATGCAAAATTTGATGTATCAAAACCTGAACTAGAAACAGGGATAATTGGAAATAAATTCTATATTGATGAAATTTACAATTTCTTATTTGTTCAATCAAGTAAAAAAATATCAACTTTTATTGATAAGGTAGTTGATGATAAAATTATTGATGCATTTATTATGAATTCATCTATTGGTTTTGTAAATATTGGTAAACGAGTTGCCATGATACAAAATGCAAATGTTAGATTTTATGCAGCGTTTATGCTTATTGGTATGACATGCGTATTTATCTATTTATATATCACATTAGGATTGTAGTATGAGTTCAGATATACTTTCGTTTATTATATTTTTACCTGCTGTTGTTGCATTTGGATTAATGCTTACAACAAAAGATGTTAATACAATTAGAAATATAGCTTTTTTAACTACTACTGTTATTCTAGCTTTGGTGTTAAAAATTTATATAGAATTTGTTCCAAGTGCAGGAATGCAATTTGTTACAAATGTTCCATGGATTGAAACTTATGGTATTAATTATTATGTTGGATTAGATGGTTTTTCACTAACTATTTTATTAATGATTGCTATTTTAATTCCTACTTCTTATTTATTATTATGGGAAGGAAAAACTAAAGGTTATTGGATAAATATGCTTTTAGTTCAAACAGGAGTTACAGGAACTTTATTATCTTTAGATGTAATTTTATTCTACTTCTTTTGGGAAGTTATGCTTTTACCTGTGTTTTTATTAATTGGACAATATGGTTTTGGAGACAAGGTATTTACTACTATTAAAGTAACTGTTTATACAATGCTTGGTTCACTATTAATGTTTATTGCAATTTTATATTTAGGTGTTGCATATCATAATGAATTTGGACAATGGTCATTTGCTTATGATAAATTAATGCATATTACAACTATAAGCTATGATACAAAAGTTTGGTTATTCCTAGCATTTCTAGCAGCCTTTGCAATTAAAATTCCTATTTTCCCGCTTCATACTTGGATTATGGAAACATATAAAAATGCTCCAACGGGTGCTGTATTTTTACTATCTTCTATTATGGCAAAACTTGGTGTTTATGCAATTGTTAGATTTATGATTCCAATTTTTCCAGAAATTTACGTAGAATTCTCAACTTGGTTTGTAGCAATTGGACTATTTGGTTTAATTTATTTTGGTATTGCCGCACTTATGCAAGATGATATTAAAAGAATGTTTGCTTACTCATCGGCATCACATTTAAGTTTTATCTCTGCTGGTATTTTTTCATTAAACTCTTATGGTGTAAATGGAGCTTTATATTTAATTATTGCCCATGCAATTGCAACGGGAGCTTTATTCTTGCTTGTTGGATTAATGCAAGAACAAACAGGATTTAAAACAATAAAAGACTTAGGTGGAATTGCTAAAAAAGCTCCTATTTTTACATTTGTTTTTGCTGTTATGTTATTTGCAAATGTGGGGCTTCCAGGAACAAATGGATTTGTATCTGAACTTTTAATTATATTTGGTATATATGAATTTAATCATACATTAGGATACATAGGAGCACTTACTGTTATTATTGGTGCTGCTTATATGTTATGGATGTTCCAAAGAGCAATTTTACAAGACAGACCAGAAGGTGCTGTTGAGTTGAAAATGAGAGATTTAAAGATTAAAGAAATCATTGGTTTAACTCCTTGGATTATTTTAGTATTTTTAATGGGTTTATATCCTGAAATATTTATTAATAAATTTGAACCAACAGTTACTCATTATTTAAATGATATTTTACAAATTGGAGCTACAAAATGAGTCAATTTTTATATTTAATTCCTGCACTTACAATATTAATTGGAGCGCTTGTACTCATGTTTATGAGTATGTACGAAAAATTTAGTGTAAAAAACTTCATTGTTGTATCTTCAGTTTTTTTAATTATTGCATTAGGATTTACATTAAGTGATATTGGAAATTCATACTCAGTTCAACCATTTCCACATTTTTTAAATAATGTATTAACATTTGATTCTTTTTCAAATTTTTTCAATATTTTATTAATTGCAGGTACTTTACTTACTTTATTAATTGGTGAACACTATTTTCAACATAGATCTTATTTTAAAGGTGAGTTTTTCTCTATTTTATTATTTGCTTTATTTGGAATGATGATTTTAGCCCATGCAAATGAGTTAGTAACAGCTTATATTGCGCTTGAAATTGCTTCTTTTTCTGTTTATATTATGGTTGGATACAACAGTGAAGATTCAAAAAGAATTGAAGCAATATTTAAATATTTAGTTTTAGGTTCATTTATTGGAGCATTTTACCTTTTAGGAGTTGTTTTAGTTTATGGTGCTACGCAAAGTACAAATTTAGCTGAAATATCTTCATTTATTGCAAGTGCTAGTTCTGATGATATGATTTTAGTTTATATTGGATTAACACTAATTTTATTTACATTTTTATTCAAAATTGCTGCTTTTCCATTTCAGTCTTGGGTACTTGATGTTTATAGAGGTGCGCCAATGGTTATCACTTCATATATGGCATCAACATTTAAAATTGCAATATTCTCATTTTTCCTAAGAGCAATATTAGAATACCTTGCACCTATAATTGATTTTTGGGATACTATAATTGCTGTAATTACTGTACTAACACTTATTATTGGAACTTGGTTAGCAATTACACAACAAATTATTAAAAAAATGTTAGCCGCTTCATCAATAGTGCATACGGGATATTTACTTTTAGCATTTATTGCCCTTGGATATAAAGATGGTCAATTAATTAATATTGATTCTGCATATGCAATTATGTTTTATTTAATTGCTTATTTATTATCAGCTCTTGGAGCATTTGGACTTGCATCTCATATTATTTCTGAAACAAATGTAAGAGTTACTTATGATGATTTTAAAGGTTTAGCAAAAGAGAGACCATTTTTAGCAGCTATGATGACTATATTTTTATTTTCTCTAGCTGGAATTCCTTCAACTATTGGATTTATTGGTAAATTTTATGTATTTACAGAAGCCATAAATGCTGGATATACAAATCTTACAATCATTGCAATATTTGCAACAATTGTTTCTGTTTACTACTATTTTAAATTAATTGCGATGATGTACTTTTATCCTACAAAAGAGTCTTGTATTTCAAAAGGATTTAATGACAGAAGAGTTTCAACTTATGCTATTGCATTTGTTGCAATTTTAACTGTCTTAGGTGGTATTGGTTCAGCTATTGTATTTTTTATACCAGCTATGAATATTGATGCAATAATTAATTTAACTCAAGTTGCAGTTCAGTCTTTATTTATAAAATAGAGTGTGTTAATAAGTAACAGTAACACTCTTCTTTTTTAAATTTGTAAAAGTATATTTATCTCAAACAAAACCCCTATTTCAGGGGTTTTACAACTCAAAATTATCAAATTTATCCACAACTTTTTCTTAATAAAATAAACATTATTGAAGTACTTTTAAGCTATTATTACGCTATTATTCAAAAAAATCTAAATCGCAGAAAGGATAGCAAATGAGTGACCTAATAGAAGGTTATTTAGGGAAAACAGAAGAAGGAAGAAAGAGTAGATTACCTGCAAAACTTGATTTTATGCAAAGTTTTACTGGTGGATTTTTAGCTTTATTTATGTGGGCACATATGTTATTAGTATCATCGATATTAATATCAAAAGATTTTATGTACACAGTTACAAAACTTTTGGAAGGAAGTTTTATTTTTGAGGGTGGAAACCCAATTTTAGTTACAATAGCTGCTGCTGTTATATTCGCAATTTTCATTCTGCATGCTGCACTTGGAATGAGAAAATTGCCAAGTAACTTTAAACAATATCAAGTTATGAGAGCACATGCTAAGAGTATGAACCATGATGATACAACACTATGGTTTTACCAAGCAATTACTGGTTTTACAATGTTTTTCTTGGGTTCAGTACACTTATATATTATTATGACTCATTCTGATGCTATTGGGCCTTATGCAAGTGCTGATAGAGTTTGGAGCGAATGGATGTGGCCTTTATACATTCTTTTACTATTAGCAGTTGAATTCCATGGAACAATTGGTCTTTACAGACTTTGTGTTAAATGGGGATGGTTTGATGGTATGGATCCTAAAGCAACTAGAAAAAAACTTAAAAAAGTTAAATGGGCTTTAACTGTATTCTTCTTAGTATTAGGATTTGCATCACTTGCAGCTTATATGAAAATCGGTATGGATCATGCTGATAAAAAAGGTGAAAGATATATTCCAACTGCAAAAGTAATGGAATTTAATATTACAAATAAAAGTGTTGGAGGAATTGCATAATGAAAATTAATTATTGTGATGCGTTAGTTATTGGTGGTGGATTAGCAGGTTTAAGAGCTGCTGTTGCTGCACAAAAAAAAGATTTAAATACAATCGTTTTATCTTTAGTTCCTGTTAAAAGATCACACTCTGCAGCTGCTCAAGGTGGTATGCAAGCATCTTTAGGTAACTCTAAAATGTCTGATGGTGATAATGAAGATTTACACTTTGCAGATACGGTAAAAGGTTCTGACTGGGGATGTGATCAAGAAGTAGCTAGAATGTTCGTTCACACTGCACCAAAAGCTATTAGAGAATTAGCATCTTGGGGTGTACCTTGGTCTAGAGTTAAAGAAGGATCAAGAGAAGCTGTTATTAATGCTAAAAAAACTACTATTACTGAAGATGCAGATAGACATGGATTAATTACATCAAGAGACTTTGGTGGAACTAAAAAATGGAGAACTTGTTATACAGCAGATGCAACTGGACATACTATGTTATTTGGTGTTGCAAATGAAGCTTTAAGACATAATGTTGATATTAGAGATAGAAAAGAAGCTTTATCATTAATTCATGAAAATGGAAGATGTTATGGAGCAATCGTTAGAGATTTAATAACAGGTGAACTAGAAGCTTATGTTGCTAAGGGAACTTGTATTGCTACAGGTGGATATGGAAGAGTATTTAAACAAACTACAAATGCTGTAATTTGTGAAGGTATTGGAGCTGCAATCGCACTTGAAACTGGAATTGCAACTTTAGGAAACATGGAAGCTGTTCAATTTCACCCAACACCAATTGTACCATCAGGGATTTTATTAACTGAAGGTTGTAGAGGGGATGGTGGAATTTTAAGAGACGTTGATGGTCACAGATTTATGCCAGATTACGAACCAGAGAAAAAAGAACTTGCTTCAAGAGACGTTGTTTCTAGAAGAATGATTGAACATATCAGAAATGGTAAAGGTGTTCCTTCTCCTTATGGATACCATGTATGGTTAGATATTTCTATTTTAGGTAGAGAGCATATTGAGAAAAACTTAAGAGACGTTCAAGAAATTTGTCAAATTTTCAACGGTATTGACCCTGCTGATGAAGGTAAAAAAGGATGGGCTCCAGTTCTTCCTATGCAACATTACTCTATGGGTGGAATTAGAACTAAACCAACAGGTGAATCTCAAAACTTAAATGGTTTATTTGTTTGTGGTGAAGCTTCATGTTGGGACATGCATGGATTTAATAGACTTGGAGGAAACTCAGTTTCTGAAACAGTTGTTGCAGGTATGATTGTTGGAAATTATTTTGCTGATTATTGTTTAACAAATGACGTAACAATTCCAACTAGAACAGTTCAAAACTTTTTAGATAAACAAGATACTTACTTAAATGAGATTTTAGCTTATGAAGGTACTGAAGATATTTTCAGAATCAAAAATAGAATGCAATTATTAATGGATGAAAAAGTTGGTATCTTTAGAGATGGTATTAGATTACAAGAAGCTGTAAATGAACTTGAAGACTTATTAAAGAAAACAAAACATATTAATGTTAAGTCTAAAGAAAGAGCTGGAAATCCAGAACTTGAAGAAGCATATAGAGTTCCAAGAATGTTAAAAATTGCACTTTGTGTTGCAAGAGGCGCATTACAAAGAACAGAATCAAGAGGTGCTCACTATAGAGAAGACTTCTTAAAAAGAGATGATGCAAACTGGTTAAACAGAACATTAACTTCTTGGGCAAATGAATCTGATACTTTACCTACAATTACTTATGAGCCATTAGATATTATGACTATGGAAATGCCTCCAGCATTTAGAGGTTATGGTGCTAAAGGGATGATTATAGAAAATGAATTATCAGAAACTAGACAAGCACAAGTTGATGAGATTACAGAAAGAATGCAAGCAGAAGGTAAAGATAGACATGAAATTCAACATGCCTTAATGCCATTTAATTTACCAATGAATTATAGAGAAAAAAATGAAAGAGCAGGAGATTTATAATGAGTATTGAAAAAGGTAGAGATATAACAATATCTGTTTTAAAATTCAACCCAAGATCTAAGGTTTCAAAACCTCATTTTGTGGATTTTCATTTAGAAGAAACTCCAGGAATGACTCTATTTATTGCTTTAATGAAAATTAGAGAAACAATGGATGCAGATTTATCTTTTGACTTCGTTTGTAGAGCTGGAATCTGTGGATCTTGTGGTATGGTTGTAAATGGTAAACCAACACTTGCTTGTAGAACATTAATTGCAAACTACCCATCTGGAAAATTACAATTAATGCCTATGCCAGCATTTGAATTGATCAAAGACTTATCTGTAAATACAGGTAAATGGATGGATTCAATGTCAAAAAGAGTTGAGTCTTGGATTCATAATGATCATGAAGTTGACATTACTAAAATGGAAGATAGAATTGATCCAGATGTTGCAAATGAAACATTTGAATTAGACAGATGTATTGAGTGTGGAATTTGTGTTGCTTCTTGTGGAACAGCACTTATGAGACCTGACTTTGTTGGTCCTGTTGGACTAAACAGAGTTGCAAGATTTGAAGTAGATCCTCATGATAAAAGAACTGCTGAAGATTTTTATGAATTAATTGGTGATGATAATGGAATTTTTGGTTGTATGTCTTTAATGGCATGTGAAGACCATTGTCCAAAACACTTACCATTACAAAATAAAATTGCTTACTTAAGAAGAAAATTAGTAGCACTAAGATAATTATTAACGAAGGTTTTCCTTCGTTAATAATAAAATATAAAAAGTTAAGTATCATTTAGTGATATTTAACTTTTTACATTTTGGGGGATTTAAAATGAGTTTAGCAAATGATTACTTTCTGTTGTACCACGGAATTACCTTTGAGCAGAATTTAGATGTAGAGCAGATTGAAACAAGTATTGATGAAGATACTTTTACAATTTTTGCATTAATTGTTAGTGCAACAAGAAAAAATTTTGATAAGTATTTACCACTTACCTCATTTAAAACATTATGCCAACAACTAAATGTAAAAAGTCCTTCAAATAACAATGAATTAAATCACTTACAACATAATATAGTTGAAGCTATATTATCAAATAAATCAAAACAAAATATATCTATATTACACTCTTCTTTTGAATATTTAAAAAATGAAAGTATTATTAATAGTGAAAATTATAATAAATTAATCTCTTTATTTGATTATAAAGAATTAGATTTAATTGAAGAAAGTAATAATTTAGAAAATAATATAAATAAACATGATGCTAAAAAATCTTCATTTAAAGAACTTAAATCAAAAATAGAAAACCTACTAAATGATTTAAGAAATGATTTATCTAATAATGAAATATTAGATGAACTAAAAGGTACACAAGATTATTTAGATAATCAAAAGTTTTCAATTGGTATTACAGGTGTTATGAACGCTGGTAAATCTACTATGTTAAATGCTCTTATGGGAAGAGAAATACTAGGAAGTGCTGTTGTTCCTGAAACGGCAAATTTAACAATTGTAAAACACAATACAACAGATAACGCAAAAGTTTTTTACTGGAATACACAAGAGTGGGATAGAATTGTAAAATCAGCTGAACAACTTGAATCTATGAGAGACTTTGTAAATGAAACAAATAGAATCTTTGGAGATGAACTAAAAAATTATATTAGACCTGTTTCACGATTTGATGAAGTTGATATTAATGATTTATCCTCTTACACATCAGCAGAATCAAGTGGAAAAAAATGTAACTTAGTAAAATATGTTGAACTAGGTTCTAAACTTGATTTCTTATCTGATGGTAT
>CBFHMY010000004.1:0-59813 GCA_965657055.1 uncultured Aliarcobacter sp. | reverse complement strand
TATTAAACGCAGGTGTAATTCAACAATTTGGATCACCTGATGATTTATACAAAAGTCCAGATAATTTATTTGTTGCAGGATTTATAGGAAGTCCTAAAATGAATTTTATTCAAACTGAAAATTCTTCAGAAGCTCAATATATAGTTAATAATATTGAAAATAGATTAGATAGTAGAAGAAATACAGTTAAAACTGTAGGTGTTAGACCAGAACATTTCAATTTATCAAATAAAGAAAACTGTAAATTTACAGGAATAGTTGATTTAGTTGAGAACTTAGGTGAGTACATGATTTATTATGTGAAACTTAATAACGATGAGATAATTACAGTGAAAAGTGATAATCCAGATCACCTTGCAATAGGGGATACTGCATATTTAAACTGTGATGATTCTAAATTTTACTTTTTTGACAATGAAGATAAGGCAATAAAATGATATTAAATAAAAATTTTTTAGAAAACAAATCATTCAATAAGGCTGATTATAACTATAATCAAGATGATTTGACTGCAGGCATAATCCATATAGGTGTTGGAAATTTCCATAGATCACATCAAGCATATTATTTAGATGCTTTATTTAATAAAAGAAAAGATTTAAACTACGGTATCATTGGTGCTGGATTAAGAGAATATGATACTTTTATGAGAAATGATCTTTTAAAACAAGATTGTTTAACAACGGTTGTTTCAAGAGATAGCCAAACTACAAGTGTACGTGTTTTACAATCTATGATTGATTTTATTGAAGTTGATAATAAGTTATTAGTTGAGTCTTTAACAAATGAAAATATTAAAATAGTTTCACTTACAATTACTGAGGGTGGTTACTATATTGATTCTTATGGCAATTTTAATATCCAAAACGAAGAAATTCAAGCAGATATTAAAAACCCAGATAGTCCAAATACTGCATTTGGTATATTAATTAAAGCACTTAAAATTAGAAAAGAAAAAGGTATTGCTCCTTTTACATTATTAACTTGCGACAATATAGCTCATAATGGAGATGTTTTAAAAAATGTAGTAGTTAAATTATCTGCTGTAATTGATCCAGAATTAAGTGAATATATTGAAAAAAATGTTGCTTTTCCAAATTCTATGGTTGATAGAATTACACCAACTGCAACAGATGCTGATAAAGCTTTTATTCAAAGTGAATATGGATATATTGATAATAGACCAGTTTTTTGTGAACCATTTATTCAATGGATTATCGAAGATAACTTTTGTAATGGAAGACCAGCTTTAGAAGAAGTAGGTGTTATGTTTGTTGAAGACATCGAAGCATACGAATTAATGAAAATTAGAATGCTTAATGGTTCTCATGCCGCTATTTCATCTGTTAGTGCATTGTTAAATATTGATTATGTTCATGAAGCATTAGAACATAAAACTGTAAAAACTTTTTTAGATAATATTATGAATAAAGAAGTAATACCTGTATTAAAAGATATTATTGATGTTGATTTAGATCAGTATTATAATACTGTATTAAATAGATTTGCTAATCCATATATTAAAGATACGATTACTAGAATTTGTTTTGATAATTCAAATAAACAACCTAAGTTTATTATTGACAGTATTAAAAGTGGAATTAAAAATAGTGTAAATGTTGATGGTTTAATATTAACTTGTGCATTATGGTGTCGTTATTCAATTGGAACTGATGAAAACAATAAAGCAATAGATATTAATGACGGTAGAAAAGATAAATTAAAAGAGTTAGCTCTTGAAGCAAAAAGTAATCCAATAGTTTTCATTCAAATGGAAGATATCTATGGAAATTTATCACAAAATGAATATTTTGCAAGTACATTCTCAAAATTCTTAAATAGTATTTGGGAAAATGGTGTTGAAAACACAGTTATAAATTACAACAAACAATAGTAAAAAAACTAAAGGATAATACAAAATGATTATATGTTGTGGAGAAGCTTTAATAGACATGATACCTACTACTTTAGATAGTAAAGAAACTGCTTTTATTCCAAAAATAGGAGGAGCAGTTTTAAATACTTCTATTTGTTTAGGAAGATTAGGAGCAGATGTTGGGTTTTTAGGAGCAGTTTCTAAAGATTTATTTGGAGAGCAAATTTTAGAAGAGTTAAATAACTCAAAAGTTAAAACTTCATTTTGTATTGAAACTCCTAATAACACAACTTTAGCATTTGCAAAAATTGCAAATGGAACTACAACATATAGTTTTTTTGATGAAAATAGTTCAAATAGAACTATTTGCTTAAAGGATGTAGTTTTAGATGATAATGTAGTTGATACTATTTATGTTGGTGGAATATCATTAATGAGTGAACCAAATGGAAGTGAAATTGAAAATTTCATTACAAAAGAAAGCTCAAAAAAAATTGTATTCTATGATCCAAACGTTAGACCTAATTTTATAGAAGATAGATCACTTTTTATACAAAGATTTGAAAAAATATTATCTCAAAGTGATATCATAAAGATTTCAGAAGAAGATTTAGAATGGTTATATCCAAATGGTTCTTTTGAAGAAATATATAAAAAGTGGCTTGAGTTAGGTCTTAGTATTATTGTTCTTACAAAAGGAAGTGAAGGAGCTATTATTAAAACAAAAAATTATGAAGCAACTTCTCGTGGAGAAAAAGTTGAAGTGGTAGATACTATTGGTGCTGGAGATATCTTTAACGGTGCCTTATTATATTCATTATCTAAACACAAAAGTTTTTCAAAAAAAGATTTAATTAATATAGATAAAGAATCATTAGAAGAATCACTAAAATTTGCTAATAAGGTTGCTGCTATTAGTGTAGGCCGAATTGGTGCAAATCCTCCTTTTTTTAATGAGTTAGATTTTTAATTACACTTAATGGCAACAATAACATTATAATGTTATTATGTTGCAATGTTTTTTAATAAAGGATAAAAATTTATGAATGAAATAAAAAACTCTTCTGACATCATAATTTTTGGAGCATATGGGGATCTTTCTTTTAGAAAACTAATCCCTGCTTTATATCATCTTTTTAATGATGATTATTTAGATGCTGATAGCAAAATCATATCAGTTTCAAGACAAAAGATAAGCCAAGAAGACCATATAAAACTTACAAAAGAAAAATTAATAGAATTTATAGAACCAGAATTATTCAATGAAGATGCATTTGAGAAGTTTAAAGAACTTTTACATGCAGTTTATGTGGATTTTGGCGATAATGATACATACAAAGATTTAAAAAAATTACTAGATAAAAGTACTAATGAAGATAGAATTTCTTACTTATCTACATCTCCTAGTTTCTTTGGTGATATTTGTAAATCTTTAAATCATTGGGGCTTAATAAAACCAACAAGTCGTGTGGTTTTAGAAAAACCAATTGGAAGAGATTTAGAATCTGCAAGGGAAATAAACAATCAAGTATTAAGTTATTTTAATGAAAATCAAATTTATAGAATTGATCATTATTTAGGAAAAAATACTGTACAAAATATCTTAGCTCTTCGTTTTGCAAATAGAATTATGATGCCACTTTGGGATTCAACTAATATTGATCATATACAAATAACAGTTGCAGAAAGTGTTGGTGTTGAAGGTAGATGGGGATATTATGACCAATTTGGTGCAATGAGAGATATGATTCAAAATCACCTTGTGCAATTACTTTGTTTAATAGCAATGGAACCACCTTGTTCTTTAGATGCAAATAGTATTAGAGATGAAAAAGTAAAAGTTTTAAGATCATTAAGACCAATTACTAGAGAAAATGTAGCTTTAAATACTGTTCGAGCTCAATATGAAAAAGGTTCAATAAATGGACAACCAGTTCCTGGATATTTAGAAGGTGATGGTGTATCTGAAAGTACAACAGAAACTTTTGCAGCTTTAAAAGTAGATATAGATAACTGGAGATGGAATGGCGTTCCTTTTTACATAAGAAGTGGAAAAAGAATGCAGAAAAGAAATTCTGAGATTGTTATACAATTTAAAAATGTTCCCCATTCAATTTTTCAAAATAATGGAGAGCCTGTATCTTCAAATAGATTAGTAATTACACTTCAACCAGAAGAGAGTATTACATTAAGTTTAATTAATAAAGTTCCAGATTTAAGTAAAAATATGAGATTAGAAGAAGTTGATCTTGAACTAATGACACCTTGTACATTAAAAAGAAAAAATGAAGCTTATGAGAGATTATTACTTGATGTAATAAGATCTAATCCTACTTTATTTATGAGACTTGATGAAGTTGAAAGTGCATGGAAATGGGTTGATACTATTCTTGAAGCTTGGGAAGATAACTTGGTTCCTATGAAAAAATATACAGCTGGAACTAATGGACCAAGTGCAAGTATTCAATTAGTTGCAAAAGATGGTAGGGATTGGCATGAAGAATAATAATGAACATTTCTTTTTAGAACAAAAAGAATTAATTGATGCTTTAAGTTCAAAAATTATTGATAATTTAAAAGAAGCAATACTACATAAGGGTAGTGCATCTTTATTGGTTTCAGGAGGTAGTACTCCTAAACCTTTATTTGAAAAACTTAGCTCTTTTGATATTCCTTGGGAAAAAGTAAAAATTGCCCTTTGTGATGAAAGATGGATTGATAAAAATCATAAAGATTCAAATGAAAAACTTGTTAGAGATTCATTATTAATAAATTTTGCAAAAACAGCACAATTTATATCAATGTATCAAGAAAATATAAATATAGAAGATGCACAAGATATTTGTTCGGATATTTATAAAAAAGAGTTATTCCCTTTTGATGTATTAATTTTAGGTATGGGAAATGATGGACATACAGCATCTTTGTTTCCTAATAATATTAAATTAAAAGAATCACTAGAAACTATTGAAAAACTTTGTATTTGTATGAAACCAGATACCGCTGCTTATGAAAGAATGAGTTTAACTAAAACGGCAATATTAAGTGCTAGTAATATTTATTTGCACTTTGAAGGCCTTGAAAAACAAAATGTATATAAAAAAGTTCTTGAAGGTGCAAATAGCAATGATATGCCAATTTCTGCAATATTAAATCAAGATAAGAAAAAAATCGAGGTATATTACAAATGAATGAAATAATACTAGAAGTTACACAAAACATAATAGAAAGATCAAAAACAAGTCGTGAAATTTATTTAAATAGAGTAAAAGAAGTTAGCTCTAAAAAAGTAAATAGATCAAAAATGGGATGTAGTAATTTAGCTCATACAATTGCTCCTATGAGTAACGAAGAAAAAGAAGCTATGTCAAATATGATTACTCCAAATATAGCAATTGTTACTTCATATAATGATATGTTATCAGCACATGAGCCTTTTAGTGTATATCCTCCACTTATTAAAAGAACTTTATTAAAAGAGGGTGCAACTGCACAAGTTGCATCAGGAGTTCCTGCTATGTGTGATGGTGTTACACAAGGTTTTGAAGGAATGGAATTAAGTCTATTTTCAAGAGATAATATTGCAATGGGTGCTGCTATTGGCTTATCTCATAATGTTTATGATGGAGCTATATTTTTAGGAGTTTGTGACAAAATTGTTCCTGGACTTTTAATTGGAGCTTTATCTTTTGGACACTTACCTGCAATATTTATGCCAGCTGGTCCAATGCCATCTGGTATTTCTAATAAAGAAAAAGCATTTGTACGTCAAGAATTTGCCCAAGGTAAAGTTGATGAAAAAGCATTATTTAAAGTAGAAGCTGCTTCATATCACAGTAGTGGAACTTGTACTTTTTATGGAACTGCAAATTCAAATCAAATGCTTTTAGAAATGATGGGACTACAACTTCCAAACTCTTCTTTTGTAAATGCTAATACATTACTTCGTGATGAATTAACACAAGAAGCATCAAAAACACTATTAAATTTAACAGCATTTAAAAATAATTTCACACCAATAGCAGATATTGTAAGTGAAAAAAGTTTTGTTAATGCAATTGTTGGATTAATGGCAACAGGAGGTTCTACAAATCACACTATTCATTTAATTGCAATGGCAAGAGCTGCTGGAATTATTTTAAATTGGGATGATTTTAATATGATTTCAAAAGTTACTCCACTTTTATGTAAGTTATATCCAAATGGAAGTGCTGATGTTAATCACTTCAGAGATGCAGGTGGTATGAGTGTTGTTATTCATGAATTAATAAATGCAGGATTAGTACACGAAGATGTAAATACAGTAGTTGGATTTGGTTTAAAAAATTATATTGTTGAGCCATCATTAAAAGATAATGTTTTAACTTTTAACAAAGGTGCAACGGTTTCAAGGGATAAAGATATTATCTCAAGTGTTGCTGCTCCTTTTTCAAAAGAGGGTGGAATTACTTTACTTGAAGGAAATTTAGGAAGAAGTATTATTAAAACTTCAGCACTAAAAGAAGAGCATTTATATGTAAAAGCTCCTGCTATGGTTTTCTCAACTCAAGATGAATTAAAAGATGCATTTAAAAAAGGTTTATTGAATAAAGATTTTGTAGCAGTTGTAAAATATCAAGGTCCAAAAGCAAATGGTATGCCTGAACTTCATGGTTTATTACCTTCAATGGGAGTTCTTCAAGATAAGGGTTATAAAGTTGCTATTGTAACAGATGGAAGAATGTCAGGGGCTTCTGGAAAAGTTCCATCAGCTATTCATCTTGTAGAAGAAGCTGCAAAAGGTGGAAATATTGCACTTATTGAAGATGGTGATATTATCTGTTTAGATGTTAAAAATGGAAAATTAAACTTAGAAATTCCTGCAGAAGAAAAAATTAGAAGACAAATTAAAAAAGCAGATTTATCTGCAAATCAAGCTAATTATGGAAGAAATTTATTTTCAATAGTTAGAGCAAATATTAGTACAGCAGAAGAGGGTGCTACTATTTTTGATATTATTGGAAAAGAGAGAAGTTAATATGAAATTAAATGCAACAGAAGTATTAAGTATTTCGCCAATCGTTCCTGTTATTGCTTTAGATAATATAGAAGATGCTTTACCTTTGGCAAAAGCTTTACAAGATGGTGGAATAAACATCATGGAGATTACCTTAAGAACTCCAACAGGTTTAAAGGCTATTGAGTTAATCTCAAAAGAAATACCTTCTATGAATGTGGGAGCTGGAACTGTATGTAATAAAAAAGATTTAGAAGATTCAATAGCACATGGTGCTGCTTTTATTTTCTCCCCTGGTATTAGTGAAGAGTTAATACAAAGTGCAAAGCAAAATGATATTGCTTTAATTCCTGGAGTTTCAACAGCTTCAGAAGTTATGCTTGCACAAAATAATGACCTATTTGCTTGTAAGTTATTTCCAGCAGTTCAAGTTGGAGGAATAGATCTTTTAAAAGCTTTTTCTGGACCATTTACTAAAATGAGATTTTGCCCAACAGGTGGAGTTAGCTTAGATAATATGAACGACTTTTTAGATTTAAAAAATGTTTTATGTGTTGGTGGTTCATGGCTAGTTCCAAAGAATTTATTAAAAGAAAAAAAGTTTGAAGAAATAACTAGAATTGCTAAAAGTTCAATTGCTAAAATCAATGGAAATAGGGCTTAAGAATGGATGAACAAAGAGATATTCTTTTTGCAAGATTGAAACAAATTAGAAGCCAATTAAAAAATCTTTCAATAAGTGATTTATTTACTTTAAATCCAAAAAGATTTGAAGAGTTTTCAACTTCAATAGATGATATGATTCTTGATTATTCTAAACTTCATATGAATAAAGATGTATTAACTACACTTTTTAAACTTGCAAGAGTTTGTGATGTTGAAGAAAAAAGAGATGCTATGTACAGAGGTGATAAAATAAATATCACTGAAAATAGAGCAGTTTTGCATATAGCACTTAGAAATAAACCAAATAAACCTATATATGTTGATAATAGAGATATTATGCAAGATGTTCAAGAGGGTTTAGAAAAAATGCAAGAATTTGCAAATGGTATTAGAGATGGAAAAATTGTATCTTCAAGTAATGAATCATTTACTGATATTGTAAATATTGGAATTGGTGGTTCTCATCTTGGACCTGCTATGGTTACTCAATCTTTAAAACCTTTTCATGATGGACCAAATGTACATTTTGTATCTAATATTGATTCTTCTCATATAACAGATGTTTTAGCTAATTTAAATCCAAAAAGGACTTTAATATTAATTGCTTCAAAAACATTTACAACTATTGAAACAATGACAAATGCAAAAACAGCATTATCTTGGATGAAAGAAGCAGTAGGAGAAGAAAATGTAGGTGAACATTTTGCAGCTATTTCAACAGCTTTAGAAAAAACTAAAGATTTTGGTATTAAAGATAATCGAGTATTTGGATACTGGGATTGGGTTGGTGGACGATATTCTATTTGGAGTTCAATTGGTTTAGGTGTTATGATTGCAATTGGAACAAAGAATTTTGATGAGTTTTTAGATGGAGCTTATGAAATGGATCAGCATTTCAAAAATGCTCCACTTGAAAAAAACATGCCAGTACTTTTAGGATTAATTGGAATTTGGCATATTAATATTTGTGAATATCCAACACGAGCAATTTTACCATATGATCAAAGACTTAGCTCTTTTCCTTCATATATTCAGCAACTTGATATGGAAAGTAATGGAAAAAGTATCTCTTCAAGTGGTGAAATGTTATATGAAAAAACAGGTGCAATTGTTTGGGGTGATGCAGGAACAAATTCTCAACACTCATTCTTCCAATTATTACATCAAGGTTCTCAAATAGTTCCTTGTGAATTCATGTTGGGAGTTAATAAATCAGAAACAGATATGAAAGAACATAATGATTTATTAATAGCAAACTGTTTAGCCCAAAGTCAAGCTTTAATGGCAGGACGAAGAATTGATGAGGTTATTAGAGTATTAGAAAAAAGAGGCGTTTCACATGAAGAGTCAATAAGACTGGCACCTCATAGACAGTTTAATGGTAACCGTCCTTCTTCAACACTTTTATATAAAAAACTTGACCCTAAAACTCTAGGAAAAATAATTGCTTTATATGAGCATAGAGTTTTTGTAGAAGGTGTTATTTGGGGAGTTGATTCTTTTGATCAATGGGGTGTTGAACTAGGAAAAGAGTTAGCATCTGAAATGTTATCTCATGTTCAAAACTGTGATAAGAAAAAAGATTACTCTTATAAAGATATGGATTCTTCAAGTGCTGGTTTACTAAATGCAATTAGTGCATGGCAAGAATAAATAAAAAAAGATAAAAGATAATTAAGGATTTATAGTGGAAAATAAGAAAGTTGGAATTATTGGTGTTGGAAATGTAGGTTCAACACTTGCATATTCTCTTGCATCAAAGGGAATTTGCTCATCAATAGTTTTAAAGGATATTAGAGAAAATATAGTTGAAGCTATGGCTTTAGATATTTCACAAGCAGCAAATGCAGCAAAATCACACACTATGGTAAAAGCAGCTAAGAGTGGTGAAGATTTAAAAGATTGTGAAGTTATTGTTATAACAGCTGGAATTCCTAGAAAACCAGGAATGAGTAGAGATGATTTACTTTTAACAAATGCAAAAATTATGCAAGCTGTTTTAGAAGATATTAAAAAATATGCTCCAAATTCAAAAATCATAATTGTTTCAAATCCACTTGATGCTATGGTTTATGCAGCACTTAAAATACTTAAATTTCCAAGAGAACAAGTTATTGGAATGGCTGGAATTTTAGATAGTGCTAGAATGTCTCATTTTATTTGTGAGAAATTAGGTTATGGTGCAGGTCAAATTGAATCATCTGTTATGGGTGGTCATGGAGATGCTATGGTTCCTTTAGTAAATTATTCAACTGTTGCAGGAGTTGGTTTACCTGAACTTTTAAGTAAAGAAGATATTGAAGATATTGTTATAAAAACAAAAAATGGTGGACTTCAAATCGTAAAACTTCTTGAAACAGGATCTGCTTATTATGCACCTGCTCACGCAACTTCTTTAATGGTAGAAGCAATTTTACATAATACTAGAAAAATATATCCATGTTCAGTTATGCTTGATGGAGAATATGATTGTAAAAATGTTGTAAGTGGAGTTCCTGTTATGCTAGGAGCAAATGGAGTTGAAAAAATTATTGAGTTAAAACTAAATGAAGAACAAAAAGAGTTATTTGCAAATTCAGTTGCTTCTGTTCAAGAGTTAATTGATACTTTAGATGAGAAGTTTTTTATTTAATTTAGATGTATAAATATTCACTTCCTAAACAAAAAATTTTAGGAAGCTGAATAAAATCACTTTTGTTGAAATTCATGTATCCGAACTTCTTGTGAAGCTAACAATATTATGATGGATTATTAGAAATATTATCATTATGCAGAGAAATTTTATGTTTATACATATCTGCTTTTATCCTTACTTCTGAATATTCTACTGGATTATTTTCTTTATCAAAAGATAGTCTATGTAGAGATAATAATGGAGTAGAATCTTTAATATTTAAATCTTTGGCTTCTTTTTTTGTAGGAGCCATTGCTTCTACTGTTTCTTGGGCATTATAAAATTCTATTTCATACTCATCTTTTAAATAAGTATATAAAGATTCTATATTAAAGTTTTTTTCAATATTTGGTACTTTTTCATAATCCATATAATTACGCATCAAAGCAAAGGGAACACCATTCAGAAGTCTTAGCCTTTTGATACATAGAAGTTTTTTACATAGAAGTAAATCTTTTACAAAATGTTCATCTTCTATTATTTCAAATTTAATAGATTTTGTTTCTAATTTATAATTTTGCTTAGATAGTCTTTGTGTTAAAGAGCCTATTGCATTTGCATCATAAAGAATTTTTTGTTCTAAGACAAAAGTACCTCGACCTTGTTTTTTTTCAACTATATTTTCTCTTTCAAGTTCTTCAATAGCTTTTCTAATTGTAATTCTACTTACTTTATAGATTTCTTCAAGTCTTGGTTCAGCTGGAATAATTTCTCCTGCTTTATAATTTTCTTTTATATCTTTTAAAAGAATATCTTTTAGTTGTAAGTATAGAGGGCTACCTTTTTTAGTAAACAAGCATTATCCTTATGTTCTATAGTTTTAAAAGTTTATATTAAAAGAAATTAAATAAACATTATATAATAACATTATAATGTTTAAGTTTAAATTAATATTTTAGTCATTATAATGTTATTATGAATTTTAAGGAAGAATATGAAAACGATTAATAAAAAATATGATAATTTATTTACATCAATTGAAGAAGTTCCAAAAGAGTATAAACTTGATGGTGAAATTTCTCAAAATGAGTATTTAATAAATGGTACTATAAAACATTGGAAGGGACAAAAACAAGATGTTTATTCTCCAATTTGTTTAAAAGATGGTAAACAACTAAAACTAGGAACTTATCCAAGACTTACTCAAAATGAAGCTCAAGAAGCTTTAGATTCTGCAATAAATGCTTATAATTATGGAATGGGTGAATGGCCACAAATGTCAGTTGCTAATAGAATAAAAGCAGTTGAAAAGTTCACTTTTAAAATGATTGAAAAAAGAGAAGAAGTAGTAAATCTTTTAATGTGGGAAATTGGTAAACCTTTAAAAGATTCTCAAAAAGAGTTTGATAGAACTGTTGATTATATTAAAGATACAATAGAAGCCCTAAAAACTTTAGATAGAAAAAATTCTCAATTAGAAATAGAATCAGGAATTTTAGCACAAGTAAAAAGATCTCCACTTGGGGTTACTTTATGTATGGGGCCATTTAATTATCCATTAAATGAAACATTTACCACTTTAATTCCAGCACTTATTATGGGAAATGCAGTAATATTTAAACCTCCAAAATTTGGTGTTTTATTACATAGACCTTTACTTGAAGCTTTTAGGGATTCTTTTCCAAAGGGAATTGTAAATACTTTATATGGAAGTGGAGATGAGCTTTTAACACCTTTAATGAAAAGTGGAAAAATTGATGTTTTAGCATTTATTGGAAGTTCAAAAGTTGCAAGTACGATGGAGCATCATCATCCAAAACCAAATAGATTAAGATCAGTTCTAAGTTTAGAAGCTAAAAATGCAGGAATTGTAATGCCTGATGCAAATTTAGAAGTTGCAGTTAATGAGTGTGTTACGGGAAGTTTATCTTACAATGGACAAAGATGTACAGCTTTAAAAATTTTATTTATACATGAAAATATTGTTGGAAGTTTTTTAGAACAATTTAATGCAAAAGTTGATGAAATAAAATTTGGTATGCCTTGGGATAAAGATGTTCAAATAACTCCATTACCAGAAGCAAATAAAACAACATATCTAAAAGATTTAATTGATGATGCAACATCAAAAGGTGCAAAAATAGTAAATAAAGATGGGGGAACAATTAGAAATACATTTATGTTTCCTGCTGTTTTATTTCCTGTTAATAAAGATATGAGAATTTATCATGAAGAGCAATTTGGACCAATTGTACCTATACTTACATATAAAGATATAAAAGAGCCAATGAAATATTTAATGGAATCAAACTATGGACAACAAGTGAGTATTTTTGGTAATAATGCAGATGAAATTGCAAAAATGATTGATAGCTTAGTAAATTTAGTAAGTAGGGTAAATATAAATGCACAATGTCAAAGGGGGCCTGATATTTTTCCATTTACAGGTAGAAAAGATTCAGCTCAAAGCACACTTTCAGTTGGTGATGCATTAAGAGCTTTTAGTATTAGATCAATGGTTGCAATTAAAGATAACAATGAAAATAAAGAGATAGTTACAAATATTTTAAGAGATCATAAATCTAACTTTTTATCAACAGATTTTATTTTATAAGTATAGGGAAAATATATGCAAAAAAGAACAAAAATATTAGCAACACTTGGACCTGCTAGTCATGAATTAGAGATAATCGAAGGATTAATTAAAGCTGGTGCAAATATGTTTAGATTAAACTTCTCTCACGGTAGTCATGAATATCATTTAAAAACATTAAATAATATTAGAACAGCTATGAAAAATACAAACACTACCGTTGGTATACTACAAGATATTTCTGGACCAAAAGTGCGAGTAGGAGATGTAAAAGAACCTTTTGAACTTAAAAGAGGTGATGAAATCACTTTTTTAAAGAATGAAATTGTAGGATATAAAAAAGATGAAAATCACTATGTTGTATCAATTAATTACCCAGATATCCTAGATAAAGTAAAAGTAAATGAATATATCTACCTTTATGATGGAACAATTAGAGCAAAAGTAATTGAAACAGGAATAGAAGTAAAAGCGAGAATTGAAAACCATGGAATACTTGGTTCAAGAAAAGGTGTAAACTTTCCAAATACTGTAATTGATATAGATGTAATTACAAAAAAAGATGAAAAAGATATCGCTTGGGGAGTTGAGAATCAAGTTGATTATTTTGCAATTTCATTTGTACAAAACGCAAAAGATATGAGAAAAGCTAGAAATTTATTAAATGGATATAAAGGTAAATTAATAGCAAAAATAGAAAAGTTTGATGCAGTTGAAAATATAGATGAAATAATAGAAGCAAGTGATGGAATAATGGTAGCAAGGGGAGATTTAGGAATAGAAGTACCTTACTATGATGTTCCAACAATTCAAAAAATGCTAATTAAAAAAGCAAATTTAAAAGGAATTCCAGTAATCACAGCAACTCAAATGCTTTTATCAATGACACAAAATGAAAGAGCTACACGTGCTGAGATTTCAGATGTTGCAAATGCAGTATTAGATGGAACTGATGTAGTAATGTTAAGTGAAGAAAGTGCAGTAGGGGAAGATCCTGTTAATGTTGTTGATACAATGAGTAATATTATTGCTAAAACAGAAGATATTTATAACTATAATAAGCAAAATAAATTAGCTTATCTTGATAAATTTGATGTAATACAAGCAACTGTAACAAAACTTGCAGATGATTTAGGTGCAAAAGCTATTTTATCACTTACAAGTTCAGGAAGATCTGCCATTAAGATGTCACGATACAGACCAAAAACTCCAATTTATGCTTTTACCCATGAAGAAAAAGTGTTAAATTCACTAACTGCAATTTGGGGTATTGAAGCTATTGGTACAATAAAAGAAGATCAAGCTTCAAAAATGTTTCAAGAGATGCTAGAAACTTTAGATAAAAAAGGCTTATTAGATAAAAACCAATCTTATGTGGCAACAGTAGGTTATCCAGTTGGATTACAAGGAAGTACAAATACAATTAAAATCTTAACGCCAAGTGAAATAGATTATTATTTGAATTATACAAATAATGATTCAGAGTGATGTTTTATAGAAATAGGGGCTAATTTTAAAGAAAGTTGTATTATTATAATAAAAAATAATACAAGGAAGGATAAACTATTTCTAATACTAAAGAAACTAAAAAAAATTCAATAATAGAAAATTCTTTAAAATTGTTTTCTCAAAAAGGTTTTTATAACACAACAATTCCAGATATAGCAAAAGCTATGAAGATGAGTGTTGGAAATATGTATAACTATTTTTCTTCAAAAGAAGAACTTGCAAAATTTGCAATAAAATATTCAACTAATATATTAGCTGAGGAATTAAAAGAAATTAATCACTTAGATGTTTCTTCAAAAGAAAAAATTTACATATTTGTAAAAAAATATTTAGAAAATGTACAAAATTCACCTGAAGTAATTGAATACTTTTTAAGGGTATATTTATCAAATAGAGAAGTTTTTAAACAAGGTTGTGAAGGCTTTTTATGTGTAGGAGAATTTGTAACAGAAGTTATGATTTTGCTAGATGATGGAGCTTCTAAAAAAGAGTTTAGACAACAAGATTTTTTTCCAGCTTTTTCTATGATAATGGGTTGCTTAGGTGGTTTTGCTTTTTTAAGTGGAGAAAATGTTTTAGATAAGGATTTATTATCATATAGTGATTCAGTTGCTGATAATATATATCGAGCATTAAAGTATGATAACTAAAGAAAAACCAACAGTAGTATGGTTTGCTGCAATTACTTGTAATGGAAATACACATTCATTATTAAGTGCAAACTCTTCAAGACTAGAGCTTTTTTTTCATAGCTTTAATCTTATTTATCATCCAAGTTTAACTATTGAAAAATCCTTGGATGATATTTTAAATCAAAAAGAACAAATAGATTTTTTACTTATTGAAGGTGCTATTACTTCAAATGAAAAATTCTTCTCAATCTCAAATGACACAACTTTTAATTTACTAAATAAACTAGCTTTAAAATCAAAATATATAATAGCCGTTGGATCATGTGCTGCAAATGGTGGAATTCACGCAAAGTTCACTCAAAATAATGATATCAAAGGAATTAGTGATTCTATTGATGAAAAAGCTATCAATAAACTTGAACATAGCATTATAAATCTCACAGGTTGTCCCGTTCATCCAGAATGGATACTTCAAACTCTTTTTTCATTGAGAGATTATGGAAAAATGAATTTAGATGATGAAAAAAGACCAAAAGAGTTATATAGTTCTTTAGCTCACCATGGTTGTACAAGAAATGAGTATTTTGAGTGGAAAGTTGAAGGTGCTTTTGGAGAAAAAGAGGGGTGTTTATTTTATGATCAAGGGTGTCGTGGTCCTATGACCCATAGCTCTTGTAATAAAATATTATGGAATGATATAAGTTCAAAAACAAGAGTAGGAATGCCTTGTATTGGTTGTACTGAAAGTGATTTTCCACGAGAAAATATGTTAGAAACTAAAAAAAATATTGGAATTCCACAAGATGTTCCTCTTGGCATTTCAAAAAGGGCATATTTATCCCTTGCAGGAATTGCAAAAACCTTTAAAATAGATAGACTAAATAAAAAGCTAATGGATTAAATATGAAAACTGTTGAAATAGTCGAACGAATAGAGGGTGAAGCAAAACTATCTTGTTCTTGGAAAAATAATCTTGTAAGTGATGCAAGAATTGATTTTCTAAACTTTAGAGGTTTTGAATATATCTTAGAAGGAAAATCACCCCTAGATGCTTTAGTTTATACTCCAAGAATTTGTGGAATTTGTGGGCAAGCTCATCTTAAAGCTACTGTTGATGCTTTGGAAAATATTTATGAAAATATAAATGAGCCCTTGCAAGTTACAAATAAAGCAAAACTATTACGAGAAATTGGCTTAAATATTGAAATAATTGATTCTCATATAAAATGGTTTTATATGTTTATTCTTCCTGATATTATCAAACTTGATAATTCTGATTTGGGAATTTACGCTCCTTTAAAAGGCTCACGTTGGCTAGAAGCTTGCAAGACTGCAAGTGAAACTATAAAAGCCCTAGCAATAATAGGAGGACAATGGCCACATACTTCATATATGATGCCAGGTGGAGTTGTTTGTGATCCTACATTATTAGAATTAAGTTCAATGCAAAACTATATGGATGCTGCCATTGGATTTTTTGAAAAATCAATTTCTGGAATTGATTTTGATAAATATTTATCTTTTGATAGTGTAAATGATTTAGATTTATTAGGGGCTGATTTAAAATATTTTAAAGATTTATCTTTTAAATATTCTCTAGAAAAATATGGAAAATCTTATGATAGATTTATTTCTTTAGGTTCTTCTTCTTTATTTGAAAGTGGAAAAATGAAACAAAGAATTGCACATAAATTAGATTTATCAAAAATAAAAGAGAGTGATGAGCATACTTTTTTAGTCTTAGATGATCGTCTTAATAAGCATAAAACCACATGGTCAAAATCAGTATCTTATGATAATAATTTTTATGAAACAGGTCCTTTATCAAGAGCTATTATTTCAAATAGAAAATTTATAAAAGATATACATAAAAAATATAAAGATTCTTCATTTACAAGAATAATGGCCAGAATAGATGAATTAGCTTTTCTATTAGAAAATACAAAAGAGTTAATAAAAAAAGTGGATATTAGTGAAGAATCATTTATCAAGCCAAAAATATCTCTAAAAGATATAGAAAGTGCAAGTGGATTATCCGTGATTGAAGCATGTAGAGGTTCTTTATTTCATGAAATACATATAAACAAAGGAAAGATATCTAAATATGATGTTATTACTCCAACTGTTTGGAATTTAGGACCTGAAAATAAAACTCAAAAAGGCATAGCTCAAAAAGCAATTATTGGAGCTTCATCAATAGAAATAGCTAGAATTGTTCTTAGAAGTTTTGATGTTTGTTCTGTTTGTACTACCCATTAAATTAAAAAAATGTATATATTTGTAACAAATATAAAAAAAATCTATTAAATTATAAAAACTTAAAAGAATAGTATTTATTAAATATAAATGAATACTTATTCATAAATTATCCATCTCTTGGGAGCTTAAACTTTTTATCATATTATAAAAAATAAATAATGCTACTTTCATGCTATTTTTCTTAAATTTTGATTAAGTAATGCATAAGTTTTTTACTGTTAATTTACGAATAAGTAAATGAACATTCATTTTTTATAAGAAGGAGACTAGGTCTTATGATTAATTCAGCAGATATGGTAAAAAAAGTTTTTACACAAAAATCAGGAAGGATTGAAACAAATAAAGGTGAAGCCTTTTATAACGATTTATTTGTTAAATCTAAACAAAGACTATCAGATTTAAGAGCAGAAGCGCCACTTAAAGATATTGATTTGATGGATGTAATTGAAAGTGAAGGTGTAAATAGAAGAGATTTTCTAAAATGGGTTAGTGCAACAACTGCAACACTTATGCTACCTCCTATGTTTGCTCCACTTGTAGCAGAAGCTACAGAGCTTATGAACAGAGTACCTGTAATTTGGATTGAGTTACAAGACTGTGCTGGAAATTCTGAAGCACTTTTAAGAAGCGCAGCTCCAACTGTTGATGATTTATTATTTGACGTTTTATCTTTAGAGTATCAAGAAACACTCCAAGCAGCAGCTGGACATGATGCAGATAAGCAACTAGAAGAAGCAGTTGAGCATTTCAAAGGTAAATATCTATTATTTGTAGAAGGTGCAATTCCAATGGCTATGGATGGTCAATATGGAACAATTGGGGCAATGGGTGAAACTTTTCATGACCACTTAATTAGAATGGCAAAAGATTCAGCAGCTGTTGTGGCTGTTGGAACTTGTGCAACATTTGGTGGAATTCCAGCAGCTGCTCCAAATCCCACAGGTGCTGTTGGGGTTATGGATTTAGTAAAAGGAAAACCAATTGTAAATATTCCAGCTTGTCCTGCAAATCCTGCAAATATGGTTGGAGTTATTTTACACTATGTATTAACAGGCCAAATTCCAGAACTTGATTCACTTCTAAGACCTAAATTTGCCTTTGGATATAGAATTCATGATAACTGTGAAAGAAGAGCACACTTTGATGCAGGTGAATATGTGGAAGAGTGGGGTGATGAAGGTGCGAAAAATAACTTCTGTCTCTATAAAGTAGGATGTAAAGGTCCTATGACTTTTAATAACTGTTCTATTATTAGATACAACGAAGGAACAAACTGGCCAATTGGTGTAGGACGTGGATGTATTGGATGTAGCGAGCCTGATTTTTGGGATAAATATGCATATGAAAGACCAATGGCAAATGCTAAAATCAAAGCACCAACAGGTGGAGTTGAAAAAACAGTTGATGAGTTTGGTTTAGGATTATTAACAGCAACTGCTGTTGGTATTGGAGTTCATGCAATAGCTTCAGCGGTTGCAGGTAAAAAATCAGGAGAAGGGGAAGAAAAATAATGGCAAAAAAACACTTAGTAATTGACCCAATTACAAGAATTGAAGGACATCTTAGAATTGAAGCAATAATAGATGAAAATAATGTTGTAGTAGATGCATTTTCTTCTTCGACAATGTTTAGAGGAATTGAGACTATATTAAAAGGAAGAGATCCTAGAGATTGTGGTTTATTAGCTATGAGAATTTGTGGGGTTTGTACAGGAACTCATTATCAAAGATCTATTGAAGCTGTTGAGCATGCTTTTGATGTTACGATTCCAAAAAATGCAAGACTTGTTAGAAATTTAGTTCAAGGTGCTTTATTTTTACATGATCACGTTGTTCATTTCTATCATCTTCATGCCCTTGATTGGGTTGATATTACAAAAGCTTTAGATGCAGATCCTAAAAAAACAGTTATTGAAGCTCAAAAATGGGCAGGACTTTCAGGTCATAGACCTTGGAATGCAAGTGAAGATAATTATGCAGCAGTTCAAGAAAGAGTTACAAGATATGTAAAACAAGGAAGACTAGGAATTTTTGGGAATGCTTATTGGGGTTCAAAAGGCTTTAAACTGACTCCTGAGCAAAACTTAATTGGATTATCTCATTATTTAGATGCACTTGAAATACAAAGAGAAATGGCTAAGATGATGGCTATTTTTGGTGGTAAAAATCCACATCCTCAATCTTTTGTTGTTGGTGGAGTAACTTGTGTTCAAGATATTAAAAATCCTGCAAGAATTGCTGAATTTAAACAATTACTTAAAAAAGCTACAAAATTTTGTAAAGAATCATATTTACCAGATGTTTATATGGCCGGAACCATGTATGCAGATGAAGCACTAGAAGGAATTGGTGGAGGTTTAGGAAACTATATGGCTTTTGGTGGTTTTAGAACTGATGATTTACCAATGTATAAGGGATCTATGTTATTTCCATCTGGAATTGTAAAAAATAGAGATTTATCAAAAGTTTTTGAAATTGATCAAACAAAAATCACAGAAGATGTTACTCATGCTTGGTATGAAGGTAGTACAAATTTACATCCATATGATGGGGTTACTAATCCAAACTATACTGGATTTGGTAAAAAAGAAGGAAATATTGCTTACTTAGATACTGCAAATAAATATTCTTGGATTAAATCACCTCTTTATGATGATGAAAGAATGGAAGTTGGACCACTTGCTCGTATGATAGTGGGAGTTGCAAAGGGTGATGAGAGAATTTCTAAATATGTAACAACATTCTTAAAAAATGGAAATTTACCAATTAAAGTTTTATTTTCAACTGTAGGAAGAACTGCTGCAAGGGCAATTGAATCTGAACTTATGGCAGATATTATGATGGAATGGATTGATGAACTAGCAGCTAATACAGCAGCTGGTGATTTATCTACTTGGACAGAATTTAATTTTGATTCAGTTTCAAAAGAGGCTGAAGGTTTTGGTATGGAAGAAGCTCCAAGGGGTGGATTGGGACATTGGATTAAAATTAAAGATGGAAAAGTTGCTAATTATCAAGCGGTAGTTCCTTCAACTTGGAATGCAGCCCCAAGAGATTATAAAGGAAGACTGGGGGCTTATGAATCATCATTAATTGGTACAAAAGTAGCAAATCCTGATCAACCCTTAGAAATTCTAAGAACTGTTCATAGTTTTGATCCATGTATTGCTTGTGCTGTACATATTATTGATACTAATGGAAAAGAATTAGGTGTTTATAAAGTAGATCCAATTGGAGGAACAAGCCGTGCCTAAAATGAAAAGGGTTGAACGAATGACAGCTACTATGAGAACTATTCATTGGACGAATGCTTTTTGTATGATAGTAGCTGTTGCAACCGGTTTATATATTGGTCACCCTTATTACCAAACTTTTATAGCTGATCCTGCTGTGGATAAGTATGTAATGGCTTGGAATAGATGGGGACATTTTATAGCTGCTATTATTTTTGATGTTACAGCTATATTAATTGGTTATTTATATTTGTTTTCAAATTTTGATAAACCATATAAAAAGATTTTGCCAACTAAACAAAACTTCATAGAATTTTGGGAAGTATTTTTTAACTTAATTACCTTTAATAGAAGAAAAAAGTTTGATTCAACACATAGTGATTCATATAATATTGTGTTTTTTACATTTTTTCATATATTATTAGTCTTTATGTTATTAACAGGGCTTCAATTATATGTTCATGGATTAGCATCAGGTGAGAGTTCAATTGGAACTTGGTGGCCAGCAATGCTTCATCTAGTTACAGATTGGACACTTACAGTATTTGGTGGTAATATGGGTGTTAGAATTGCCCATCATACAGCAATGTATTTGATTTTAATGTGGGTTATGTCTCATATTTATTACCAAATCTGGAGAACAATATACTGGAGAGAAGGTGATATAGGTATTGTGTTCTCTGGACATAAATTTGTAAAAAATGAAGAAAAAAAAGAAGAAAAAAAATAAAAACACTGGCTGAAGTTTAAAGCTTCAGCCATATTTTGGAGAAAAAATGAAAAAAAGAAATATTGTAATTGGTGTTGGAAATATGCTTTTTAAAGATGAGGGTATTGGAATTTATGCCGCTGAATATATTAAACAAAATTACAAATTTGATGATGAACAATTAGAAATAATAGATGGGGGAACATTAGGGTTTAAACTAATGACATATTTTCAAGAATATGATAATGTTATTATTTTAGATACTGTGTCAATTGAGGATAAAGTAGGGGATATATATAGACTTCCTTCAGATGTTTTATTAGGACTAGGAAACTATAGAAAAACAGCTCATGAGGTTGAAATTGTAGAGATGTTAGAAATTGTTTCAGTACTAGATTCCCATGCAAATGTAACTATTATTGGAATAATTCCTGAAGATATCATAAGTGTTGAAATTGGACTTACCTCTAGTATGGAAAACAAATTTGAAGAGTTTATTTTAAATAGTCTTAAAGAAATAGAAAACCTAGGTATAAAGCCAAGTAAAGTAAATAATATCTTGATTCCTGACATTGTAAAAAGTATGATAGGTAGTTACAATGGTGAACATTTAATAAGAATTCCAAACGAAGAAGATTTTACACATGCAATTAATTTATAAAATAGAGTTTAATACAACAAATTTATATTTCAAATATATAATCGAGGATTTAATAAAAGAGGCAAAAGTAAATGCAAGCTGCAAGCAATATAAGGGATTTATTCTAATAATATTAGAAGAAGAAGCCCAAATAATTGAAGATTTCTTTTTACTTTTAGAAAAAAAACTTCCAATGTCAATTTTTATTGGAAAATCTTATGTTGTTGAAGACTTTGATGAAAGTTTAGAAGAGTTAAAAGATTTTGAGATAAAACAAAATTTATCACTTCTTACAAATGATTCGATAAAACAAATAATAGAAGAGAATAATATTGACTTTCTAAATGATATTGTAAAAATCACAAGGGGTGAAATTTCAAGATTTGAAACACATAATGGACTAAAAGACTACTTTTTACCAAATGAAAAAATAAGAGAAGAGTTTGAAGAAAAAGGTTTTGAAGTTAAACTTCTAATTACAAACACTAGTAAAATAGAAGAAATTTTTGATATAAGCGTAAAAGATTTTCAACTTTTATGTTCAATTGAAAGACCTTTAGTAAAACTAAAATTTAAAATATTAAAAAATGCACATAAAGAGTTTTCTTCTACAAATTTTATATATGCAAAAATTCCTGATGATAAAGAGGTTGTTTTATTTGCACAAGCATTGAAAAAAAATGATATAAATTATGTTTTATATGTAAATGATGAGGTTTATCAAGATGGATTAAAAATCACATATACAAAAGAACAAAATCTAATAATTCATGGAGATAAAGGGCTTTTTCCTAAATATGATTTTATAGCAAATAAAAAATACAACTCTTCAAAAGAGTACTTTGATGAGAATGGTGGTGTTTATAAAGCTATTTTAGCTCAAACATCAAAAAGATTAATACCTTCTCTTGGAGTTTACTTTTCTCAAAATAGTACAAATAGTTCTATTTGTATAAATATTCCAGCAAAAGGTTTAAAACAGATTATTTCAATTCCAAATATTCATAACAGTATAAGAAATTGTTTTGAGGAAATTGCAGATATTGATGAACATTGCACTAGATTAATTGCGAATTATAGTAAAAAATTTCCAAATGTTTTAAAAGATGATGTACCTTTAAATACAAATGGCTTTGAGTCAATTATAAATATGTGTGCAAAGGTTTTAGGAATAAATAGTTCTAAAGAGTTTGAAGATATGGCTTTAAATACAAGCATGACAAGTGGAATTCAAATTGATATGAAATTAATAAGTATAAATGATGTGAATTATTTAGATTATCGAAGAATTGTTCAATCAATAATGGCTTATAAAATGGCTGATGTGGATAATATTACTTTAATTTATTCTTTCTATGAGAGTCTAAGTGAATTTATTTGTAATTATGCCAATGAAATAGCAAAAGAAACTAAAGCAAAAGATGTAGTTTTATGTGGAAATATGTTTGCAAACTCAATATTATTGTCAAAAACCAATAAAACATTAAGTAAAGCATATAATGTAATTTTACCAAAAGAGTATCCCCTAGATTATTAAAATTTCTTATACTATAATACTAATTTAAAAGAATAAAATTTTTGATTATTATAAGGATTAGTAAAAGTGTATAAAGATATTTGTTTTATAACAAAAGAGCAAAATGAAAAAGTTCTTAGTGAAATATTTGATTATATAAAAGAAAAATATAGTATTAAAATATCTACTTTTTCAACAGAGAAAATATTTGATAAGCCTGAACATAACAAAGATTCTTTATTTCTTCTATATTTGAGTGATGATGAAATTAAAACTTTTTTTCAAAATCATTTAAATTCAAATATAAATATTGCAATTTTACCAAATGAAAATTGCCCAAATGCCATGAGAAATTATGGTATTTCAAAAGATATTAAAGAGTCTATTGAAGATGCTTTAAATAAGGATCTTCTAAGTAAGGTTGATTTATTAGAATGTAATGGTTTTATCGCTTTTAACCGAATAGTAATAGGTGATATGCATGGAATGAATAGGCTTAATTATAATCAAAATAGTAGATTAGATAAAATTAAAATATTTCTTACTAATCTAAAAAATATTTCATTTAATAGTTATACTTTAAGTACATCACCTGAACACTCCATTCAAACAGCAGCTTCAGGTATTACTATACTTGAACACTCAACTATTATGAATAAAGATTCTGCAATAAAAGATGATTTATCTATTCATGATGGAAAGTTAAATGCTTATATACTAGCTCCCACATCACTTTTATCATATATTTGGTATTTATTATCAATCTTTTTTTATCAAAGAATTTCTTTAATAGAACTGCCAAAAAGTTTAGGTTTTATAAAAAGTTCAAAATTAACTGTTTCTTCAAAAGAAATGCTAGATTTTAAAATTGATCATAAAGATTTACATCAATCTTCTAATATAGAACTTGAAGTACTAAAAGATTGTATAAATATACATTTAGGAAGAGTTTTATTAGAGCATGTTAAAAATGATGATAATAGTATTGAAGAAAAAGATGTCATTAATTTGCATACTCTACCAAAAGCTGAGTTAAGTTCTATTTTAATTGGTGGGAAATTGCCATTATTTAAAAAAGCTACAGATGATGATTTTAAAGACTTATTATTAAACTTAAGAGATAGTGCAAAATTTTCTTATACCTATTTAACTTTAATGATTTTAAGTACTCTATTAGCAACTACAGGACTTTTTGCAAATTCAGCACCTGTTATCATAGGTGCCATGATATTAGCTCCTTTAATGGCTCCAATTATCTCTTTATCTATGGGTGTTGTTAGAGCCGATAAGTTTTTGATGATTTACAGTACTAGAACTTTGATTATTGGTATTTTCATGGCTTTACTATTTTCTAGTATTTACACACTATTTATGCCATTAGAACAAATAACAGCAGAAATGCAAGGACGATTAAATCCTAATTTACTTGATTTAATGGTGGCAATATTTTCAGGAATAGCAGGTGCTTACGCTAATTCAAAAGAAGAAGTTGCAAAATCTCTAGCAGGTGTTGCAATAGCAGTTGCATTGGTGCCGCCTTTAAGTGTAACTGGTATTGGGCTTGGTCTTGGAAATATTGATGTTATTTATGGTTCATTTTTATTATTTGCAACAAACTTAGTGGGAATTACTTTAAGTGCTGCATTAACTTTTATAGTTTTAGGTTTTGCTCCTATTAAAAGGGCTAAAAAAGGTATTTTTTATACTTCAATTTTAATGGTAATTATTGCTATACCTTTATTTTTATCATTTATGGATGTAGTTCATAGATATGATTATTTCAATAAATTAAATGGCTTTAGAACAATGGCCTTAAATGGACATGATATAGAATTACATATTAAAAAAGTACAAAATAAAAACAATGAAATTATTGTAAATCTAGATGTAATATCTTCTAAACCTCTTATCTTAGATGATTATAATATTATCAAAGAAAAATTACAAAAAGTAGTAGATAAAAAATTAGTTTTAGAAATAGTACCTGTTATTGTAATAAACTAATTTGTAGAAATTAGCATATAATTTAAAGAAATAGCTATTCTTATTAGTATAAATTTCTTCTATAATACATAAATTAAAAATTATGAAGGAAATATTAATGAGTTTAGTATATGATTATTCAAACCCAACAGCAATTCACTTTGGAAAAGGTCAAATTGCTTCAATAGTTAAACATTTAAGTAAAGATAATAAAATATTAGTAGTTTATGGTGGTGGTTCAATTAAAAATAATGGTGTGTATGATGAGGTGAAATCTGCACTTGAAGGTTTTAATTGGATTGAGTTTTCAGGTGTTGAAGCAAATCCATCTTATGAAACACTAAGTAAAGCAGTTGTTTTAGTAAAAGAACAAAAAGTTGATTTTATTTTAGCTGTTGGTGGTGGTTCGGTTATTGATGGTTCGAAATATATAGCCGCAGCTTCACTATATGATGGTGATGGTTGGGACTTCTTAAGTGGAACTGCAACTATTGAAAAAGCTTTACCTATGGGTGCTATTTTAACTTTGCCTGCAACGGGAAGTGAATCAAATACAAATGCGGTTGTATCAAAAAAATCTACAAATGAAAAAAGATTTTTTGCATCACCATTTGTTTCTCCATTATTTGCAGTATTAGATCCAAGTGTAATGAGTACATTATCAGATAGACAATTAGCTAATGGTTTAGTTGATGCCTTTGTTCATACATGTGAGCAATACTTAACATGTCCGAATACATCATTACTTCATGATGGTTATGCTGAAACTATTTTAAGAGGTTTAGCAAAACTAGCAAATACTTGGGATAATAGAAAAGATGCAGTTTGGGAAGAAAACCTAATGCTTCTTGCAAATCAAGCTTTAAATGGATTTATAGGTTCAGGTCTTGCACAAGATTGGGCAACACATATGATAGGACATGAATTAACAGCATTTTATGGAGTTGATCATGCACAAAGTTTAGCTGTTGTTCAACCCCAATTATTAAGAGTTATGATTGAACAAAAAAGCGAAAAACTAGCACAAATGGGTGAAAATGTTTTTGGAATTAAAAATGATAATGAAGCTGTTATTGTTGCTATTGAAAATATGTATCATAGTGTGGGTGTTACTACAAATCTAAATGATTATGAAACAGTTGATAATAAAGTTATTGAGAATATCATTCCATCACTAGAAGCGCATGGAATGACAGCTATTGGTGAAAATCAAAATATCACCTTAGAAATTTGTGAAAAAATCCTAAAAATGGCTATGAAATAGTTTAATCAAGCCTTACACAATCTCAAAAGAGGCTTTAGCCTCTTTTGGTGGATATCCATAATAACTCTTAAAATCTTTAGAAAACTGTGAAGAACTCTCATATCCTGTTGCATAGGCTGTTTCATTTACTTGTAAATTATTTCTTGTTAGTAAATCTTTGGCTTTATTTAATCGTATTTTTTTAATATATTGTAATGGACTAAGCGTCGTAACTTTCTTAAAATGTGTATGAAATGACGATACACTCATGTCTTCTTCTTTTGCTAGTGTTGGAATATCAAGATGTTCATTATATTTATTATGTATGATTTTTAATGTTCTTGTCATCTTTGATTCCATTTTATTTTCTAAAAACATTTTATGTAAAAAGTGAGAATTCTCACCAATTGCAATTCTATAATAAATTTCTCTTAATATTGAATCACCTAAAATAGTCGATTCTTCTTTAGATTGAAGTATTTTTAATAGTCTATATATAGAATTTTCTAAATCTTGTGTCACTTGATCTTGAAAAATTGCCATTTGTACAGACTTGCAATTTTTTGATTCTTCTTTTGAAATAGAAGAGATTATTTCATGCATGATATCTTTATTAATATTTATTAAAATACAAGTATAAGGCTCTTCTTTTGAGGCATAGGTTTCACACTCAAAGGGAAGAGCTGCTGATACTACTAGATAGTTTTTAGAGTCATATTCAAATCTTTTATTTGGAAGATAACCTATTTTTTTCCCTTGTAAAACAAATACTAGACAAAAATCATAAGTTAAAGGAGTTCTTGGTAAATAAGTTGTAGTTTTATATAAATTTACTGCTTTTATATTTGTTCTAGTTAATGAGTTTTCTTTTACAAGTTTATTTACTTCTTCTAATATTTTATTATTCATAAGATTTCCCAGATTGTTTTTTTATATTATAGTAGAAAGTTTGTTAGAGTATTAATAAGTTGTGTGTATTTCTACAAAAAGGACTTGAAATAAGTCCTTTTGTAATTTATGCAAGAAGTTTTAAAAGTTCTTTAGCAACAGCTTCTGAAGAACCTGGATTTTGACCAGTAATTAATTTACCATCAGTAATTGCATATGAATTCCAATCAGCAACTTTTGAATAAATAGCACCTTTACTTTGTAAAGCATCTTCAAGTAAAAATGGAACAACATCTGTTAATTGAACAGCTTCTTCTTCTGTATTACTAAAACCAGTTACTTTTTTACCTTTTACCAAATACTCACCATTTGATAGTTTTACATTTAATAAAACAGAAGGTGCATGACATACAGAAGCTACGGGTTTATTCGCTTCTACAAAAGCTTTTATTAATGCAATAGAATCAGAATCTGTTGTTAAATCCCATAGTGGTCCATGACCTCCTGGATACATAACAGCATCAAAATCGCTTTCTTTTACACTTGAAAGTTTAACAGTATTAGCTAAAGCTTCATTTGCTTTTTCATCTGCTTTAAATCTTTTAGTTGATTCTGTTTGAAAATCAGGTGCGTCACTTTTTGGATCAAGTGGCGGTTTCCCACCTTTTGGAGTTGCAATTGTTATATTTGCTCCTGCATCAAGTAATGTGTAATATGGTGATGCAAATTCTTCTAACCAAAAACCTGTTTTCTCTTGTGTATTTCCTAGTTTATCATGTGATGTAAGTACAATTAATATATTCATAATATTTCCTTTAATTTTTTTATATGTGACATTATAAGAGATTGTATTAAATAAGTGAATAGACAATTATATAAATAACATGTCAATTTCTACAAATATTGATTTATTCTAATAATTTTTATATTTTATTAAATATCTTTAGTAAAGGAAGAATCTTTTATAATAAAAATATAAATTTTTTTGGAGTTATATGAAGTCATTTCTTATTCAAGTAACAGGAATAGTTCAAGGTGTTGGATTTCGTCCTTTTGTTTATAATCTAGCGATAAAACATAATATAAAAGGTTGGGTTAATAATAACGATAGGGGAGTTAATATTCTTCTTTATTGTAACGAACAAGAAGCAGAAAAATTCATAAAAGAACTTCAAGAAAATCCTCCTAAACTGGCAATTATACATAATATAAAAATAGAAGAAATAATAAATCAAAAAGAGCATAAAAGCTTTGAAATAATAGATAGTTTAAACTCCAATAACAAATCAACAATAATATCTCCTGATATATCTATTTGTGATGATTGTATTTATGAAATTAATGATTTGGATAACTTTAGATATAGTTATAGTTTAACAAATTGTATAAATTGTGGTCCTAGATACTCTATAATCAATACAGTTCCATATGATAGAATAAATACATCAATGGCAAGCTTTGAAATGTGTGAAGATTGCAAAAAAGAGTATAAAGATCCAACAAATAGAAGATATCATGCACAGCCAATTTCTTGCGATAAATGCGGTCCAAATTTAACATTGTATAGTTCTAATAGAAGTATTATTAGCTACAATAATGAAGCTATTAAAGAAACAGCTCTTTTAATAAAGAAAGGCTTTATTATAGCTATAAAAGGAATGGGCGGTTTTCACTTGATTTGTGATGCTTTAAATGAAAATAGTGTAAGTCAGTTAAGGATAAATAAAAATAGACCAACAAAGCCTTATGCAGTTATGTTTAAAGACTTAAAGACAATTAAGAAATATACAAATTCTACTTTAAAAGAAGATGATATTCTATCATCAAAAGAAAAACCAATTGTGCTAGTAAATAAAAAAGAGAATAGTATATTATCAAGTAAAATTGCTCCAAATGTAAATCATATAGGATGCTTTATAGCTTATACACCATTGCATCATTTACTTTTTAAGTATTTAGATGGCCCAATAATAGCCACAAGTGCTAATTTAAAAGATGAACCAATAATTAAAGATAAAGATGAAGTTTTTACTAAATTAGAGCATATTGTTGACTTTATACTTGATTTTAATAGAGATATTGTAAACGCTTGTGATGATTCAGTTATACAAGTTGTTAGAAATAAGAATATAAAGTTACGAAATTCAAGAGGTTATGCTCCTACTTCTATAAAATTAGAAAATAAAGTAGAAAAAAAGATTTTATCAATGGGTGCAAATCAAAAGTCAACTATTAGTTTAGCCTTTGAAAATAACTTAATTTTATCTCCTCATATTGGAGATTTAAACTCCATTGAATCTGTTGAATATTTTGAAAGAACAATTAATACTTTTAAAAATTTTTATGATTTTGAACCTGATATTATTGTTTGTGATAAGCATCCAAATTATGAGTCCACAAAATTTGCACTTAAACTTAAAAGTATTAATCCCAAAATAGAACTTATTCAAGTTCAGCACCATTATGCTCATATTCTTTCTGTTATGGCCGAGCATAAACTTGATAAAGAAGTTTTAGGAATAGCATTTGATGGTACAGGATACGGAGATGATGGGAATATTTGGGGTGGTGAGGTTTTTATAGCAAACAAAAGCACATATGAAAGGGTAAATCATATTAAATATTTCAAACTTCTTGGTGGTGAGATGGCAGTTAAAGAGCCTAAAAGAGTAGCTTTGAGTCTTCTGTTTGATAATTTTACTTTAGATGAAATACTACTTATGGATAATTCTTGTGTGAAAGCTTTTAAAATAAATGAAATAAAAATGTTTCATACAATGTGGCAAAAAGCTTTAAACGCACCACTTACTAGCTCAGTAGGACGTTTATTTGATGCTATTGCATCATTTGCTGATATTTTACATACTCAAAGTTATGAGGGTGAGACAGGTCTCCAAATAGAACAATATTATGATACTTCAATAAAAGATAATTACTCTTATGAAATATTAGATAATCAAATTGATTTATCTTTGATGATAAAAGAAATAATTTTAGATAATGATAAAAAATTTATCTGCTCAAAGTTTATAAATACAATAGTTAAGATCATAGAAGATTTATCAAACACATATAAACATCTTCCTCTAGTAATTAGTGGAGGAGTTTTTCAAAATAGAATTTTATTAGAAATTTTAATAGACAAATTTGAAAAGCAGGGTAGGGAGTTTTATTTTAATATTGATATCCCAGCTAATGATGGAGGTCTTAGTATTGGCCAAATCTATCATAAAATCTAATAAATCAAATAAAGCTATAAAATCATACTTTATATAAAATATTTATATTATACAGATTATAAATACTAATAGATATATAAGTACTATTTAAAATGTAATGATAATACTATTTTATGGCAATATATTGGGTATATAATAAAAAATAATTTTTCTTGAAAATACTATAAAAAAGATGCATTAAATTTAAACTAAAATATATAAATAAACAATACATATTGTTTTACTTTTATAAGTATATAATATTATACATATTAAAAATTGATTATTTGTTTATAACAAAAAAAATGCTACAATAAAATAAAAATTTAGGAATAAAAATGATTAAAACTACAGCTGAAATATCAAATGAAGATGGATATAAAAAGTATAATCTATTTGAAATACATGAAAGTTTAGAGCCAATTATTGCGGATGATTATTTAGAATATTCTTCAATAAATTTTAAAAAAGCTGCTTATTGTGAGCTAATGTATAAGAAGAATTTTTATGATAAATATGATCCCGAAACATATAAAGAAGTCTACGTAAGATATATTAATAATGAAAAATTCAAAGAAAAAGCAAAATTTATTTATAGTGTTATTGATTATGATAAATATGTAAAATTTGTTGAAGAGAATCAAACTATAGATAATCCAAATGAATTAATTATCTCATATAATGTTGTTGATAGTGATGGTGTTAAAATAAATATTTATAATATTGGTATTTCTGATATTGCATTTGTATTTTAAGAAAAGAAGAGGAAGTTATTTCTCCTCTTTTTTTTCTTTATCTTCAGCTTCTTCACCATCTTCTTTTCCAAAAGTTTTTTCTAATCCTGTGATTAACTCTTGAGTTTGTGCTTCTGTTAATTTAGCTTCAGGATGTGTTGGTAGATAAAACCATGGTGGCATATCTCCACCTTTTAACTCTTTTGCTGCCTCATCGCCTTTATTTTTCTTTTGAACTCCCCACATAGATACATTGAAGTGTTTTCTTCCATCTTCGACATCACTAGCTACTAGCCATGATACAGGAGCTACTTTACTATACCAAGGATAAACAGTTTGATTTGAATGACAATTTGCACAAGCATTGTTAAAAAGTTCTTTTGTTTGTGGAGAATCCCACTTTGGTTCACTTATGATTGGTGGATTTGTATAAGTTTTTCCATATGGAATAAACTGTATTGCAACAGCTACAACTACAGCCCCAATAATTAATTTTCCTGTCATTTTATCTCCTAAGATTATATATGAAAATTATATATGAAAATTGTCAAGACTCCATTGACATTTAGTTTATATTTAATTCCAATAAATATAAAAATTGGATTATTTTTAAAAAACTAATATAGATTATTTAAAAAGAGTTATAATTACATAAAAAAAGGATAGATATGAACAAATATTGTAATAACTCAAATGTTTATGAATCAAACTGTATTCCAAAAACTGTAAATGCATCAATTGCAGTTTTAACTCCAAAAGAAGATAAAGATTTTATTGTTAGAAAAGTTACACTAGCAATTGACGGTTCTATGCCAAATCATATAAATGAAATTCAACATCAACAATATGTTTTAAAAGGTGAAGCAAAGGTTGTAGTAGGCGATGAAGAGTATCACGCTAAAGCTGGGGATTTTATATATATTCCTGCAGGAATTGAGCATAACTATGAAGCTTGTTATGGTAGCGAGTATGAGTTTTTATGTATGATAACTACTAAAGAAGATAAAATCACTATGCTTTAATCTTTGGTTATAATCAGTGTAAATTTAATTACACTGATTATTTTCGCTTATAGCTTCTTCTGTTTTAAGATATTCGCAATCTTCTTTGTTTAGAGTGCTATTTACTACTTTTGCATTCCAAAAAATTGCCCCTTTGATATTTAAATCACTCATATCAACACTATTAAAATTTGCATAAGCTGCACCTGCATTTGAGAAATCAACATTTTCAAAAGATGTTTCTAGAAAATTTGCAGACCAAATAGATAAATTTGTGCAAGTTACATTTTCAAAATTTGCATTTGCAAAGTTTGTTCCTTTGAAAGTTGTATTATCACACTTTATATTTATAATATCAGCTCCCATTAGATTTGAAGCTCTTGCGTTTGTATTTTTTAAGTTTGCATTTTTTAGGTTTACACCCCAAAGATTTGCTTTTACTAAAGTACTGTTTTCAAAGTTTACACCACTTAGATTAGTTCCACTTAGGTTTGCACCTGTAAAATCTTTATTACTTAAATCAGCACCACTTAAATCGCATTGTTGGCAGTCTTTTGTATCTAAAAACTTTTTCAAATGAACTGCATCATATGAATATAGTGATGATAATAATGCTAGAGATATTAGTATTGTTTTCATTATATATCCTATTTTATACTTTTAACTATTTCTAAAAAATCAGCTTCTCTTGTACCGCCAATTTTTTTGCCAATTAATTCCATATTTGAAGCATTTGCAAAATAAAATGTAGGAATACCTATAAATTTATAAGGCAAGATTTTTTCATCTTCATGAATATCCATAATAACTGAAACAAAATTCTCATTTACATAAGAAACTATTTGCTCATCTTTTAAAACCTTTTTCTTCATATAATTACACTCAGGACAAGTAGGTGTTGAGTACATAATCATAAGTTTTTTATTTTCAGCTATAGCTTTTTGTTTTGCACTATCTAAATCTTTTTCAAAATTTATAGAACTTGCAAAAACTGAAATTGCCAATAAACAAAGTAATAAAGCTTTTTTCATTTTAGACTCCTATTTTTTATTAATTATATTATAAATTATGAAAAAAAATTTATTTTAATTAAACTTTCAATCTAGATTTAGACAATCTTCTATCCCTTTCAACAGGGTCTACATATTTAACACCTTTTATCATAAGACGTATTTTTAGAAATAAATTAAAAAGGAAATATTTAAGTGGCTTAAAAATTATAGTAAACTGATAACCTTCTTTTATCTCAGCACCAAATTCTCTTTTAAATTTTTGAATACCCGATTCTTTCGTATCTTCTTTAATATCAGGTACAGCACCTAAAAAGTCAAAATTTGTTAAATTGTGATTTTGGGCAAGGTATTGCATCGCATATAAATGCAAAAGTTTTAAGCAACCATTTTTAGGTCTTTGAATACTTCCTGCATATTCTGCAAATGCTGTTTTATCATCGAAAAATATTACTAATACACCTTGCGTTTCATTTTCATAAGTAGCTTTAAACATTATCATATTTTGTGGATGTAAGTTTTTATATTGATGAATAAATTCATTTTTATCTATAAGTAATTGAATTTTTTGTCTATATAATGTTTGGTTACATAAGTTATATACTTCTTCATAATCATCTGTTTTTGTTACAACTACATTGTCTCTAATTGCATGTCTTACATATTTTCTCTGTGAACTAGATACTTTTATAAGCATATTGTCAAAATCACTACTGATTGGAAGTTGAAATGTTCCCCATCTAAATGCATTTGAATTTTTTGGATAAGTTCTAAAAATTGCACTAGGTTGGGGTTTATGTATAAAATCACAAATATTGTTTTTTTTGATATATTTTTGCATATTGTCCAAAAAATCTATTTCTTCTTCTATGGATGAATTATGTTTATTTATAGGTTCTGTTGTAAAAACAATTCTTTTAAATATATATGTTTTAAATAGAACAAAAGGAAGTATGAAGTCTTCAGATACAAACCAACCATAAATAGAACTTTTTGTTTCTAAATATTTTTCCTGAGCGAAAAAAGGTAAAACTGTATTTAGCTCATCTTCTTTTTTTATTAATCTAATCATCATTCTTCTTAATTAACATAAATTTTTTGTGGATTATATTGTAACTATTCTTATTATTTAGATTGAAAAAGTTGTATTTGTATATTTTGAAATTTTTTATTAATTATTTTAAACTATAATAATTTTTTAGAATATATAATAACCAGGAATCTTATGTCATCAATTGAATTTTATTTATTAATTACAGCTTTTTTAATGCTTCTTAGTGTGGTTGCAAGTAAGTTATCTAATAAGTTTGGAATACCATCTTTATTTATTTTTTTAGGACTAGGAATGCTTGCTGGTTCTGATGGTATTTTGGGTATTGAGTTTGATAATGTGGAACTAGCACAAAATATTGGAACATTAGCACTTATTTTTATCCTTTTTGCAGGAGGATTAGATACTGTTTGGAAATCCATAAAACCCATTTTAAAAAATGGTTTAATTTTAGCAACACTTGGAGTGTTACTAACTGCATTTTTTGTAGCTTTATGTGTTTATTATCTACTTGATTTTACTTTTTTAGAGTCTTTATTACTTGGAGCAATTATCTCTTCTACTGATGCTGCTGCTGTTTTTGCAATATTAAGAGCAAAGGGTATTTCTTTAAAAAAGAAGCTTTCACCACTTTTAGAACTAGAATCAGGAAGTAATGACCCCATGGCAATTTTTTTAACGGTTGCTATTTTACAAATTATAATGCTGCCTGAAAGTACAAGTGCTACGGAGTGGATTTTTAAATTTTTCTTACAGTTTTTTATAGGTGGAATTTTAGGATACCTATTTGGATATTTATTACCAATAATTTTAAATAGAATACATTTAACTTTTTATGGTCTTTATCCTGTATTTACAATAGGATGGGTTTTACTTTTATTTTCATCTGCTGCATTATTAGGTGGAAATGGTTTTTTAGCTGTTTATATAGTAGGTATTGTTGCAAATACAAGAGAGTTTGTACATAAGAAAAATCTAATCGGTTTTCATGATGGTTTATCATGGATTATGCAAATTGCTGTTTTCCTAGCTCTTGGACTTTTAGTTTTTCCTTCTCAACTGCCTGATGTTGCCTTATCTGGATTAGCTATTGCTTTTTGGTTGATGTTTGTAGCTCGACCTGCAGGAGTTTTTATAAGTACTATGTTTAGCTCTTTTACTTTTAAAGAAAAAACTTTTATTTCGTGGGTTGGATTAAGGGGAGCTGTTCCTATAATTTTAGCAACATATCCATATTTACAAGGATTTGATAAATCAAATTTAATTTTTAATATTGTGTTTTTTATTGTTTTATTTTCAATTCTAATTCAAGGTACAACACTTCCTTTAATGGCAAAATGGTTAAAAGTTGAATCAAAAAGTAAAGATTTCAAAGGAGAAAGTGTTATTGCGTCTCCGCTTTTCTATCATACTTTAAAGCAGTTTTATATAGAAGCAGATTCAAAAGTTATTGGTCTAAGTATAGTTGAGCTTGAATTACCAGCAGATTTTTTAATTCTTTTGATAAAAAGAGATAAAGATTATATAAAACCTACAGGTTCTACTCTTTTAGAAGAAAATGATATGTTATTAATTCAATGTAATAGTGAAAATAAATATAAAAAAGTTTTAAAGACTTTTCAAATAGCAAAAGAATAAAATAGTAAATAAGCTTAGATTTTGGTTTATTTTTTTTAGTTTTACATAATAGTTGAAGATATAATTATGTTTTCAACTATTAATAAGGGGTATGATAAACTAAAATTATAGTTTTATATTTCACACTATAATTTTGGCCTATCTAAATTCTTAAAACTCTTCCCCATCATCTTCTGAATTACAACAATAAATACACTCTTCATCAAAATATGAATACTCATCATAGCAATAAAAAGTATGACAAGCTTCACATTTAAAGCAGTCATATTTCTTTGATAATAACTCTTCTAACTCTTCTTGTTTTATGTTGTTGTTTTTTGCAAATTCTTCAAAAACACCAATTGGATTTGTTGTTTCATCTGATTTTAGTTCATTTGCTAAATCTATTAATTCTTCATTTGTCATGTTTATTCTACTTTTAGTTTAAAATTTTGCTTCTCATTTTTGCAATATCGATAACTAATCTTTCTTTCATTTCAGAAGTAAAAGATTCATTTTCTTTGAAAACTTGGTTTACTATATTTTCAAATTCAGTATCAGATAGTTCTTTTGTTTCTTCTATTAGTTTAAAAAATAGTACTCTTATTTTTTCGTATTGGTTTTCTTGCATAAATTAGGCCTTTGGTAAAAATTGAGAAGTATTATAGAGAAAACTTTTATAGAGAAAAATAAAAGAGCCTAATAATGGCATAAAAATTAGTATCAAAAGCACTCTTATGTTATAATCGCGAATAATATAATAAACAAGGCTTCTCAAGAATGAACGAAACGCAAATCAAAACACAAAAATTTATAATAAAGTATTTCACTGAGATTATGATAAAAGGTTCAACTGCAAAAAGACAGATGATATCGCAGGTTTATAATAACCTTGTAAATATTTTATCAAAAATTTCAAAAGATATTAAAGTAAAAAAATTTTTTGATAAGGTAGAAGTTGTATGTCCAATAGAAGTGGTTGCTGAAGTTAGAATGAAACTTTTAGACACTCCTGGAATTCAACAAATCCTCGAAGCTGTACAATTTGATAATATGAATACTTTAGATGAAATAAAAGTTGTTGTAAATGAAACAATGGCACATACAATTCAAGGTAAAACATTTGTAGTTAGATGTAAAAGAATGGGAACACAAGAGTTTAAATCAACTCATGTTGAACAAACTGTTGGTGGATATATGCTTGCTATGAATGATACAAAAGGTGTTGCTTTAAAAAATGCAGAAGTTACTATAAATTTAGAATTAGAATTTGCTCAATTAAATATTATCACTCATAAACATATGGGAATGGGTGGATTTCCAATCGGCTCACAAGGAAGCATCTTATCACTTATGTCAGGTGGTTTTGACTCAACGGTTGCATCTTATTTAACCATGAAAAGAGGAATTAAAACTCACTTTATTTTCTTTAATCTTGGTGGAATTGCACATGAAATAGGTGTAAAACAAGTGGCTTATTACCTATGGAGTAAATTTGGAAGCTCACATAGGGTTCATTTTATATCTATTCCTTTTGATGATGTTGTAACTGAGATTTTTAAAAGTGTAAGTGAACCATATATGGGTGTTATGTTAAAAAGACTTATGCTTAAAGCTTCTGAAAAAATAGCAGATGATATGAAAATTGATGCACTTGTAACAGGTGAAAGTGTAGCTCAAGTTTCAAGTCAAACTTTAAGAAACTTAGCATTAATTGACCAAGCCACAAATAAATTGGTTTTAAGACCACTTTCTATGATGAGTAAACCAGATATTATGGAAATAGCAAATAAAATTGGAACAACTAAATTTGCTGAATCTATGCCTGAGTATTGTGGTGTTATTTCAAAAAATCCAGTAACTCATGGAAACTATGAAAGAATTGCTAGCGAAGCAAGAAGATTTGATTATTCTATTTTAGATACAGCTGTTGAAAATGCTTCTTATATAAATGTAGATGAAATGGATCAAAATATAAGTGAAATTGGTCAAATGGAAGTAGTTAGTGACTTATCAGGTGGTGATTATACAGTAATTGATATTAGACAAAGTGCTGATTGCATTGAAACTTCTGTTGAAACTTTAAAAATTCCATTTTACAAATTAAAAAGTGAGTTTAAGAAACTTCCACAAGATAAAGAATATTTATTTTATTGTGAAAAAGGAATTTTAAGTCAACTTCATGCACAGTTTTTAAGAGATGCTGAAAACTATACAAATATTAAGGTTTATAGACCATAATGAAAACTCTTTTATTTGTAGTATTTATTTCTTTAAGTAGTTATTTAAATGCTTCAAATATTAGATTAATAGATGAAAACTATGCAAAACAGATGCAGGGAATTACTTATCACAAAGAGTGTCCAGTTTCTTTAAATGATTTACGAATTGTAAATGTAAAATATTTAGGATTTGATCATAATGTACATTTTGGAGATATTGTAGTTCACAAAGATATTGCACTTGAAATATCACAAATTTTTGAAGAATTATTTACAATATCCTATTCAATAAGAAAAATTTTTCCAATAGAAAAATACAATGGCGATGATTTTGAATCAATAGAAGATGATAATACATCAGCTTTTAACTGCCGAAAAGCTGAGGGAAGTACTAAATACTCAAAACACTCTTACGGAAAAGCTATAGATATAAATCCTTTAGAAAACCCTTATGTTTATAAAGATGGTACAACTTCACACAAAGATTCTGTTAAATATCTAACAAGAGAAAATAATGACTCTATAGAAAATAAAGCTGTATTAACATCATCAAGTAAAGCTGTGCAGATATTTAAAAACTATGGATGGAAATGGGGTGGTGATTGGAAAAATATAAAAGATTATCAACATTTTCAAAAGTAGTAAAATCAGTTTAATTTTTGCCTATGCATTGTAGAATAATTTATATATTTATGTAAAAGGTATTTTATGGAACTTGTTACGTCTATTAATAGTCATTCCTTAGCTGTAATGCTTTTAACTATTTTCGCTCTTTTTCTTTTTACAAGGGAAAAAGTTCCTTTAGAAACTTCTAGTCTATTTATTTTAGTAGCACTTACTGTGGGTTTTACAGTTTTTCCTTATTCATACGAAAATACTACAATACATGCAATAGATTTTTTTTCAGGTTTTGGTCATGAAGCTTTAATTGCTGTTTGTGCCTTAATGATCGCAGGTCAAGGATTAGTTAGAACAGGTGCTTTAGAACCAGTTGGAAGAATACTTTCTAAGCTTTGGGGCTCTTATCCTAAGCTATCACTTTTACTTACTTTAGTTGTTGGAGCTACTTTAAGTGCTTTTGTAAATAATGTTCCTATTGTAATACTACTATTACCAATTTTGACAGCTGTTTCAATAAGAACTAAAACATCAGCTTCAAAGGTTTTAATGCCAATGGGATTTGCAACACTAATTGGTGGAATGAGTACAACAATTGGTACATCAACAAATTTATTAGTTGTTTCTGTGGCTGTTGATATGGGATTAAAAAGTTTTGGTATGTTTGACTTCTTTTTACCAGTTGCTATTGCTGGATGTTTAGCAATGGTTTATTTATGGTTGGTTGTTCCTTATTTTATGAAAGAAAGACAAGCTCCATTTTCTGATACAAGTCCTAGAATATTTACAGCAAAATTAATGATTCCTGAGGGTTCAATTTCACAAAATCAACCTTTAGATGAATTAATAGCTAAAACAGATGGAATGATGAAGGTTCTAAGAATTCATAGAAATAGTACAGATATGTATGTTTTACCAAACTCTAAAAATATTATAAAAGCTGAAGATATGTTAGTAGTTGAAGATACTCCTGAGAATCTAAAAAGCTATGAAACAGTATTAGGAGCTATTTTATATACAAGTTTGGGCGCTGTTGATGAAGAACATCCTTTAATGGCAGAAGAACAACAAATAGCTGAGGTTATAATTTCTCAAGGTTCGAGATTAAATAACACAACACTTTCTCAAACTAGATTTTTACAAAGACATAATTTAGTAGCACTTGCTCTTCATAGAAGTGGTAAAAAAACTGAAACAATAATGAAAGATATGGGTGATATAAATCTAAAAGTAGGTGATGTTATTTTAATTCAAGGTAAAAGTGAACACATATCTGAACTTAAAAAAAGCAGAGAGTTATTAGTTTTAGACTCAACTTCTGATTTAGCCCATTCAAAACAAGCTCCAATTGCATTTTTTATTATGTTTGGAATTGTTGCAGTTGCAGCTTTAGGATTATTACCAATTGCTATTAGTGCTACTCTTGGAGTTTTTTTGATGTTTTTAACAAACTGTATAAATTGGAAAGATGCAACAGATGCTTTGAATACTCAAGTTGTATTAATAGTTGTAGCTTCTCTAGCTCTAGGACAAGCACTTTTAAAAACAGGTGCTGCTTCATATTTAGCCTATTTATTTGTAGATTTTATGGATGGAAGTTCTACTATTTTTATGTTAAGTGGTTTGATGCTTTTAATGGCAATTATGACAAATATCGTATCAAATAACGCAGCAGCAGTAATAGGAACTCCAATAGCAATAGGAATTGCTCAACAGTTAAATTTACCGCCTGAGCCTTTTGTATTGGCAGTTTTATTTGGGGCAAATATGAGTTATGCAACGCCAATGGCATATAAAACAAATCTTTTAGTAATGACAGCAGGTGGATATACCTTTAATGACTTTTTAAAAGTTGGAATTCCCCTAACTATTATTATGTGGATCTCTTTATCTTTTTTATTGATGTTATTTTATAATTTATAAAGCATAATTAGTAATACTTAGTATTAAATTATAAAAAAATAAGTAAATTAAATATATCATTGCACTTCAAATAATAAATTATAGGAAAAAGTTATGACAGAAATATTTTTTAGATATTTACATTTTATTGGAATCATGAGTTTAGGTGCAACATTAGTTGCTCAACATTTGATTATATCTTCAGAAGTAAGTAAAGAACAGTTTAAGAAAATGGCATTTTTAGATATTATTTATATAATCAGTATTATTCTTACTTTTATAGGTGGATTAAGCCTTTGGCTTTGGGTTGGGAAAGATGCTAGTTTTTATTCAACAAACTGGGTTTTTCATTTAAAACTATCAATGTTTGTTTTAGTATTTTTACTTTCTATTTATCCAACAAGATTTTTTCTTAAAAATAAAAGATCTTTAGGCGAAACTGTTAAAATGCCAAAAGTAATCGTTATGTTATTTAGAATGCAACTCTTATTAGTGTTTATAATGCCATTTTTAGGTGCATTAATAGCAAAAGGTCTTTAATAAATTTTCAGTGGATACAACTTTTAATTACTTCTTAAAAGCTAGAATTCCACTGATTATACTCATGTATTCATCACTTGCTTGCTTATTGATATTATTTTAACTTTTAATTCTCCATTGTTTTCATAATTTGTTCAATCTGTTCTACCTTTTTTGTATCTATTGGTTTACTAACTCCAATTGCATATAAAGTAACCATAAAAAATGTTAATCCTAAAGTGAAAAGTATCATCTTTTTTTGACCAAGATATTTTTTTATAGCACTAAAGTTATAGTAAAGATGAAATATCCCTGATATGGTTAATAAAACACCAAAAATTTTATGCACAGGATGCATTTGTAATTGAAATTCTAAACTTCCTAAAATTATCATTAAAATTCCTGAACTACTAAGTGCCACTAAAGAGACTAAAAGAGTCAATGATATAAATTTTCTAAACATTTTATTTCCCTTGTATTGTATTTATCTGTTTTTCCTCTGATTCTACTTTGCAGTAAATCTAAAGAGATACCATGTATATTTCCCACCATAATTATTTGAATTACAGCTTATAACTATCTCCTAGAATTAATTCTCTTATGTTTTATTATATAAAGAAGTAGAGGATATATTCTAGGTAGATAGAATACAATTTATGGTAAATAACGGAAATTTCAAATTATGAAGGAGTAATTTCTTCATAACTTAAAAATAATAGATTTATTCGTGTCTCAAGGCATCAATAGGATTCATCTTTGCTGCTTTTCTAGCTGGAAAATATCCAAAGCCAATTCCTACGACAGCTGAAAATAAAAAAGCTATTAAAATAATTCCTTCATTAAAAATGAGTGGAATGCCAAATACTTTGGCCACAACAACAGTGATAGAGACGCCCAATATAATACCAATAATTCCCCCTAACATTGATAGAACAACCGACTCTACTAAGAACTGTAATAATACATCTCGCTCTAAAGCACCAATAGCTAAACGAATACCAATTTCTCTAGTACGTTCTGTCACAGAAACTAACATTATATTCATAATACCAATACCACCAACCAAAAGAGAGATTGCAGCCACAGCTCCTAAAAGTAGGGTTAGCATTTTTGTAGTAGAAGAAAGTGTTTCGATAATATCTTTCATATCACGAATGTTAAAGTTATCTTCATCTCCTTCTTTGATATGACGTCTTTCGCGAAAAAGAAGTTTAATATCTTCTTGTACTTGAGTTGTGGAAACCCCATCTAAAACAGAAACAATAATTGTGGCAATATCACGATTACCGCTTAATCGTCTTTGAAGCATTTTTAAAGGAGTTACGATAAGATCATCTTGATCCATACCAAATGCAGCTGCACCTTTAGCTTGTAATAATCCAATTACTCGACATGAAAATTTTTCTAAACGGATATCTAAATCAAGTGGATTTTGTGTGCCAAAAAGTTCTTTACGTACAGTTTCTCCGATGATACAAACAGATTTTCCCGCTTGTAATTCATTTTGAGAAAATTTACGTCCATTCTCAAATTTCCAATCTTTCACAATAAAGTAGTCATTGTCACTACCATAGACTGAAGTTGAGTAGTTTTCATTTCCATAAACAGCATTAACACCTTTACTTCCAACCGGAGAAATAGCTTTAATACCAGAAATTTCACGCTTAATGGCTTCTATATCATCAAGATCAAAAAGAGGTGCTTGCCCACCGCCACTTGGAGGTCCTTTTGTCTCTTGACCTGGATTAATAGTAAGCATATTACTACCTAGTTTAGTGATACTGTTAGTTACATATGCTGTTGTTCCATCTCCTAACATGGTCATGGCAATTACAGAAGCTACACCAATAACAATTCCTAAAATGGTTAGAATTGAACGCATCACATTTCTACGAATTGCACGAATTGCTAGTATAAAAGCATTTGATAACATAATTACTTTTTCCTTCCATCACTAATAATCAAACCATCTTTAAAAACAATAGTTCGATCTGCATAACTTGCCATCTCATCTTCATGTGTTACCATTATGATGGTAATGTTTTGCTCTTTGTTAAGATTTTGAAGTAATTGCATTACTTCTTTACTATTTTGGCTGTCAAGATTTCCAGTAGGTTCATCTGCTAGCATAAGAAGAGGATTAGTTACCAATGCTCTAGCAATTGCCACACGTTGTTGCTGACCACCAGAAAGTTGTGAGGGATAATGGTGTGAAACCTCTTTAATTCCTACTTTATCCAATGCTGCAAGGGATTCTATTTTTCGTGATTTTGCATTACTTCCTCTATATATAAGTGGGAGTTCAACATTTTCTAATGCAGAAGTTTTTCCAAGAAGATTAAAACCTTGAAAGACAAATCCCATATAGTTTCTACGCAATAAGGCTTTTTGATTAAGACTGAGTGTTCTAACATCTACCCCTTCAAAATGATACGCACCCTCGCTAGGTTCATCTAAACAGCCAATAATATTCATAGCTGTGGATTTTCCCGAGCCACTTGATCCCATAATTGCAACGAATTCACCTTCATAGATTTTTAAATTAATCCCACGAAGTGCATAAGTTTTTGCTTCACCGCTACCATAAACCTTGGTTATTCCTTCAAAAGAAATTAAAGCATCTGTTTGCTTATTCATTATTCTTTCCATTTATACCTATGATAATCTGACTATTAACATCGATATCTCCATCTAAAATTACTGTATTAATTCCATCATTTTCACCAATGCTTACTGAAATCTGGACTGGCTTATTGTTTTGTAATAACCAAAGAGTAGAAATTTTTGTTGTACTACTATCAGTTTTTTTTGCGTTTTTTGTGAAGATTGATGAACTCTCATCTTCTTTAGGTAAGATAAAACGTAAGGCAGCATTAGGTATTAATGTCGCATTTTTTATCATATTGGTAATAATATTAGCTGAAACTGTCATTCCTGGACGAAGAAGTAAATCACTGTTATCTACTTCGACTAATGCTTCATAGGTTACAACACCATCTACAATTTGTGAATTCATACGCACTTGTTTAATATCGCCTTTAAATGTTTTTTGAGGATAAGCATCAACGCTGAAGTTAACCAACTGATTTTCTTTAACTTGTCCCACATCAGCTTCATCAACACTCACCACTACTTGCATTTTAGTTAAGTCTTCAGCTAAAGTGAAAAGTACAGGTACTTGCATAACAGAAACCACACTTTGTCCCACTTCAACTTTTTTATCAAGTACAATTCCATCCATGGTAGAAACAACAACAGTTTTCTTTAGGTCATCTTCATCTGATTTTAGGGAAGCTTCTGCTTGAGAAACCATTGCTTTCATAGCTTGAATATTGGCTTGGCTTTTATTATAAGTAGTTTTAGCCTTATCAATTTCCATAACCGTAGGGTAATTACCATCAGTTGATTTGTAAAGCTTTTGAAGACGATCCAATTCTCGTTTGGCATCTTTTAATGAAACTTGACTCTCTTGTAGGTTTGCTTTTGCAAGGTCTAATGAGGCTTTTGTACTACTAACTTTAGATGCTAGTTTAGTTGTATCTAGTTTTGCAAGAACTTGACCTTTTGTAACTTTATCACTGTAATCTACAAGTATTTCTTTTATAGTTCCTGAAACTTCAATACCAATATCCACCGTGTTAGTTGGTTCTAAATTTCCAGTAGCTGATACGGTTACAATTAAATCTTTTGTAAGTAAAGTAGTTGTTTTATAATTGTATTTTTGTGTATTTTGACTTTTTTCTATATATATGTAAACTCCAATGCTAACAATTATAATTACTAATAAAAGCCACCAATAACGTACAAAAAAGTTTTTTTTGTGTTCACCGCTACCTATAGTTTTATTAATCTCTTCTGTGGTGATTTTTTTATCCATTAATTATCCTTTGTTGCTGTGCAAAATGGAGTTTTATTAACTCAAGTTGGATATTACTTTCATTTATTTTAATCTCTAAAACGTCAATCTTTTGAGTATTTTCAATAGTTTGTAGATCATATCCTGATTTGTATCCTGCTTGAAACCCCTGTTTTGTTATAAAGATTAGTTGATCATATAAAGTGAGATTTTTTTTTGTTATGTCTATATATTCTTGATAATTTTTTATTAAATCAAGACTTTCTTCATATGCAGCTTTTTGCATGATTTTCTCATCTTCAATTTGTAGTTTTGCTTGAAGATAAGCTGCTTTTTGTTCTTGTATCGTTGTATTACTATTAAAATCCAATGGCATTGAGATAGAAACTCCAGTAGAATAAAAGTTACCATCATAATCTGTATTATAAGTTTTTTGATTGTATTCTTGATAGCCAACTTCAGCATTGATACTTAACTTTGGAAGATAGTTTGATTTAGTGATTTTGTACTGGTTAAAATTAAGATCACTTTGCAAATCAGCTTGATTAATTGCATAATTTTGTTGGATGTATTCATTTTCATCAATCATTTTAAATATGGGGGTGTTTATTTCTTTTAAGCTAAAAGGAGTGAGTTCTTTCAACTTTTTTTGTGTAGAAACAATACTCTCTTTAATTGTAATAATCTGTTTTAATTGATCATTTTTATCCATGATTGCATTGTTCAGTTGTATCATATCCACACTACCAACTTTATACTGTTCTTGTTTTAAAAAAAGATCAATTTCTGTATTTTTTAGACGATACTCACTTTGTTCAAGTTGAAAATTTAGTCGTTTGAGTGTGACTACGGTAGTATAAATTTGTTGATAAAGCTCCTGATTATCCTTTTCCCATGTGAGTAATTGATAATTTCTTTGTTTGTCTGCAAAAGCCATAGTATAGTAGATTCCACCAGATCGAAAAATATCTTGATTTAATCCAATAGCTGCTTGATCTACTTCATAGGTACCTGCACTAAGTGATTTACTTTTATTTTTTGAAAGTGAAAGATTAAGGGGAGAAATCCAATTATACTTTTGCTTTTTATGTAAAGCTTCAATTTCATTTAATTTTTCTTTTCGAATTTCTTGCTTTTGCGGATGTAGCATTGAAAAATCAGAGGCGATAATTTCCATAATCAGGACTGATACTAAAAGAATTATTTTTGTCATCTTAAGCCTTTAAATTTTTATGTATTATTATATTATTAAATAGAACCTAATGTAAAGCTAAAACAACACAGTTAATGGTAAATAAGAGAAAAACTTAAAACTAACTATTAGTTTTAAGTATTTTTCATTTTATATTATTTAACTATTTCTCCATTTAGATAAATATTTGTTTCCATTTCTGTTTCATTTTGAATACCTTCTCCAGCAAAACATGCACTAAGAGCTTGTTTTGCATATTTAATCACATCTTCTTTTTTAGCTTCACTTTTTACTATAACTCTTGTTATTACATTGTCTAAATGCCCTGTCATTGAGGGTGTCATAAAATTATCTTCTTGGTAATTAAATTGGTGTTCAACTCTATAATCCTCAATATTAATACCTTGTTTTTGAAAAAACATTTGGTTTGGAACCATTTGACTCATTAAACAAAAAGAAGTTCCAATTGTAAAATAATCCCATGATGTTGGTGCTTTTTGCATACCTTTAAAGCCTCGACTATCATCAGAATAAAGTTCCCATGTTTTATAATTTTGAGTTAAAGATTTAGCTCTGATTTTATGTAAATAAGGTCTTTTTGAATCATTTGCAGATTCAACTATAGAAATTTCTGTAAATATCAATGGATTTGGTGGATTAGCTATATCAATTCCTAAATCTTTTTCAACTTCCATTGTTTGAAGTTTTAAATCAGCACTAATATTTGTAAGAGTAAAGCCATTATCTATAGAAATAGGAGATTCTACTTTTCCAGCTTTTGGTGTTTGTCCAGACCAATCATCAGCGTTAATCACTATATCTGTATCAATTGTAGTTTTATTTGCTAATCCTTCTCCAACAGCCCATGCTTTAATTGCCATCTCTTTTAGCTCTTTTATTTTTTGTGGTGATTCATTACTTTTAATTAAAATATTAGAAACTACTTTATCTGTATAGCCAGACCATTTATCTGTCATTGCATCTTGCCATCTAAAAAATATTTTTGATTCTATTTTTACATCTTCAATATCTAGATTTAAAATTTGAATGCTTCTTTCAACTTGTGTTAATAAACTAGATGAAATTCCACTTATATAATATGTCAAAGGATTTGGGGCTGTTTGATTATGTGCCTCACCACCTTCATCGCTTATAAGTTCCCATGGGCTAGATTGTTCAACACCAACTGCTTTTACAAGACCTTTTTTTAAAAAAGGTGCTTCTTTATTTAATAATCTTTGTGTTGTTGTAATAACATTTTCACTAATTGCACCATTTACGGCTATTGCTTTTGTTGCTGTAAATGTAATAGGATTAGTGTAATTATTCAATCTTTTTTCAATTTGATAAATTTTGGAATCCTGATTTAAATCAGTTTGAGCAAAAGCTGCATTCCCTGAAATAAGTAGAGCAGTTAATATTGAAAGTGTTGTTAATTTAGTTTTCATTTTATTCTCCTTTTATTTTCTTATTTCTAACTATATAAAGAAAGAGCTAGACTGTAAAGGTAGATAAGCTTCTATTTATGGTAAATAACGGAAAATTTCTAAATGGTATGTTGTTTTTTAAATTCTGAAGGTGTTAAATTCTCATATCGTTTAAAAAATTTAATCATATTTGTAGGCTCATCAAAACAAAGTTTGTCTGATATATTTTCAATAGTTAAATTTTCATCTAGTAAAAGTCGTTTAATTTGTAAGATAAGATGTTCATCTAGATATTTTTTTGTAGATTTACCTAAATATTTATTTATCATATTGGTCAAAGTTTTAGTTGAGATATTCAACATTTTAGCATAGTCATTTACATGAAGTGAATAATTGTGATTTAAAGATAGTTGCTTAAAATTTAAATATAAAGATTTATCTTTACTTTCAAGTGGTATTTTTTGAGATAATCTATCTCTACTTAATTTGATAATCATAGCTTGAAGCAAAGGCTTTAGAATTAACTCTTTAAACTCATCAATTTTAATACTAAACTCTTTTTCCAATACTCGTAAAAGTCTGATAATATCATCATAAGGATCATTTAAAAGTTGCATTTTTACTGGATAATAAATATAATCAAATATTTCATGTAATATATTTAAATTTTTATTTACAATAAGACGATTTAAAAAATTGTCTGTAAAAGCTAAAAGGTATCCATCTGCACTTGGATCAAGTTTAAAACTATGTATTTGATCTTTTTTTATAAAGAAAACCGTTCCTTTTTCATAGCTGTGAGAAATAAAATCTACAGTATGAACACCTTTCCCTTTACTTATTATAATAATAACATTAAAGCCTAATTTATGAGGTTTTTCTAGGGAATGATCAAGATTTCGCTTGCAAAGTTTTTGTATAGTGGTTAGTTGAAATTCAATTTCTTGTTCAACTTCTTTTTCAAATTGAGCATCTGGTACTAAATTATCAATTTTTTTTGTTTTCATAATATATTGTAGCAAATTTATCTAAAATATTATTTTTAATTATTTGTTTTTTTCTGTATATATTTTTTAATAAAAGAAGATAATAAAATTGATATAATATATCATAAAAATTATATTAGGGAAAAAAATGAAAAAATTGTTATTTTTATGTTTTACTGTATTTTGTTTACTTTCAAATGTTTCAAATGCTAGTAATATTGATGTAAATAAAGCTTATCAAAGTAAAAAAAGTGATATACAAGTTCAAGGAATTGGAAAAGTTCTTAAGATTTTAAAGGATGATACGAAAGGAAGCCGTCATCAAAAATTTCTTCTAAAGCTTCCTTCAAATCTTACAATTTTAGTGGCTCATAATATTGATTTGTCTCGTAGAGTGGCAGACATAAATGTAGGAGATACTATTGAGTTTTATGGGGAATATGAGTGGAACAACAAAGGTGGAGTTCTTCATTGGACTCATCATGATCCAAGAAAAAAGCATGAAGCTGGATGGTTAAAGCATAATGGAATAATCTATCAATGAAAGAAAAAATATATTTAATTCCAGGTCTTATGACAGATGAAAGATTATGGAGTAGAATAAAACCTTTATTAGAAAATGATTATGAATTAATTCATATACCTATTCCTCATACAGAAGATTTTGATGAAATAATAGATATTTTAGATAAACAATTTTCTGATGATTCAGAAGAAAAAGTAAATCTTTTAGGATTTTCTTTAGGAGGATATATTGCTTCTTATTATGCAATTACTTATCCAAATAGGGTAAATAGACTTCTAATGGTTGCTGCAACTCCTGGATCATCAAGTGAGGCTGAAATAGAAAGAAGAAAAGAAAAATTCACTGTGATTGAAAAAGAGGGCTTTAAAGGTTTGAGTTATGACAAAGCTAAATCTTTGGTAGAAAAGAAAAATAAAGATGATAAGGAATTAATTAAAATTATTCAAGATATGTTTATTGATTTGGGAAAAGAACGTTTTATTACTCAACTTACAAGTACTTTTTATAGAAAAGATTTATTTGCTGATTTAGTAAATCTCGATCTTCCTATTTGGTTCTATTATAGCCAAGATGATAGACTTTTAAGTGCAAATGCCTTGGATAGATTACTTAACAATAAGCACAATATGAAGCTTATTAGTAGAGTTGGAACTAGTCATAATATTCCACTTGAAGTGCCTGATCTGTTAAGTGATGTTATAAAAGATTGGATGATAAGTTAAGATTAAGCTACTTTAAAAAGTAGCTTATTTTAAAAAACAAATAAAAATAAGTACATAAAAATTCCCATAATTGACGTTATAGTCAATGAAGCAAAGATAGCTTTTCCTATTTTTTTGTGTTTTTTCCCATCAAGTTCATTTCTTTTATATTGTTTATAAGATGAAATAAATAAAAATATCCATCCGCCAATAGCTGCAATTGCTATAAAAATATGAATAACTAAAAAGACTAGCATAAAATCAAAAGAGATATTACTATATTTTGAATACTCCATAAATCCACCTGAGATTCTAAGACCAATTTCGAATAAAACTACGATATACAAAGTTATACATAAAATTATAAATTGAGAAATGAAGTGTTTTTTATACTGTTTTTTCACTGCATATAATATACTAAAAGCAAGTAAAAATGGTAAAATAGCGAAATAAATAGTTGCTATATCCATATAAAGAGGCGCATTTGTGCCTAAAAATCCCTTAGAAAAAAACATATTATTTTAGTTTTTTCGCAGGATTTTTCATAATGATTTTTTCAATTAAAATAAAACCAAATGGGATTAAAGAATAAACAAATAATTGAAATCCTAAAAACTTCCATTTATATTTATTCATAGCCATAACTAAAGCTAAGAAAAACAGTATAAATAATACCCCATGACCCATTCCTACAATTTTTACAGCTAATGGGTAATCAAACATATATTTTAGTGGCATTGCAATAAATACTAACAGTAAATAAGATATTCCTTCTATAAATGAGATCAATCTAAATCTCGAAAATGTATCATTTTTCATAATAATCCTTTAAATAAAACGTGAGTATATAAAAGTTTGGTTTATGAAAAGTTAATATAAAATAAATTTATGAATACAAATAAAATAATCTTTGCACTTTTAATGCTTTATATACTTGCTGATGTTGTTAAAACTTATTTTTTTAAATAGATATTATTTACTTCTAATTCTATTACAAAGAATTTTTATAATACCTCTTGCAACATTCGGATATTCAAAAATTAAATTATAAATTGTTGAGCTATTTATTTTAAATACCAGCGTCTCTTCTTTTGTGATGATAGTTGCATTTCTAGGTTCTGGATCAAGAGCTGCTAATTCTCCAAAAATACTTTGTTCTTCTAAAGTTGTAACTTTATTTCCATCAATAATTACATCAACTTTACCTCTCACAATTATATACATAGATGTTCCTAAATCACCTTGCCTAATAATTGTTGTACCTTTTTCATATTCAATTTCCTTTAGTTGAGAAGCCAATGATAAAAGGTCATTTTCTGATATTTCTGAAAAGAAATTTATTGATTTTAATATAATTACTTTTTCTATGGTTAATAACATTATTTATCCTTTTTTAATTGACTTAAAGTCCATACAGCTGTTTGTTTAATATCTAAATTTTTATTATTAATTAATTTTTCTATATTGTTTAAATAATTCTTATTTTTGTACTTACCAATTTCATATATAATAGATAATCTTAAAATCGTGGGACTATCTTCATCTTTTAAAATTTTTTGTATAAATTCATCCTGTTTGATAATCTCTTTTTTCAAGGTATTTGAATAATATGAAAGCTTTTTTTCAATTGATATATCTTCAAGAATTGGTAAAACTATTTTTTTAATATTTTGAGAAACCATATTATCAATAATTTCTATAGTGTAAGCTCTAGTGTCTTTCGAGTTACTTTTATAATTCAACATTGATTGTGAAATCATATCTTTTGAATAAGTAAAGCCTAAAATTAAAAATATATTTTCTATTTTTTTAGATATTAATTCTTGAAGAATAATATGTGTATTAAAAAAACTTTTTCTATCTAATATCTCTGAAACATTTAAATAGTATAGTATTGTATTAACTTCACATAAAATCAATTCCTTAAAAAAACTTTCTTTTTTTGAAATATAGTTTGTATCAAAAAGCTTTTCAAAAATAACATCACTTAATAATGGTACTTTTATATGCTCCAATAAGAATTGATATGCTTTTTCACTTTTTATCATAGAAATGATTTTTATTAAAGCATATTTAGTACTTAGAGTTTGAGTTTTTTCAAAGTATTCAACTAAATCATTAAATATTTTACTTTCAAATTTAATCAATGCATTTATACTTATTTTTCGATATTCATTAGATTCTAAATTAATTAATAAATTAGGAACTAACTTTTTAATTTGTAAATTTCCAATAACTTTTATGCTGATGCTTTTAATCTCAGAATCATCACTATTTAATGATTCTTTTAAAGATTTATAAAAGCTAGGTACACTCATGAATGATAAAATATTTAAAGCTTTAATCTTATCTGTTTTATTACTGGAATCAAAGAGATTATTTAACACTTTACCTGCGATTAAAATACCATCAATTCCAGTAAACTGTAGTAATGCAACAATTGCTCCTTCTTGAACTATTGCATCTTTATCATCAAGATAAGGTGATAGTTTTTCAATAGCATCAACAGCTCCTAACTTAGAATAAACTTTTAATACTTTATTTAAAACCTTGGGATTTTTTTCCATATCAATTCTTAGACTTAAAGAATTAATTAAATTATCACGATGAAGTAAATCAATATATTCTAAAATATTTATTCGTACTTTTTCGCTTTTATGTGAAATTAAATCTTTAAAAACAATATCAATATCCTTATACTTTATTTTTATTAATGCATCTAAACAGTAAAGAACCTCAATGTCGTTAATACTTTTTATGCCAAGAACAAAAATATTTATATCAATATCTTTTAAAGAAAGTTCATCTGAAAAAACTTCCCTTTGATGTAGAAGTTTTTTTAATGAAAGGATGTATTCATCTTTTAACATTTTCCCTAATATAATCCATATAAGTGACATAAGTAAAATAATATAATAAATAATTTCAATACTCTGAAATATTGAAATAGCAATCAAAAATATTCCTGCAAGACCCATAGTTATTGGTTCTATGATAGTTTCTCTAAATGCTAAAACTTTCATTCTTTGTTTTGGTGAAATTGATTGATATAAAATTTTAAAAGTAGGATTAAGTATTGATATATCAAATACTTCATTTAATAATTTTAATATAATTAAAATTACAAAACCAAAGGTAAGTGCGAAAATTGAAACAAAAATTAGTGATGATGTTCCAATAAGTGTGAGTATTGGAATTGCCATTACTCCAAAAATAACTCCATATCGACTAATCATTGCACCTGATATAAATAAACTTGAAAAAAGGTTTATTATATTTAAAGCAGCGTAAAAAATTCCAAAAAAACTTGCTAACTCTTTTTCATTTGTAAATTTTGCTTCAACATTATAATAAAATAGATAATCTATAAAATAGAAAATAAAAAATGATAAAATTGAAACGGCAAAAAATAGTATATAGTATCTATTTTTAAACATCATTTTATAGGATAAATTACTTTCAGTATTTTCTTCAACAAATTCTTCAACAAATCTATTTGGATATTTATTCAAAATATAATTTAGCAAAATAAATGATATAACTAGTGTTATAGTTGAAATATATAGTAAATTAATTGTACTCATATAGCTAAGAATTAAATTTATTGATAATCCTCCTATTATACCTGCTAATATTTCCCCTGACATTAATAATCCAAAAAGTCGTTTACCTTGTCGTATATTAAAAATCATACCAGTTAATATACCAAATTCCATACCAACAAACATCCACACAAGATCTTTAGAGACCATTATTCCCATATATGCAAGTTTTGAATCGGTGAATTTAATAAGAATTAGAAAGAAAGATATTATTGCAATTACAAACAACATTGTGATACGAAGAAGTTTTGTAATAGTAACTTTATTTTCTAATTTTGAGTAAAAATAACCAGATATAACTGAAACAAAAGCTGTTAATATATAAATATATGGAAGGGATGAAGTGTCATATTCTATTAAAAATAGAGTATTTGCCGTAGTTTCAAAAAAGATTAATGCAAAACCATTTAAGAAAGAGTGAATAAATAATAATATAAGAGGTGTAAATTCATCACGCTCTACTGATTTAAAAGTTTTTGATAATCTAAGAATATTCTTTCCTTCAATAAATTATAGTTAGTATTGTTTATTATAGCTTCTTAAGCTAAATTTACTTTAGATACTTTAATTTACTTGATATTATTTTTCTTTTTTTTGTGTTACAATCGCGAATGAAAAACATAATACTTACTACATTAAACTCTAGATATTCTCATAGTTCATTGGGATTGAGATATTTATTAGCAAATTTAAAAGAATTAAAACCACAAGCTGAAATTTTAGAGTTTGTTATAAACTCTTCGGTTCAAACAATAGCAGAACAAATACTTGCTAAAAAACCCAAAATTATAGGAATAGCTGTATATATTTGGAATGCTTTTGATATAGGTGAACTTGTTCGAATTATAAAAAAAGTATCACCTGATACTATTGTTGTCTTAGGTGGTCCTGAGGTTAGTTACACTCCACTTAGAGTAAATTTTGATACGGCTGATTACATAGTTTGTGGAGAAGGTGAAGTTTCTTTTTATAATCTTTGCAAAGAATTACTAGATGGAAACTGTACTCAAGCAAGAACTATTCATTCCCCAAAAGTTGATTTTGAAACAATTGCTTTACCTTATGATGATTACACAGATTTTGATATAAAAAATAGACATATTTATGTGGAAAATGCACGTGGGTGTCCTTTTGAGTGTGAGTTTTGCCTATCTTCAATAGAAACAAAAATGAGATATTTAGATATAAATATTTTTTTAGATGAGATTGAAAAACTGTGGCAAAGAGGTGCTAGAAGTTTTAAGTTTATAGATAGAACTTTCAATATCAAAATATCTTATGCAAAAGCTATTTTGAATTACTTCTTAGCAAAGCAAGAGGATTACTTTTTACATTTTGAAGTTATTCCTGATAATTTTCCCGAAGAATTAAGGGATTTAATCAAACAGTTTAAAGCAGGTTGTTTACAACTTGAAGTTGGTATTCAAACACTAAATTTAGATGTAGCAAAAGAGATTAGAAGAAATTTAAAACTAGACAAAATAAAAGATAATCTAAAGTTTTTATCTCAAGAAACCCATGCTCATATGCATATAGATTTAATTATTGGACTTCCAAGTGAAAGTATTGAAAGTTTTGGAAGAAATTTAAATCAACTTTATACACTTTCAACGGGTGAAATACAAGTTGGAATTTTGAAAAAATTATCAGGAACTACCCTTGATAGACATGATAAAGTTTATGGAATGGTTTATAATGATGCTCCTCCTTATGATATTTTGAAAAATGATTTAATCAGTTTTGATTTGATGCAAGAGATGAAACGATTTGCAAGATTTTGGGATATTGTTTATAACAGTGGAAATTTTCAAAAAACAACTGTATTACTTTTTTCTGACGGAAAAGTATATGAAAATTTTTCTGATTTTTCAAAATGGCTTTATAAAAGAAGTGAATCTACTTATAAGATTTCTCTTGATAGAATTGCGCAATTTTTGTATGAATATCTTAGTGCTTCTTATGATAAAGAATTAATAGCAAATGCTATTTTACAAGATGTTATGAGTGTTGAAGGAAGAAGTTTTCCTGCATTTTTAAAAAAAATAATACCTGATACTTATGATTTTGCACAAAAAGAAGTTTCAAAAGCAAATAAAAGACAGCAATTAAGGAAAGAATAGTGAGTAAAATTATTGTTAGCAAAATTTGTATTTTAGCAATTTTTGCATCTACATCTTATGCTTTAGATGTTGATAAACATTTAGAGTTATCTTATGTACAAACAAGTGGAAATTCAAATACAAGTACGTTTTCAACAAAACTAGAAGCAACAACAGCTTTAAGTGATAGAAGTAGCTTTAAAGCAAAAGGAAATATTCTTTATAGTGAAAATAATAGCGAAAGCTCTGCAAATAAATATGATATTGAATTAGATTATAATTATATGTTAGATGAAAAAATATATGTTTATTATGGAGTAAATTATTTAAAAGATCAATTTTCAGACTATGACTACAGATTAAATACAGGACCAGGACTTGGGTATAAATTATTAGATACTAAAGAACAATCTGTTGATTTACAAGGTGGTTTAGATTATGCTTTAGATCAATACTCAAGTGGTAAAAAAGATGAATATGTAGCTTCAAGAGCTGAAATAAACTATAGATATAAAATCAATGAAAATTTGAAGTTTAAACAAATGTTTAACTATTTAGTTTCTCTTGAAGATTATGATAAGTATTTTATGGCAAGTGATACATCATTGAGTGTAAAAATGACTGACAACTTATCATTGGGAGTTAGTTATAGAGTTGATTATGTAAATCAAACAACAAAAGTAAATGCAGATAAAAAACTTTTAACTTCTTTAATAGTAGATTTTTAGAAAGATTATATTAGATAAAAAACTAAACTGTTTTTACAGTTTAGTTTTTCTTAAACTTATTAAAAATAGGCATAAAAATAGGAACAATTTTTACAGCTAAAAACCCAATAATCCCACCTAGAATAATTTCAACAAAGAAAGATCCTAAAGGAATACTTTTTAAAATTTCATCAAATGAATGTAGTACATGTGTTTCATGAGCTATTATCCCACCTCCAACTGCTAACATAGCAACAGTACCTAAAATTCCTATACCTTTAATAATCCATGGCATTGAGTTTACAAAAGCATTTCCAATAGTTTTTAAAACTGCACTTTTTTTCTCTTGTAGGTAAAAACCAATATCATCAAGTTTTATAATTAAAGCTACTATTCCATATACAAAAATAGTTGTTAAGATACCAACAAGAAATAAAACAGAAAGTTTTGTTATAAATTCTGTATTTTCTATAAGACTTAAGGATATTACAATAATCTCAAAAGATAAAATAAAATCTGTCTTTACAGCACTTTTTACTTTTTCATCCTCAAGTTTTTCACTTGATAACTCTTTTATTGTTTCTTTTTCATCTTCTACTTCATGATGATGTCCCAGTTTTTCTAAAATACTCTCAATACCTTCATAGGCTAGATAAATTCCTCCAAGGATTAAAATAGGAGAAATAGCCCAAGGAGCAAGGTAGCTAAGAAGTAAAACTATAGGAATAATTATGAATTTGTTTTTAAAACTTCCCTTTGCAATTTTATAAACAATAGGTAACTCTCTTAGTGCTGCTTTTCTTTTAGCTTCTAAAATAGCTATTTGTCTTATGTTTTCTAATTCAAGTAAAACTTCTTTTTTTGATTTTTCATCAAGCTTTTCTATATTTTGTTTTAATTCATCTACTGATTTTGCCTTTGATAATTCTTTTTTGAGAATATCAGAAGTTGTTTCATTTGTAAAATTTGCAATTGCTGCTAAATCATCCACTAAAAGACCTGATGATTTAATACTCGCTAATTTTGTATATGTAGCAATATCATCAAATAAAAGCCCTACATCATCAAGAGAGGTTGCCAAAGATTTGGCAGTAGTTGCCATTGTTTTCCCAGCAAGTGAGCTTATATCGTCTGTTAGAACTGATAAATAACCTAATATTCCAGCCATTAAAATCCTTTGTAATTTAATTAGAGTATATCTAAAAGTTATGGCAAAAGAATTATATCAAATTTTAGAAATATGCAAAATATCCACAAATTTTATCAAAGCCACTTGATGCATAATATATAATACATAAAAAAATTAAAGAGAATGAATTGAATAATATTTATGATGTAATAGTAATAGGTGGTGGACCTGCTGGAATAATGGCAAGTATTAGTGCTGCAAAAGAAAAAAATGATGTTTTATTACTTGAAAAGCTTCCAAAAATTGCAGCAAAATTAAAAGCTACAGGTGGAGGAAAATGTAATCTTACAAATACTCTAAGCACTGAGGATTTTATGGGAAAATTTGGTAAAAATGGTCGTTTTATGAGCCATGCTCTAGCTGCATTTACTGCAGATGATCTAAGAGATTTCTTTCTAAGCATTGGAGTTGAGACAATTGCTAGAGATGGGTTTAGAGTATTTCCAGCAGACCATAGTTCAAGTATTATTTTAAAATCTTTAGATGATGAGATTGCAAGATTAAATATTGAAGTTCAATGTTCTGTTGATATACAAACTATTCAAAAAATAGATGATATTTTTGTAATAAATTCTCAAAACTCTATTTATAAATCAAAAAATATTATTCTAGCAACTGGAGGATTAGGTTATCCAACTTTAGGAGCAACGGGAGATGGTTATATTTTTGCAAAGGAATTTGGACATGAAGTTACATCTTTACATCCAGCTATGATGCCACTATTTACAAAAGAAAAGAATTTTGCAGTTTGCAAAGCAGATACCATTGCAAAAGCTATTTTAAAAGTAGATATTCCAAAATACAAAAAGCTAAAATTAACAGGAGATTTAATCTTCACTAATAATGGAATTCGTGGTCCTGTTGTATTAGATTTTGCAAGAGAATTAACGCCAATAATTGCCAAACATAATGAAGTTCCACTTTTAATTAGTTTTTTAAAAGGTATGAATGAAGAGCAGATTTATACTCATATTAAAAAAGAAATAGAAAAAAATCCTACAAATACGGTTTTAGAAAATTTAAATACACTCTTAGCTTTAAGTGTAGCCCAAGAGATTTGTAATATTTGTGATGTGGATTCAAGTCAAAGATTTAAAAATATAGATGGAATAAAAAGAGAAAAACTTATAAAAACTCTAGCTTGGACACCGCTTACTGTAATTGGTCACGAAGGTTTTAAAAATGCAATGATCACAAGGGGTGGAGTTGAACTAAAACAAATAGATTCAAAAACTATGCAAAGTAATTTAGTTTCAGGACTTTTCTTTTGTGGAGAAGTAGTAAATATAGATGGACCTTGTGGTGGATATAATCTTCAATGGTCATTTTCAAGTGGAAATCTTGCAGGAAAAATAGGAAAATTATATTAATATTATAATTAAATTAATAAAAGGAAGAAAATATGAACAATACAGCAAAAATTTTATGGACAACTGATAACAAAGAAACAGCTATGAATATGATATGTTTATATGCTCACAATGCAAAACTAAAAGGTTGGATAGGAAATGTTCAAATTCTAATTTGGGGAGCATCTCAAGGATTAGTAGCAAAAGATAAAGAAGTTCAAGAAAAAATTAAACAAATGATAGCTGATGGTGTAGAGGTAATTGCGTGTAAAAAATGTGCTGAAGATTTAGGTGTTGAGAATGAGCTTAAATCTTGTGATATGCAAGTTTATTACACAGGTGAGCTATTAAGTTCTTGGGTTAAAAGTGGAGAGAGTATTATTTCTGTTTGATTTAATTACTATATTAGAGTATATTTATTATACATATAAACTTATATTTGCATAAATAATATTTAAAAGTAGTATTATAAATGATTATTTTATATACAATATAATGGCTTTTAATACTATTTTTTATTATAGAATAATTGTTCTAAATTTTTTTAAAGGATTGTTTTTGTCAATAAAAATTCGTTCAGTAAAAACAAAATTAATTGTTTTAGTGTTATTTAGTATTTTATCTCTTTCAATTATTTCAACACTATTTACCGTTTTAAATATGCAAAAAGCTATCGTTCATGATAAATATGAACAATTATTATCTATAGAAGCATCGAAAAAAGGTGAAATAGAGAATTATTTTGGATATTTAAAAGGGTTACTACTCTCTTTATCAAATTCACAAAGTACAAAGACTTCATTTTTAGATCTTCAAAAAGGTTTTTATTCTATACAAGATGAATTAAATTTAGACATATCTTCAGTCAAATCAAAGTTGAAAAGTGATTTTGAATCGAATTATTTAGATAACGTAAATTATGATGTACCTA
>CBFHMY010000003.1:0-61385 GCA_965657055.1 uncultured Aliarcobacter sp. | reverse complement strand
AAAAAAATGCCAGTTAAATTTGATGAAAATAGTGTTTTATCATATACAGATGTTCAAAAAGCTGTTGATTTATTTAATGAAAATATAAAAGAGTATGAAAAAATAAATATTAGATTCGCTGCAAAAAATGAAACTTATACCTTTTCATATTTGCCAGTAAATCCTACCCACGATATGGCTATGAATAAAATTGAATTAGATATAAATTCAAATGAAGTTATTAGTCATGAAAAATTTGAAGATAAATCTATGGCTGAAAAACTGATGAAAAGTATTTTAGCTCTACATACGGGTGAATACTTTGGTTTATTTGGGAAAATTATGATGTTTATAACTTCATCTTTAATGGCATTATTTACAATAACAGGTCTTATGATGTATATGGGAAGAAAGAAAAAAAAGAAAGAGAAAGTAGATAAAGCAGTAGTTTAAAACTACTCTTTATCTATATATCGTTTTTTAGCACGTTCATTAATTTTATCAACTTCAACTAAAATAAATCCATCAATACAATCAGCAAAGTTTTTATCAATATTAAAAGACAAAAATTTAACACCTCCATCTTCTGTGATTTCACTATATTGTTTGTATAAAGTGGGAACCGTTACACCTATATTTGATAGGGCGGATTTTAAAAATTTAAAATCTTTTTTCTTATCTTCTAAATCAAAAAGTTCTTTTATTTCACTTATATTATTTGAGTATTGATAAGAAGTTTTAGCTTCAATCAAATTTTCCTGCTCTTTAAAATAATGACTATAATAAAATATCATCATATCCTTAGCAACCGTTGGAAATGATGCACTCATAGAAACAGGTCCAAACATATATTTAATATTTGGATTATTTTTTAAATATGCACCAATTCCAAACCAAAGATAATCCAAAGCTCTAGTTCCCCAATATTTAGGCTGAACAAAACTTCTTCCAAGCTCAATTGAATTTTTTAAATATGGAGTAAACTCTTCATTGTATTTAAATAGATTATTTGAATAAAAACCTTTTACTCCAATATTTTTAAATATAAAATCAGAATTTCCAATTCTATAAGAACCTACAATTTCAAGGTCATTTTCATCCCATAAAATAATATGTTGGTAATAAATATCATATTTATCCGTATCTCTTTTTTTATTTACACCTTCTCCTACTTTTCTAAAAGATAATTCTCTTAATCTTCCAAGCTCTTTTAAAACAATTGAGTCTTCTATATAATCATATAAAAAAATCTTTTTACCATCAGAGGTTTGCCCAATAATTTTTGATCTTTTTAACTCATTTAATAAATCTCTTCTACTAACTGGATGTGCAATTGCACTTTGAGTTTCAAAAAAAGATTTTTTACCTTTTTTTAAAGAGTATAAATGTTTTCTATATAGATTTAATAAAAACTTTTTATCAATTCCCTTTGGAGTTATATTTTCATTTGGAATAATTTGGCCAATTTTTATAGGAATTCTTTTTGATTTTTTATTAAACATTTCGTGTGATAATAAAAGTGTTGAAAAGGTTTTATTTATAACTGAAATTGTATAAAAAGTTTTTGAGTTTTTTGCATCTAAAAAAATTGGTAAAATAGGAGCATTTGAATTTTGTGCAAAGTTTAAAAATCCTTTATTCCAAGCGGGGTCTTTTATCCCTTTTGCTGTTGCACGACTTACTTCACCTGCTGGAAATAAGATAATAGCTTCTTCATTATTCAAAGATTCATAGATTTTTTTTATATCATTTTTTGATTGTCTTAATTTATAGTTATCAATTGGAATTAAAAGAGAATTCAAAGCTTCAAATCCTGCTAAAAAGTCATTCGCTACAATTTTTACATCTTTTCGCACTTGTGAAATCAGTCTTAGTAAACAAAGTGCATCAAGTCCACCTAAGGGATGATTTGCAATGATTACTACTTTTCCACTTGTTGGAATATTCTGTAAATCACTACTTGAAACCGTATAATCAAAATCAAAATAATCCAACACCGCATCAACAAATTCAAAGCCTTTTAAGTGTTCATTTTGTGTTAAAAATTGGTTTATTGAATCTTCATGAACTATTTTTTTGGCTACTTTAAATAAAGATTTTTTTAAAAAATTATCTTTTTTATTCATATTTGGAAATTTTTTTTCTATCTCTTTTTGAATATCAATCATGTATACTCCTAATTTATAAAATTATAAGAAGCTTTGATTACAAGATAGTGACAAAAGATTTTTAAAAGCTATTTTAAAAACTTATGATAAAATCTTTATAAAAAAAGTAAAGGATTTTATATTATGAATAAATCAGATATTACAAATATAATCACAGTGCTAATCATGGCTTATGGTTATTCAAATGGAAATGACACTATTTTTATGGTTGGACTTTTTGCTCTTAGTGGTGCTGTTACAAACACACTTGCTATTCATATGCTTTTTGAAAAAGTACCATACCTTTATGGTTCAGGTGTAATTGAAAGTAAATTTTCTCAATTTAAATTATCAATTCATAATCTATTAATGAATCAGTTTTTTACTCGTGAAAATCTAACAAGATTTTTCCAAGATGAGGTAAATAGTGCTAAAAAAACAATAGATTTTGAGAAAATTTTAAATAAAACAGATTTCTCACCTGCCTATGAATCATTAAAAGAATCAGTAATGCAATCAAGTTTTGGTGGAATGTTAGGAATGTTTGGAGGAGAAGCTGCACTAGAGCCTTTAAGAGAACCATTTACAAAAAAATTACAGGCTTCAATAATCTCAATTTCCCAAAGTGATGCATTTCAAGAAGTTGTAAAAGAAGCATTGAGATCAGAAGATTTAAGTGAAGATGTTTACAATAAATTAAGCAAAATTGTAAATGTAAGATTAGAAGAATTAACGCCTTCAATGGTAAAAGAAATAGTTCAAGATATGATAAAAGAACACTTAGGATGGCTAGTTATTTGGGGAGCTGTTTTTGGTGGAATTATTGGACTTTTTAGCACATTAGTGATGAAATAAAAGAAAGATTTAATCTTTCTTTTATTTTGAATATATTTAAAACCTTAGGAATAGTGGGGTATATCATAAGAATTTTGCTCTTTTTTAAAAGTTAGTGCACTTTTTAAAGACTCAACTTCACTTTCTAAAAAAGTTTTGTCTTCTTGTAATTCCCTTATCATTTTTTTCAAAGTTTCAATTTCCATATGTAGTATGTCATTTCTTTTTGCTAAAAATGATTTCTCACTTTTTAGTTTTTCATTTTCTTCCATAGCAAGTTTATTTAGTAGTTCATAATTCATTTTTAATCCTTTTCAAGAAAAGTAATCTTTTAGAAATCTAGTTAATAATATATTGTATCATAATTTATAAAAGTTATTTTTTATTTGAAATCAATAACAAAACTTTTATATGTTAGAATATCGCAAAAAAGTTTTGAGGGTAAAATGGAAGGTATTGAAGTAGTAGTTTTATTGGATGTTGGTGGTTTAGAAGATAAAGAAAAGTTTGAAAAACATGTTAAAAGAGAAGGCTTTAAAGCCATAGAAGGTGAAGATTTTGTATATACAGCTCACTCATCTACTACCACTTTTTCTACAAAAGCTTATATCTTAGAAGTATTTAGAAAAGGTCTTCAAAAAAATAAATTTAATGATGCAAATCTAATCTTTTTATTAAATGAAACACCTTATCCTACATATTATTATGATAAGAATACAAATGATTTTGAGCTAGTACAAGTAGAAAAATAGTGAAAAATATTTATGACTTTTTAAAAAATCTAAAAGATGAAAAAAGAGTAAAAGAGTGTCAACTTTTAATTGTAAATGATGACAGACAAGCCCAAATAGCCTCAGATATTGTGGCATATTTGGGTTTTAAACCTTTTGTACTATCAGATTTTAGAGCAAATTTTGGAGATGATTTATTATCTTTTAGTGATGAGCTTCAAGATATTACAAAAACTCTAAGCTCTTATTATTCTTATAAAAAACTAGATAAAATCCTAATCTCACCTATTCGAACAATTTCATATCCTCTTCCAAAAGAGAAATGTTTTGATAGTTTTACAATAAATTTTGCAGACACAATCAAAATTGATAAACTAAAATCAAAACTTTACAATTGGGGATACTATTTTGTAGATATAGTTACAAGCGAAGGAGAAGTTTCTATTAGGGGAGATATTATTGATATTTGCCCACTTGGAAGTGAATTTGGATATAGGGTTTCACTATTTGATGATGAAGTTGAAAGTATTAGACAGTTTGATATTGAAGATCAAAAATCAACAAAAGATGAGATAGAAACTTTTTCTATAAATCCAGCTTTTCTTGCCCTTGATGAAGAATCGCTTGAATTAATAAATGAACAAATAGAAACAGTTTCAAGTGATGCATTTATTAAAGATATTCACTCACTTGGATTTTGGTATTTAGATAATCTAGGTGAATATTTACCTCAAAATCTAGGTTCATTTATCACTCAAGATGCTCTTGAAGAACTTGATGAAGTTTATGTTTTTGAAGAAAAAAGAATAAACAAAGATAAGTTTTTATTAACACCTCAAATTTATAATAGCAAAAGCTACCAAGAAATTGCCCCTGCAAATGTAAAAGAGTTTATCTCTTTTCACAAAGAGAAAAAAATCACAATTATTTCAGGAACCCAGGCTAAAGTAAAAGCTTATGACTTAGATTTAAATGACAAAAATATCAAATATGTTTTTGAAAACTATATTTTAAATCTAGTAGGACGTGATGAAGTAATAATTTCTTTAAATAAAGAGATAAAAAGAAGAAGAAAGAAAAAAGTAAAACTTGTTCTTGATGAACTTCAACTAAACGACTTCGTAGTACATGAAAAACATGGAATTGGTCAATACAAAGGAATAGAACCCGTTACTGTAATGGGAGCTAAAAGAGATTTTGTAATAGTTCAGTATGCAGGTGATGACAAGCTTTTAATTCCTGTTGAAAATATAGATTTAATTGATAGATATATAGCAGATGGAAGTTCTTATGCTGTTGTAGATAAACTAGGGAAAGGCTCTTTTGCTAAGTTAAAAGAAAAAGTAAAAGATAGATTATTTGCAATTGCAAATGATATTATAAAACTAGCAGCAGCAAGGGAACTTGTAAATGGTATAAAAATAAATACTGAGAAAAAACTACTTGAAGATTTTCCAAAAAGCTCTGGATTTGACTATACAAAAGATCAAAAAAGAAGTATCAAAGAGATTTTTGCAGATTTAAGTAGTGGAAGAGTTATGGATAGACTTCTTTCAGGAGATGTTGGATTTGGTAAAACTGAAGTTGCAATGAATGCAATGTTAGCTGTTGTATTAGATGGATTTCAAGCACTTTTTATTTGTCCTACAACACTTTTAGCCTCTCAACACTTCCATGGAATTCAAAAAAGATTCTTAGAATTTGGAATTAAAGTTGCAAAATTAGATGGAAAAACATCAGCTAAAGAAAAAACAAGTATTAAAAAAGGACTTGAAAATGGAGATATTCAAATAGTAATTGGAACCCACTCATTATTAAGTGTTAAAACAAAAGATTTAGCCTTGGTAATTATAGATGAAGAACATAAATTTGGTGTAAAACAAAAAGAAAAATTAAAACACTTACGAGAAGATGTTCATATTTTCTCTATGAGTGCCACACCAATTCCTCGAACTTTAAATCTAGCCTTGTCAAAACTAAAAGGTATGAGTTCACTTCTTACCCCTCCAAGTGAAAGATTAGGAGTTCGAACTTATGTAAAAGAGTTTAGTGATAAACTTATTAAAGAAGTTATTTTAAGAGAAAAAAGAAGAGGTGGACAACTCTTTTATGTTCATAATAATATTGCCTCAATAGAAGCAAAAAAAGCTGATATCGAACAAATAGTTCCAGGAATTAAAATTCAAGTAATTCATTCTCAAATAAAACCAGAGCTTGCAGAAAAAATTATCGAAGCCTTTGAAGAAAAAGAGTTTGATATATTACTAGCAACTTCAATAGTAGAATCAGGTCTTCATTTACCAAATGCAAATTCAATTATAATTGATGGGGCAGACAGATTTGGAATTGCTGATTTACATCAGTTAAGAGGAAGAGTAGGGCGAAGTAATAAAGAAGGTTTCTGTTATTACGTTGTTGAAGATAAAAAACATATTACTGATGATGCAGTAAAAAGACTTGTTGCTTTAGAATCTAATTCTTATCTAGGAAGTGGAACAGCTTTAGCTCACCAAGATTTAGAAATCAGAGGTGGTGGAAATATTGTTGGTGAAGCTCAAAGTGGTCATATAAAACAAATAGGATATGGCTTATATCTTAAAATGTTAGAAGATGCCCTTGCAAGTCTTAGTGGTGATGAAAAAGCACAGAAAAAAACAGTTGATATTAAACTTGCAATTTCTGCATATATTTCTGATGATTATATTCATGAAGATAGAGTTAGACTTGAACTTTATAGAAGATTAAGTAAGGCTAGTGATATTCAAGAAGTTTATAAAATTGAAGAAGAGATGGAAGATAGATTTGGGAAACCTGATATTTATACAAAACAATTTATTGAACTTATTATCATAAAAATTCTGGCTTTAAATAAAGGTATACAAACTATTAGCTCTTATGAAATGAATATTACATTTACAAAAGCTGATGATACAAAAGAGAGTATAAAATCTCCAAGTAAAGATGACGATGATATTATTGCTACAACTTTGAGGTATTTGAGGAAATAAAGAATAAAAAAAAGAGAAAGCATATTGCAACTTTCTCTTTTCTAACTTAGGGTTACATGTATAGAATAAACCATTAGGAGGGAAATTTATTCTATATTAAAATTCAAAAAAAGATTTCATTAAAAATAAACTTAGGAGATTTATTTTGAGAAATCTTTTAAAAAAGAGAATGAAAGCACACTTTCTCTTTTTAGTACTTAAGGAAGAGCATGAACGATTTAAAAATAATTGTTTGTATTTTGGGTTGCTCTTATAATAAATTACTGCAAAATTTATTATAGAAGAATTATAATAAATCAAAGTGTGTAAAAAGTGTCTTTTTTATGATTATATAAATTTTATTATGTAGTTTTATTTTTTTATGTAAATTTAATCTCACAAACAACTTGAGCATGGTCACTACTTAGAAGTGAACCATTTTGATTTTTTTGTAAATGCTCATCTAGTACTTCATAAGATATTACTTCACCTATAGTATCTTTTGCTTTTTTATCAAATTTATTTGAAACAAAAATATAATCAAGTACATTTCCTTTTCCAGCAAAATAACTAGTTGCTGTTCTTTTTATTCCTTTAAATTCTGGATGTGGGTTATAAACTTCTTTTTCATCAAGATGATAAGCATCTAAAAGTAAAAATCTATCATTTTTTCGTTTTTCTTCATGATATTTTCTATTTGTTAAAGCATCAATTGTTAAAGAAAATTCTTTATCATTTAAATCCGTTAATAAAACTGCAGCTCTTTTTGTTCTTTTTATATTTGAGTAAAGTGAGCTAGCTTCGCAAAGTCTTTGTTTTAAAGATACAGAATAATTCTCTTTTAAAGCTTTTGAAACTTTTTCTATTTTTTCAGCCATTGAAGAATTTTCTGTGAAAATATATTCAAATTCATTATCTCTATTTGATTTTAAATGACAAACATAAACATCTAATTCTTTTTCATTTTCTAAACTAATAGTAGCTTTAATTGGCTCCCTTGCAAATTTAAAAAAACCTTCATAATAGTGTTTCTTTAAAGCTAGAAAATCTATATCTACTTTTTTTAAGTTTTTTATAGGATATTTTGAAGCAATGGCTACAGTTGTACTTGTATAAACCTTTTCATTTTTTTTACTGATTTTTGCATTATCAACTGTTTTAAAATATTTAAAACCCAATTCACTAACTAACTCTTCTAATGCATCTTTAGAAAAAACTTCTTGAAAACCAATAATATCGCAATTCATATTTGTAATTTGCTGTTTTATCCAAGCAGTTTTTTCTATCCACTGCTCAGGGGTAAATCTTTCTTTTTTTGTATACCATGAAAATGGAGGTTCAACAAATTGATATAAATTAAAAGTGCCTATTCGTATTTTCATTTTCATTTTTGTATAAAAATACAATTCCTTCCATTATTTTTAGCAATATATAGTGCATCATCTGCTTCTTTATATAAGGTGGTAGTATCTAGAAGATCAAAGCCAATTTTTGAAGTAATACCAATTGAAATAGTTAAATATTTTGAGATAGAACTTTTATTGTGTTCAATGTGAAGCTGTTCTATCTCATCTTTTATATTATTTGCAAATTCAATAACTTTTTCTTTATCAAGTCTAGTAATAATACCAAACTCTTCGCCACCTAATCTAAATGCAAAGTCACTACTTCTATTTGTATATTTTTTAAGTATATTTGAAACTTCTTGAAGAGCTATATCTCCTTTTTGATGACCATAACTGTCATTGTAATCTTTAAAATAATCTACATCTATTATTAAAAAAGATAAATAACTATTTTCTCTTTTTGCTCTATTTATCTCTTTTTCTATTTTTATATTAAAAAATCTTCTGTTATAAAGTTGTGTTAAATCATCTGTTATAGATAGATATTCAATATGTTTTTTATCAGTAATATTTGTTCTAATTGCAGTAAAACCAACTATTTCATCATTTTTAATTACAGGTTTTATAATTGCTAAAACCCAATAGTCATTATCATATTTATCTTTATTTTTGATTTCACCTTTCCACTCTTTTTTACTAAGTAATGTATCCCAAATATCTTTATAAAATGAATCAGGAGTATCTGGATGTCTTATAATACTGTGGGTTTGTCCAATTAATTCTTCTTTTGTATAAGCTGAAATTTCACAAAAAGCTTTACTAACATCTGTAATAATTCCTTGTTTATTTGTAGAAGAAATTATAATGTTTTCATTAACAATATCTACGTAGTCTTGCAATATTTTTTTAGTAGCAATTTTATTTTCTAAAACACTATTCAAATTATTTGCAAGGGAGATAAATTCTTTAAATGTTAAATCATCTGTATTTATTTTAATATCTTTTCTAGATGCTTTTTCAAAAGAAGAAGTAAGGTTTTGGATATTTATTTTTATATATTTTGATAATTTTTTTGAAATAATGTAAATAACAATTAAAATTAGAATAAAAATTGTAAATAAACTCATAATCTGATTTTCTATATTTTTTTTAAAAATTGCTTCTTTTCTAGTCAATTCTATTTCTATATCATCTAAATATGTACCTGTCCCTATGATCCAACCATATTTTTTATACTCTTTTACAAATGCAAGTTTGTCAAATTTTTCTATAGTATCTGGCTTTTTAAATTTATAAAATAAAAAGCCATCTGTTTTTGTTGAATCAATTTGTTTTTGTAATAATTTTTTGTCTGGATACTCTTTTGGAGTTTCAAGCCTTTTCCCATCCCAGATCAATGCCTTACCATCTAAGGTATTTACAAAAATATAGCCATCTTTACCTATTACATAAGATGCAAGTAAATCTAGTATGTTGTTTTTATTTTCTTTTTCAATGTCTTTTATATTAATATTAGCAGGTAGATTTTTAGTTAATTCTTCTAATATATTACTATTTTGATCTACTAAATCGTAAATTATTTGGATTTCTTTTATTAATTCATTTTTTTTATATTGAATGAACTCTTTTTTTATATGTTGAATATCTTTTTTATAGCTCATATATTGGAAGAAAATAGATACAAAGAACACTATGGTAGTGCATATAAAAGCAATAGAAAAAATGAATTTATTAATAAATTTTGATAGTTTCATAGTTATTATTCTTAATATTATATTTTTATTATTTATTATATCAAAAGAAAAATAATTTCTTCTTTTTTACTTTGATTAAGTTTTCATTAATATAAAATTTATAAATGGTTAAAACAATAATGTAACAATTTCAAATACCAAAATTATACGAAGGATTTAAAATGACAACAAGAAATAAAATGATATCAGGTTTAGCGTTAAGTACACTTTTAGCAACAGGATTATTTGCAGGAAATGAGCAAATGAAAAAAGATGCAGATTCATCTTGTATGATGAAAAAAGGTTCTATGGATAAAGGTGATAGACATCATGAAAGATCAGTAGTAGGAATATTCAAAAAATTAAACTTAAGTCCTGAACAAGATGCTCAAATTGAAAAAATTGTATTTGAAAATAGAGTAAATATGGAAAGTTTTGATGATGCATTTACAAAAGATGGTTTCGATAAAGATAAATATATTAAGATTATGAATGAAAAAAGAGATAATATGTTAAAATCAAATGCAGAAATATTAGAAAAATCTTATGCTATTTTAACAGCAAAACAAAAAGAACAACTAAAAGTTTTAATGGATTTAAGAAAAGAAAAAATGGATAAAAAATTATAAGGCTTTTTCTAAAGCCCTTTAGAATTTGTATTACTTTAGGTATTTTTATAAATACCGTTAAAAGTAAATTGAAAATGATTAGGTTCCTTTTAAATAGGGACTATTTAAAAGGATAGATTTTGATAAAAATTGCAATGATAGAAGATGATTTAGAATTAGCAAATGTTCTAACACAATACTTAAAGCAATTTAATATGGAAGTTACCAACTATGAAGAGCCATTTTTGGCTCTTTCATCTTTGAAAATGAACAAATATGATTTAATTATTTTAGATTTGACTCTTCCTGGAATGGATGGATTAGATGTTTGTAAAGCAATAGTAAAAGATTTTAATATTCCAATTATAATTTCAAGTGCAAGAAGTGATATAACAGATAAGGTAATAGCTTTACAATTAGGAGCTGATGATTATTTGCCAAAACCTTATGACCCAAGGGAATTAGAAATTAGAATAAAAACAATTTTACGAAGATTTAATCACTCAAATGTGCAAGAAGAAAATAAAAATAAGACTTTTATTTTAGATAGCGATAAAAAAGAAATCACAAAAAATGGAACTTACATTAAACTAACAGCAGGTGAATTTGAGGTATTATCTCTTTTTATTAAAAGAGAAGGTTTCGTTATTTCAAGGGAAGATATATTTGAAAATTCAGATATATTAAATCAAGATTATGAAAGTACAGGTTCTTTAGCTGTTATTATAAATAGAATAAGACATAAAATAGAAGATAACTCAAAAGAACCACAATACTTACATACAATAAGAGGAATGGGATATAAATTTATACAATGAATAGACAATCAATATTTTTTACAATTAGTGTAAGTTTTATAATATCAGTATTATTAGTAATTACAAGTTTTTTAATTCTAATTACACATGATTATAGGGCAAAAGAAGGACAGTTTTTAGAACGATATAATCCAATTGTAAAAATGACTTTTAGGCAAGAAAAAATAGGAATTGATGAGAATTTCCTAAAAAACTTGGAAGAAATAGGATATGTTCTTTTCACAGATACTGGAAAAATTAACGCAATTACATATAATCCAAAAACGAAAATATTAGTTGAAAAAATGCATCCACGAAATGATGATATTTTTAGAGTTTTAAGCCTTGATGATAAAAATTATATTTATGTTAAAAAAAGAAATAATACATTGTTAATAAGAGATGATAATAGTTCAACTAGTAATTCTCAACTTTATATATCTTTAGTTTTTGCAATTTTATTAATTACTATTATTTTAGTATATTTAATAACTCTTAGAAAATTAATTCCCCTTAAAATTTTAAAAGACAAGGTTAAAACTCTTGGTGATGAAAACTTTGATTTTGAGTGTTGCAATAGTAACTCAAAAGATGAAGTCTCTCTTTTAGCAATGGAGTTTAAAAAAACAGCTTTAAAATTAAAAAGTTTAAAAGAAGCCAGAAATATTTTTATTAGAAATATTATGCATGAACTTAAAACTCCCATTACAAAAGGTAAGTTTTTAACTCAACTTGAACAAAATGAAGAAAATAATGAAAAATTAAAATCAGTTTTTACAAGACTTGAATCTTTGATAAATGAATTTGCTTCAATAGAAGAATTAATTTCATCTTCAAAAAATATAGAAAAAAAGATTTACTTCTTAGAAGATATTATCGATAATGCAAAAGATATTTTAATGGTAGAAGAAGAAAATGTAATAGGAAAATTTGAGAATAAAAAATTAGAAATAAATTTCAAATTATTTTCAATTGCAATAAAAAACTTAATAGACAATGCAGTAAAATATTCACCAAATAAAGAAGTAATTATAAAAAATGAAAATGAAGATATAATTTTTGAGAATCAAGGTGAAATCTTAGAAAATCCATTGGAAAGCTATTTTGAACCGTTTTCTTCAAATGAAGATAAATCAAAAGATTCTTTTGGCTTAGGTTTATATATTGTTCATAATATTTTAAAAGCAAATGCTTATACTTTGAAATATGAACATATTGATGGAACTAATAGGTTTATATGTAAAAAGGATGAAACATCTACGATATAGCAATTATAGGAGCTGGAGCTAGTTCTTTAATGCTAGCTTCAAATCTTGATAAAAATAAATATAAAAGTATCTGTATCATTGATGCAAATGCAAAATTAGCACCTAAAATAAAAGTTTCAGGTGGAGCAAAATGTAATATTACAAATGAACTTGTAACTTGTAAAAATTACTTAGGTGATACTCAATTTGTAAAAGAGTTATTAGAAAAATTCTCAAAAGATGATTTATTAGACTTTTTAAATAAAAATGGCGTATTTCCAAAAATTAATCCTAAAATTGTAAAAGGAACATATTTTTGTAACTCTTCTCAAGATGTTATTGATATGTTTACAAAACTTACTACTCATATAAAAAAATACTTGAATACCACAGTTTTAGATATTGAATTTAATAAACATTATAAAATAAAAACAGATACAAAATTAATTGAAGCTAAAAAAGTAGTAGTTGCAAGTGGTGGTTTATCATATGCAATGCTAGGAGCTTCAAGTATAGGTTTTGATATAGCTAAAAAGTTTGGACACACTATTAATAAACTAGAACCCGCCCTTGTAGGATTTACAGTTCAAAAAGAGCAGTTTTGGTTTAAAAATCTCTCAGGACTTTCAACTCCTGTTTTTACTTTTGTTGAAGGAAGAACTTTTGAAGGTTCATTATTATTTGCCCACAAAGGTTGTTCTGGTCCTGTTATTTTAACAACTTCCCTTTATTGGAAAAAAGGAAAAATCGCAATTGATTTTTTACCAAAACAAAAATTAGAAAAGTTTTTAAGTGGAAATAAAATCCTATCTTCAGCGTTACCCCTACCAAAAAGATTTATGCAAGAGTTTTTAGCCTCAGTTGAGCTTGAAGATAAAAGTGTTTCTAAATTAACAAATGAAGAAAAAGAGAAATTAAAACTATTAAAATATTATGAGTTTCCCCCTGCTGGAAATTTTGGATATACAAAAGCCGAGGTTACAAAAGGTGGTATAAATACAGATGAAATAGATCATAATAGTTTTGAAAGTTTAAAACAAAAAGATCTATATTTCATAGGAGAGTGTTTGGATATCACAGGTGAACTTGGTGGTTTTAATTTCCAAATTGCTTTTAGTGAAGCCTTTGTTTGTTCACAGAATTTAAATAGCAAATAAAAATTATTACTTAGCATATATTTATTTATTTTTAGTTACTATGACGTATATTTCAATATATGTTTAAGAAAAATTACATTTAGGATAAATTATGTTTTTTGGTAATAAGAATTTAGAGCAGAAAGTTTTAGTCTTAGAAAAAGAAATTGAAGAGCTTAGAAAACAACTTTCTTTAAAAGATAAAACAATAGAAGAACTTCAAATAAAATCTTCTTTAGATATGCAAAATATTTCAAATGAAAGTGAAAAAAATCTTACTTTATTTAAAGAAATTGCATTACACTCTCAAGAAGAGGGTCTAGTCGTTTTTAATTCTAAAAATGAACATATATTTTCAAACAATTTAGCAAATATGAATATAAAAGATTATTCTGTTATATTAAAAGCAGTTCTTGAAAATAGTGATAGATTAATTATGGAAGATTGTGAAGCAAATATCTCAGTTAAAAAATATGAAGATTACAAAATTGTTTCATTAAGAAAAACTTCAATTCACGATAATAAAAAGAATGGTTTATTAGATAGACATAATAAAAATATGACTAAGTCTTTAGATAATACTCAAAAAACATATCTATCTTTACTTGAAGAGTTAAAAGATATGTCAAAAGAATCAATAGAAACTGCAAATGGTTCTACTCAAGGCTTAGAATTAATTACAGAAATTGTATCTGATACAAATAACTTACATAAAGAGATTGAAGTTGAAAATGAAGTTGTAACATCTTTAGTTTCAAAAAGTAAAGATATAGCACAAGTTATTAATATAATTCAAGAAATTGCATTTCAAACAAATATTTTATCACTTAATGCAGCTGTTGAAGCAGCAACAGCAGGAGAAGCAGGACGTGGATTTGCAGTTGTTGCAGCAGAAGTAAGAAACCTAGCAACAAGAAGTGCTGATGCTGCAAAACAGATAAAAGATGTTGTAAATTCTATTCAAAGTGAAACTGGAAAAATAAAAAATAGTTCTGAAACTGTGGTAAGTGTTGTAAATGAAACAAAAGCAAGAATTGAAATTTTAAGTAAATTAATGAATACTTTTCAAAAAAATTCAAATAGATCAGTATATGAAGTAGAAAGTATTTCAAATAAAATATTTATAAATCTTGCAAAACTTGACCATGTTATTTACAAAAATAATTTATATCAATTAATATTTGGTGGAGAGCATAATTTCAAAGCAGTTGACCATCATAATTGTAGACTAGGAAAATGGTATGATACAGGACTTGGGAAAGAAGAATTTAGTTTTGTTCCTTCATATAAAGGTCTAGAAAAACATCATCATATTGTTCATCATGAAGCAAATTTATTAGCAAATGAGTGTTCAGGTAATGCAGTATCTTGTTCTAAACAACTAATTGAAGATAAAATTAATTTAGTTGAAAAAGGAAGTGAGCAAGTATTTATTTATTTGGATAAAATTTTAGAAGAAAAAAATGAAGTAGTTATGAAAGAAGCTGCTAAAAAATTATTTGATTAAGGGAAATATAATGGATAACAAAAAATATTCAATAGCAATAATTGATGATGAAACAGAAATTTTAAATGTTTTAAGTAGATCTTTATCGAGAAATGCAAATTTTTCAATATCAACTTATTCAAATCCTCTTTCAGCATTAAGTTCAATGGAAAGTAAAAAATATGATTTAATACTTTTAGATATTATGATGCCACAAATGAATGGACTAGAAGTTTTAGAAAAATTAAAATTAAAATCTAAAGATCAAAAAGTAATTATGATGACTGCTTTTTCAACTTTAGATAAAGTTTTAAAATCTCATAAAGAAGGTGCTACAAATTTTGTTATGAAACCTTTTGATTCTTTACAACTTTTAGAAAAGAAAATTATGGAAGTTTTAGAATCATAAAATGAAAAATAAAAGCTTGAGTATTAGGTATATTCTATATTTCTTTATTCTTAGCTTTTGTATAGTTTTTTTATTGGATTTTTTTAAGCAAAAAGAGTTTAATAATTTTTTAATCACTTATAAAAAACAAATAAATAAAGTGTATTCAAAATATTTCAATAACTATAAAGATATTTCAGAATTAATTTATTTTAATGAATTTATCAAAAATAAGGAATTTATAGAAATATTAAAAAATGACAATGCTTTAGACTTAATTTCTTTGCGAAAAGAAATCAACTTACAATTCAAAAATAGTTTTTTATTTTATAAAACCTTAGGTTTAAAAGAGGCTAGTTTTTACAATTCAAGAAATAATTTTATTTTAAGTATGGAAGATACTTATGAGAATAGTTTTATTTCTAAAATAGCAAATGAAGTTACAAATAATAAAAAAGATTTAATTGATTATAAAATTGAAAATGAAAAAATAATTTTATTATTTTCAAAACCAATTTTTGATGAGAAGTTAAATTTTTTAGGTGTCGTTAATTTAGAGTTTGACTTTGAAAATTTAATAAATAATTTAATGGAAAATAGCGATATTAAATTTAGATTGTTACTTTCTGATAACTTTCATTTAAATGAAAAAATATTTTTTAATATGAAAAGTAATCAAAGAGAAGAGCTAATAATTACAATAAATGCTCAAAAAGAATCATCACTAATTCTTTCAACTGAGTTAATAAAAGTCCCAGTTGTTTTTATAAAAATATTTAATTCAGATTTTTATAAAAACAGTCTTTATTTATTAGCTTATGATGAAAGCAAAAATAATAAAATTTCTAAAATAAATGATTATTTTGATTTTATGTTTGTACTTTTAATTTTCACATTAATTATCATAATATATTTAATCTATAAAACAAACTATTTTAGAAGACAAAATGATGTTCTAAATGAAAGATATGAAGTTTTATTTGATCAAATTAATAATTATGTTTCAAAAGTTGAAACAGATTTGGAAGGAAATATAATATATGCGACAAAGCCTTTTTATAAATTATCGGGCTATCTTGATAATGAGCTTTTAGGAAAGAATATTAACACATTAAGACACCCTGATGTTTCAAAATTATTTTTTGAAAATATGTGGAAAGAGTTAAAAGCAAATAAAATCTGGGAAGGCGAGATAAAAAACAGAGATAAATATGGAAATTCTTGTTGGATTAAAGCTTTAGTTTTCCCAAGATATAATTTAAATAAAGAACTAGAAGGCTATAGCTCAATTAGAATTAATATTACAGATACAAAACAATTGGAGAAGATAAATAGATTATTAAAAGAAGATTTGTCAAATAAATTAAATGATATAAAAATTAAAGATAAAACTTTAATGGATTCCACAAAAGTTCAATTAATGTCAAGAATTTTAGACTCTTTTTCCCATCAGTGGAAAGTTCCTATTTCTAAAATTTCTTTAGAATCTCAAAAATTACAAAAAGTAAAAGATAGTTTAGATAGTGTTTCTTTAATAAGTATTGAAAAAAGTATACAATTGCAGTTAAAAAATTTATCAGATATGTTAAATGAAATAGAATACCTTTTTAATACAAAAGATAGTGAAAAAACTAATCTAGTTTCTATTGTTCAAGAGTCAATTTTTACCTTAAAAGATGAATTATTTAAGAACAATATAAAAGTTAAGTATGATATTAAACCAGAAATTAATATATCAATTCCTCAAAATGAATTAAAAAGTATCCTTCTAAATATATTTAAAAATTGTATAGAACAAGTAGTTTTAAATAATGTAGAAAATGCGACAATATTTGTAAGTTCAATTGCTGAAGATCTAGATGAAAATAATGATGTTATTATAAAAATTGAAGATAATATAAAAGGTGAAAATAAAAAAAATATCATAGATGAAATGCTTAGCTCAACAAAAGAAAAATATTTTGATACCCACTTATATTTATCAAAATTGTTTATAGAAAAAAATAAAGGACTATTTTGGTGTAATAATACTATTTATAGTACAGTTTATTTTATAAAACTTCATAAAGAAGAGTAAAAAATGAAAATATCTTTTTATATTAAAATATTTATAGCATTTATAGTATTTGCTATTTTATTACTTGGTTTTTCATCTTTTGCTTTTAATAACTTTTATAAATTTCATAATGAAAAAAAAGATACAGAAAGTATTTTAAATATTTTAAATCATCAAGAGAATATTTTTAAAACATATATAAATAATTATGATGAAAAAATATCTTTAGTTCAAAAAACTGTTTCTAAAATTGATAATAAATATGAAATAATTGAGTTTATTGAAAAAACTCTTTTTATTGATAGAAATATTTTATCTTTTGAAATTGTAGGGCTTGATTCAGATGAAAAATTAAAAATAGAAAATATTTCACTTGGTATAAAAGTTACAAGAGATGAAAAACTTAAAACAATTTTTACAAAAGAGTATTTTAAAGATATAAGAATATTAAAAGATAAAGATGTATTACATTATAGTTCTGATAATAAAAACCCCTCTATAATCGAGTTTATACTTAGAAATGAAAATGATTTTTATATATTAAAAATAGACATAAAAGAGATTTTTAACAAAATTCTTAATGAATTTAATAAAAAAACATTAATACTTGATACAAATAATTTACCTTTAGCGTCAAATAGCATATCTTTTGATCAGGAAGATTATTTAAATAAAAAGATATTTATAAATGATAAGCAATATTTTACTTTTTTAATTAATAATCAGAAAAATATAACTGAACAATATATAAAGAGCTATTATAAATCAATCATAATTATTGGATTTTTCATAGCCTTATTTTTGTCTTTACTATTTTCAGAACCACTTGCAAGATTAAATAATAAAATTGAAGAAGAGAATAAAAAACTAGATTTAAATATCAAAAAGAATTTTTTAGAATTAAATGAAAATCAAAAAGTTATTGATAAACATATTATGTTTGTGCGACTAAGTACGGATAATTTAATTGTTGATGCAAGTTCTGCTTTTTGTTATTTTTTAGGTTATTCAAAAAGTGAATTGCTAGGACATAATTATAATATCTTAGTTCATAAAGAAATAAAAAAAGAAGTGCAAAAAGAGATTTTAAAGAGTGTAAAAGAGAGACAAACTTATATTGGTGAAAGAAAAGCAAAGAAAAAAGATGGTGAAGTTTTTTGGATAAGTTTATTTGTAGAGGGAATTTTTGAAAATGGTGAAATAGTAGGATATAACGTAATTTGTACAGATATAACAAATAAGAAAAAAATCGAAGAATTATATTTAGATTTAAATAAACAAGTTGACCAATATAATGCAATTTTTGAAAATGTAAATAGTGGAATATCTTTAATTGATTTAGATGGAAATTTTGTAAAACTAAATAGTGCTTTTAGTAGACTTCTAGGTTATGATAAACAAGAACTTTTGGAAATGAATTGTAAGAATATCGTAAGTCCTGAATCAAAAAAATTCTTTCAAAAGTTTTTGTATGAAGTTAGAGATGTAGGAGATATTTCAAATATAGAGAAAATATTTATAAGAAAAGATGGCATGAATATTCATCTTGAAATATCTTTAAGAGTATTATCTTCTGATAGAAATCATTTACTTTTTGTTGTTAATTCATTAGAAGATAAGAGAAAATTACAAGAACTTAATCAGAATTTAGAATTAAAAATCTCACAAGAAGTGGAAAAAAGTATTCAAAAAGACAAATTTCATCAACAAGAACAGATAAAAAATGCAAAATTAACTTCAATAGGTTCCTTAGCTGCTGGTATTGCCCATGAAATAAATACTCCACTTACCTATATAAAAGGTAATTTGGAGTTAATGCAATATGATATTTTTGATTTACCACAAAGTGAAATTCAAGAAAGAATGAAATATGACAGTGAAAAAATAAAAGATGGAATAAATAGAATAGCTAATATTGTTGAATCAATGAGAGAAATGTCACAAAGTAGCCGGGAAATAAAAGAGAATACAAATATATACTCAACCTTAATTACTTCATTAACAATGGCTCATAATCGCTCAAAACAAGTTAGTAAAATATATTTAAATGAAAAACTTTTTGATATTGATTCAATTAATAAAAATGAATTTGTATTTTGTAGTAAAATTCAAAAACAAAGAATTGAACAAGTTTGGATTATAGTAATTAATAATGCTCTTGATGAATTAATAAAAATTGAAGATTATGAAAATAGGGCTTTAAACATTACATTATTTAAAGATGATAAAGAGATTGTTATAAAATTTAAAGATAGTGCAGGTGGAATAAAAGAAGATATTTTAGAAAATATTTTTGAGCCATTTGTTTCTTCAAAAGAACACAGTGGAATGGGTGTTGGTTTAAATATAGCAAAAAAGATTGTTGATGAGCAAGATGGTCAGATTTATGCTTATAATGAAGATTTTGGCGCAGTTTTTGAAATTAGATTAAAAAGTTGTGAAGAAAAATAAAAGGTTATTTTTATACAATTAGAAAAAAATTATAAAGAAGATAGATGAGAATAGGTTTTATAGGTGATATAGTAGGTCGACCTGGAAGAAAAATTATAAAAGAGAATTTAGCAAAAATAAAAAAAGAGTATGAAATAGATTTTGTTATTGCAAATGGTGAAAATGCAAGTCATGGTTTTGGACTTACAACAACTAGTTGTTCTGAGCTTTTAAAATCTGGAATTGATATTATAACAGGTGGAAATCATAGTTTTGATAAGAAAAAAGATATGATGGTTTTACTAGAAACTGCAAATGTTTTAAGACCTGATAACTATCCTGAAGGTTTAGTTGGATCTGGAATGAAAGTTTGTGATGTACAAACTACAAATGGAATTGAAAAATTAGCTGTAATAAATCTTATGGGTCAGTTTGCAATGCCAACTGTTGAAAATCCTTTTAACTGGGCTAAGAAACTTGTGGCAAAACTTCAAGAAGAAGAAATTAAAAATATTTTTATAGATTTCCATGGTGAAGCAACAAGTGAAAAAAGAATTATGTTAATGATGTTTAAAAATCAAGTGAGTGCAATTTGTGGAACACATACCCATGTGGGAACAGATGATTTACAAATATTTGAAAATACTGCATATTTAACAGATATTGGACTTACCGGTTGTAGAGATAATGTAATAGGAATGGACAGTAAAATACCAATTCAAAAAGCAACAACTGGAATTGGTGGACATTTTGAAGTTCCAAACTCTTGTAAATCAATACTGCAAATGATGGTAGTTGATATTGAAGATGGAAAAGCACAAAGTGCATTTAAAATAAAAAAATATTGTAATAATCCAAAACTGTTTATCTCAGAGGCTTTTGTTGAGTAGTATTTTAAAGTAATATGAGTTTGATTTATATTAGCATATACAGTCATTCATAGTATATGGAATTAATAAAAATTACGATAAAATAAAAGCACTATATGGTTATGAAATCTCTTTAAATAAAGTTTATTTAAGGTTTCATGGCAAAATTGTTGAATTTATAAAACGAAATCCAAAGGTCTAATTGATGATTATAATTCCACAAACAAAAGGTGGTGTAGGTAAATCTACAGTTGCAATGCAAGTTATAGCTCCATACTTATACAAAAAACATGGCAAAAAAATCACATATATTGAAATTGATGATGAAAATAATGATTCGAAATCATTTACAAGAACTGAAATAGTAAATAAAAAGATGTTAGGTACAAATAAATTAAGTGAACTTGATGAGCTAATTTTAATGGATGATAATCATGAGGTTATTGTTGATGTTGGTGGAAATAAAACATCTTCATTGGTTTTAGATGAAATAAAAAAAGTAGGCTCATTTGGAAATGTTAAATGGATTATTCCTCTAGGTGATGGTGAACTTGATGGTAAAAATGCAATTGCAACCATGAAAAAAATCAAAAAGATTGAAAGAAATCCAGAAGAAAATGTAATTTTTGCCCTAAATAGAGCTATTTCGATGGATGAAGATTATTATAATGAACAATTTATTAATTTTTTTGGACACAAGTATTTGGATTCAAACTCTGTAATTTGTGATTTTGTAAAAGACCCAAAATATTTTCCAGTAAAAAATGATAAAGTAATCACAATGAGTAGATACTTAGGTTCAACTGTTTGGGAAATGGCTTATAATAACACTGATTTTGGTGCAAAAGCTATTAAAGCAAAAGAGATGGGAGATATTGAAAGTGCAAGAAAATATCTTTTTTTTAGAAGAATACAAACAGAAGCTAAAGATTATGTACTAAATACGTTAAATAAAATATTTTGCGATTTAGATAGATGGATTGAAATTAAAAAATGAGTGATATGAGTTTTAAACAAGCAAAAGAGCTTGTTGAACGAATGGAATTTTCAGAAATTGCATTAAGAAATGCAGCTTCTAATTTAGAAAAATCATCACAAAATTTTGAAACAACACTAAAACATCAAGAAGATATTATAAATAAATTGCCATATGCAGATAAAAAACTCTCATATATGTCAATTGCCGTTGCTGTTAATATAGGGTTAATTGTAGGACTTTTAATAGGTAAATATCTTTTATAGAAATAAGAAAATAGGATTAGTATAAAATGGGTAAACAAGAAAAAATTGTATCAATGTTTAATGATATTGCAGGAACTTACGATGTTGCAAATAGAGTTTTATCAATGGGAATTGATAAGTCATGGAGAAATAAAGCTTGTAATTTAGCTTTCAATTTTTATGGTAAAAAAGAGATAGGAAAAATTGTTGATGTTGCATGTGGAACAGGTGATATGATTCTATTTTGGAAAAAAGTTGCAAATGAAAACAAAATCAATCTTCAAAACATAGTTGGAATTGATCCAAGTGTAGGAATGATGGAAGTTGGTAAGAAAAAACTTCCAGAAGTAGAGTTTATTGAAGCAGGTGCTGCAGATATGCCACTTGAAAGTAGTAGCACAGATATTATTTCTATCTCTTATGGTATTAGAAATGTAGTTCAAAGACAAGAAGCTTTTGATGAGTTTGCACGGGTTTTAAAAAAAGATGGTCTAGTTGTAATTTCAGAGTTTACAAAAAACAAAAAAGAAAAACTTCTTGACCATGTTACAGATTTTTACATGAATAAAGTTTTACCAGTTTTAGGTGGAATGATTTCAAGAAATAAAGAAGCATATACTTATTTGCCAAATTCAATAGATGAATTTTTAACAACTGAGAATCTATGTAAAGAGCTTAAACTTGCAGGTCTTGAGCCAATTCATGTAAAAGCATTTTCAATGAATATTTCAACATTAATCATTGCTAGAAAAATTTAATTTTCTGGCATTGATATTATGAATAAAGCAATAAGTGTTACAACACTAAATGTACAAATAAAATCCCTATTAGAAACAACTTTTATCCAAGTTTACGTTGAAGGTGAGATTTCAAATCTTACTTATCATAACTCTGGACATATTTATTTTTCAATAAAAGATGAAAGTTCAACCCTTTCTTGTGTAATGTTTAAAGGTAATACTAAATATCTAAAATTTAAGCTTGAAAATGGGCAAAAGATTGTAATTACTGGAAATATCACAGTTTATGCTCCAAGGGGAAATTATCAATTATTATGTAATAAAATTGAACCATCAGGGCAAGGAGCTTTAGCATTTGCTTTTGAACAATTAAAAAATAAACTTGAAGCTAAAGGATATTTTGATGGTAATTATAAACAACCACTTCCAAAATATCCTAAAAAGATAGTACTTGTTACATCTGCTACTGGTGCTGCTATTGAAGATATGAAAAAAGTAGCAAATCATAGATGGCCTTTGGTTGAATTTATTTTAATTCCAACTTTAGTTCAAGGAGAGGGTGCTGCAAATGATATTTCAAATTCTATTAAATTTGCTGATTCTTTAGCTTGTGATATTATGATTGTAGGTCGAGGTGGAGGAAGTATTGAAGATTTATGGGCTTTTAATGAGGAAATTGTAGCTAATGCTATTTATGAGGCTAAAACACCTATAATTTCTGCTGTTGGACATGAAGTTGATTATTTGATTTCTGATTTTGTAGCTGACATTAGAGCTGCCACGCCATCAAATGCAATTGAAATAGCACTTCCTGATATAAATGAACATAGAATTTTTTTAGATAGTTTAGTAAATGAATATAACAATAGATTAAAAAATATTTTATTTTCTAAAGAACAAGAACTTTCAAATATGAAAAGATTGATGGAGCAAAATTCTATTGAAACGAAATTTAATTATATTCAAACAGAAATAAATCTTTTAAAATCATCATTTAAAACAGATTTATCACAAAAAATTTTATCTTCTCAAAATGAATTAAATTTATTAAATAGTACATTTAGAAATTCTTATTCATCGTTTTTAGTAAAAACTCAAAACCAAATAGATTTATTAAAGACAAATTTTGAATTAAATCATCCTGATAAAAAAGATAAAAAAGGTTTTGTTCAAATTTCTAAAGATAATAAAATAATTTCTTTAGAAGATTTAAATATTGGTGATGAAATTAAACTACAAACACCAAAGTACATTGGAACTTGTATTTTAAATAAAGTTGAAAAACAATCAGATTTAAGTTTACAGTAGGTAAAATAATAGGAAACAAGTTTAATCTCTTGTCTTAATAAAAAGGAATATTTTATGGAAAATAATGATAGTAAAGTAATAAATTACGCTAATACAAGTGAATTTATGACATTTGAATTGGGTGCTATGAAGTATGCAATTGAATTACCAAAAATTAGAGAAATATTAACATATCCTGATAATATAACTCCTTTGCCAAATACTACAAAATGGGTTAAAGGTTTAATCAATTTAAGAGGTGAAGTTGTACCTATTTTAGATATAAGAATTAAATTTAATACAGGTCCAGGAACTTATGATGAAAATACTTCTGTAATAGCAGTTATAACAGAAGATAAAAGAATGATAGGAATTATTGTTGATTTAGTTGATGATGTTCAAAGACTTGATACTACAATGTTAGCTCCTGTTTCTGAAATGGGATCAGCAATTCCAGCAAAATATTTAAAAGGTTATGTAAGACTTGATAATAACCAAATGCTTGTTGTTATGGATATTGAAAGAGTAGTTGCAAAAGAAGAATTAAGAGATTAAAAAATAAAAAATAAGTGATTTTATGAGTATAGATAAAAATTTGTTAAAAAGATTAACCCTTTTATATGTTGAAGATGATGATATAATAAGAAATGAATTGTCTCAACTTTTAGCAAATTTTTTCTCCCAAGTTTTGGTTGCAAAAGATGGCAAAGAGGGTCTTCGTACTTTTTTAGAGAACCAAGATAATATAGATATAGTTTTAACAGATATAAATATGCCATTATATAATGGTATAGATATGGTTAAAAAAATAAGAAATATTGATAGTAAAATTTCTGTTATATTTGCTACAGCTTATTCAGATAATGAATTTCTTCTAGAAGCTATTAAATTAAGAGTTCAAGAATATATAATTAAACCAATTGATATTAGAAAATTATTATCTTTTCTAAATGATATTGCAAGTAATTTATATCAAGAATTTTTATTAAAACAACAACAATATGAATTAACTAAATATAAAGAAATTTTAGATTCAAACAATATTGTTATAAAAACTGACGCGCGACTAAATATAACTTATGTAAACCAACTTTTTTGTGATATTTCAGGCTATAGTAGTAGTGAATTAATAGGAAAAGAATTCAAATCTTTAAAATTTCCAGATGTTTCAAGTGATATATATACAGATTTATATGCAAAAGTATTAAATAATAAGCCTTGGCATGGAAATTTAAAAAATATTAAAAAAGATAAAACTTATTATACAAGTGATGCTCATGTTTTTCCTACTTTAGATGAAAGTGGCGAAATGAATGGCGCTATTTCAATTCAAAAAGATATTACAAAAGAGTTAAATAAAAAACGAGAAATTCAACTAGCGTTAATGAGAGACAAAAGTGATATATTTATTAGAAGTAAAGAGGGCAATTTAGAACAAAATCAATTAATTAATGATTTGAGATTTAGATTAGAGAACCTTCAAGTTGAATTAGAACAATCTGTTCGAAATGTAGATAAATATATGTACAGTAATGAGAAATACAGATTAGAGAATAAAAATTTAAAAACAGAAATAGGTTTATATAAAAAAAATAATAATTCTAATACGGCACTTAAATTAAATAGAGAAAATGGTGATTTAAGAATAGAAAATAAAAAACTAAAAGAAAAATTATCTCAAATAGAGCAAGATAATGAAAAAAAATTCTCTCAGTTAAGAGTATACTCTGATGAAATAAGAAGCGAATTAGAAGATAAAATTAATGAATTAACAGAACAATTAGAGTCAGTACAATCAGATGATGTTTTAAAAGAAAAACTTCAATATTGGAAAGAAAAAGCAAAATTAGAAGCTAGTAGAATAGAAAATTTAGAAAAACAAATAATCGCTCATGCAGATGGGAATACTTTAAATAAAATTTTTGGTTAATTTATAATTAGTAAGCTCAAGAGCAAATCAAGAAAACTTGATTTACTCTTTTATTGAAATAGAAATTATTTTAACATCTTCTAAAGGTTTATCACCTTGATATTTATTTGTAGGAACACTTTCAATTTTTTTAACCACATCATATCCATCTTTAACATAACCAAAAATAGTATATCCACCATTTAAATGATAAGCTGGAACTGTTGTAATAAAAAATTGACTTCCATTTGTATTTGGACCTCTATTTGCCATTGCTAAAATACCTGCTTTATCAAATACAGCATTTGGTGCGAATTCATCTTTAAATGGCTCTCCCCAAATAGATTCCCCACCAGCTCCTGTTCCTGTTGGATCTCCAGCTTGAATCATGAAACTTCTAATAACTCTGTGAAAAGTAATACCATTGTAGTATCCATTTTTTGAATGTGTAACAAAGTTTTCAACAGCTTTTGGTGCTAAGTCAGCTCTTAATTCTAGAACAATATTTCCCTTTGTAGTTTCCATTGTTGCTATTGGATTAGATGCTTCTAAAAGTAACACAAAAGAACAAAGGAAGAATAAAATCTTTTTCATATAAACCCTTTTTTTTGATAAATTTTGAAAATAGTATATTATTTTAGCTTTAAAAAAAAATAAAAAATAGATTTTTATTAGAATTTAAAAATAAAGTGTTAAAATTCTGCAAAATAATTGTAGAATGCGCTATTTAAAAGAAGGAATAACATGGAAATGCCAAGTATCCCACAACCAACGTTTTATATATTCAAATGTGAGCAAGCATCACCTCCTGGAATGCCAAAACCATCATGCGTAAATGAAAACACAAGAGATTTATTTAATCATACGGCTCAAACATTAATGAAAAGCGGTTTAATGGGTCCAGTTCAAGTTGTTAGAACTTCATGTCTAGGAAGATGTCAAATGGGACCTCTAATGCTAGTTGAGCCAGGACACTTTATGTATTCTCATTTATCTAAGGAAAAAATAGATAGAATTGTAGAAGAACATATACTAGGTGGAAACCCTGTTGAGGAGTATTTGATACCTTCTCAATATTGGGGTGAAGCAGTTAATTTAACGAAATAAAAAGGGATTGAAATATGACATTTGATATGCTATATAGTAAAATTCATAGAGCAACTGTAACAGATGCGAATTTGAACTATGTTGGATCAATTACTATTGATGAAGATTTAATGAAAGCATCAACTTTAAGAGTTGGTCAAAAAGTTGATATCGTTAATATAAATAATGGAGAAAGATTTCAAACTTATGTAATTAAGGGAAAAGCTGGATCTAAAGAAATGTGCTTAAATGGAGCAGCAGCTAGAAAAGTTGCAATTGGTGATAAAATTATTGTTATTGCTTATGCAACATATAGTGAATCTGAACTTGAAAACTATAAACCAACTGTTGTTTTAGTTGATGAAAAAAATAATATTGATTTAATAACTCATGAACTTATAGGTAGTGATTATGTTTGATGGAATTGATTTAAAAAATTTGAATTTAAATGACATGATGAATCAATTTCAAGATATGGCAAATAAATCAAAAGAAGATAATGCTTCAAGAATATTCACCTCAAAAGCAGGTGGAGGAATGGTTGAAATTTCTATAAATGGAAATTCTGAAGTTATTGATTTAAAAATTGATGACTCATTATTAGAAGATAAAGACTCTTTACAAATTTTATTAATTTCTGCAATGAATGATGTAATAAAACAAAGTGATGAAAATAAAAAAATGATGGCTATGAATATGATGGGTGGATTAGGTTCTTTTGGACAAAAATAATTCTATGCATAACTTAGCAAAATCTTTTGAAGATTATTTATTAGATAATCTTCCTAACTCTAAAACATTTCATCCTTATTTTGAGGATGCTTTAGCTGATATGTTAAAAGCTGGTGGAAAAAGATTTCGACCAATGCTTTTATTATCTGTTGTAAAATCAAATAAAAGCTTATTAATACCAAACTCTTTTGGGGTTGCATTAGGATTAGAATTTTTACATACTTATTCTTTAATCCATGATGATTTGCCTGCTATGGATAATGCTGATTTAAGACGTGGATTTCAAACACTTCATAAAAAGTATGATGAAGTAACAGCTATTTTAGTAGGTGATGCTTTAAATACAGAAGCTTTTCATTTAATTTCTAATGCTTCTTTATCAAGTGATATTAAAGTTGATTTAATTAGAACATTAAGCTCAAATGGTGGAATAGATGGAATGATAATCGGTCAAGCAATTGATTGTTATTTTGAAAATCAAAAATTAGAACTAAATCAATTAGAATTTTTACATATTCACAAAACAGCAAAATTAATAGCAGCCTCTTTAAAAATGGGTGCAATAATAAGTGAGTATGATTTACAAATGCAAGAAGAACTTTATAATTTTGGTATTGATTTAGGATTGTTATTTCAAATTCAAGATGATATTATTGATGAAACTTGTAGTTCTGTAGAAGCTGGAAAAACAACACAAAATGATGGCTCTAAAAACTCATTTGTAAATTTATTAGGACTTGAAGGTGCAAGAAAAAGTGCTGATAAATTAGCATTTAAATGTATAGAGGCACTTAACACTTTTGATAAAAATTTAAAAGAATCATTGGAAGAACTTCTTCTACAATATATTAATAGACATAAGTAAATTTTTCAACTCTTAGTCAAATTAACTCAAACCTCTTGACAAATATTCAAAAATTTAATAAAATTTAGCACTTGGAAAATTAGAGTGCTAAAAGTCCAAGCTTTAAACGAAAATATTATAAATAATAAAAGGAAATACTATGAATTTTAAACCACTAGGTGAAAGAGTTCTTGTTAAAAGAACAGAAGTAGAAAATAAAACAGCAAGTGGGATTTATATTCCTGATAATGCAAAAGAAAAACCACATACAGCAGAAGTTGTAGCAATTGGAAATAAAGTAGAAGATGTTAAAGTTGGTGATACAATTGTATTTGAACAATTTAGAGGTACAGAATTTAAACTTGATGGTCAAGAATATCTGATTTTAAATATTGAAAACGTTATAGGAGTTATGTAATGGCAAAAGAAGTTTTATTTGGTGATAGCGCAAGAAATAGATTATACGCAGGTGTTGAAAAATTAGCAGATGCTGTAAAAGTTACAATGGGACCAAGAGGTAGAAACGTATTATTACAAAAATCTTTTGGAGCTCCAACAATTACAAAAGATGGTGTTTCTGTTGCTAGAGAAATTGAATTAAAAGATACTTTAGAAAACATGGGAGCACAACTTGTAAAAGAAGTTGCTTCAAAAACTGCTGATGAAGCAGGAGATGGAACAACAACTGCTACTATCTTAGCTCACTCAATTTTCAAAGAGGGATTAAGAAACGTTACAGCTGGAGCAAATCCAATTATCTTAAAAAGAGGTATGGACAAAGCAACTGAAGCTATTTTAGCTGAACTTAAAAAAGCATCAAGAGTTGTTGCTAATAAAACTGAAATTGAGCAAGTAGCTACTATTTCTGCAAATTCAGATAAAGCAATTGGAGCTATGATTGCTGAAGCTATGGACAAAGTTGGAAAAGATGGTGTTATTACTGTTGAAGAAGCAAAAGGTATCTCTGATGAACTAGATGTTGTTGAAGGTATGCAATTTGATAGAGGATATTTATCTCCATATTTTGTAACAAATGCTGAAAAAATGATTGGTGAATTTACTAATCCATTTATTTTATTATATGACAAAAAAATCTCTTCTTTAAAAGAAATGTTACCAATTCTAGAATCAGTTAATCAATCTGGAAGACCACTTGTAATTATTGCTGAAGATGTTGATGGTGAAGCATTAGCAACACTTGTTGTAAATAGATTAAGAGGTTCATTAAATATTGCAGCTGTTAAAGCTCCAGGATTTGGTGATAGAAGAAAAGCTATGCTTGAAGATATCGCTGTATTAACAGGTGGAACAGTAATCTCTGAAGAAATGGGAATGAAACTTGAAACTGCTGATTTCTCTTGTTTAGGAACTGCAACTAAAGTTGTTATTGATAAAGATAATACAACTATTGTTGATGGAAATGGTGATAAAGAAAGAGTTAAATCTAGAATTGGACAAATCAAAGCAGAAATTTCTAATACAACTTCTGAATATGATAAAGAAAAATTACAAGAAAGACTTGCAAAATTAAGTGGAGGAGTAGCTGTTATTAAAGTTGGAGCTGCATCTGAGACTGAAATGAAAGAGAAAAAAGACAGAGTTGATGATGCATTATCTGCAACAAGAGCTGCTGTTGAAGAAGGTATTGTAATTGGTGGTGGAGCTGCTTTAATTAGAGCTGCTGCTAAAGTTACATTAGTTCTTGAAGGTGATGAAGCAATTGGTGCTGCAATCATTTTTAGAGCTATTAAAGCACCTTTAAAACAAATTGCTACAAATGCTGGATATGATGCTGGTGTTGTTGCAAATGAAGTTGAAAAATCTGCAAATGAAAATTTAGGATTTAATGCTGCAACTGGTGAATATGTAGATATGTTTGAAGCTGGAATTGTGGATCCTGCAAAAGTTGAAAGAGTTGCTATGCAAAATGCTGTTTCAGTTGCATCTTTACTATTAACTACAGAAGCTACAGTTACAGATATTAAAGAAGATAAATCTTCTATGCCATCAATGCCAGATATGGGTGGAATGGGCGGTATGCCAGGAATGATGTAATAAATTAAAAAATTTACTACTTCTTCTTAAAAGGGTAAAGTCATATGACTTTACCTTTTTTTTTGTCTTTTTTTAAATCAATATAAATTTATATAACATTATTGATAAAAAAAGAGCATAAAAAAAGGATCCTAGTTATTCTAGAATCCTCATTTAAATATTATTATATGTCAAACGCAGTCTTTGTTTGACAAGCCTACTTGAAAGTAAACCTATTTTAGTTTAAAATTTAACAACCGTAAAAAGTGAAATCATCGTCATTCGTACCTCCACATTGTTTAGATAGTGTAATTATAACATCATTTTACATTAAAGTAAACTGAATTTTCTAAAAATTATTTTCTATTGGAAAAGATATAGTTAAAGTTGTTCCAATATTCTCTTTACTTTGAATATTTATTTTTCCTTTATGAATATCTACAATCTTCTTTAAAATGGACATTCCCAAACCCGTTCCGCCTGAATTTTTATTCCTACTTTTATCTGTTCTATAAAATTTTTCAAATATTTTAATTTGTTCATTTTTTTCTATTCCAATTCCAAAATCTTGAACAGAAATTTCAAAGAAATTACCTTTTTTATAACTTTTGACTATTATTTGAGAATTTTTATGACTAAATTGTATTGCATTTTTAAGTACATTTTTTAAAGCTATCTTTAAAAGGTTTGAATAACCTCCATATTCTATAGTATCTTCTAGTATAAAATTTATCTCTATCTGGTTTAATTTTGCAAAACTTTTTACTTCATTTATTGATTCATCAATAATTTCATCAAAATATATATCTTCTTGATTATCTATTAAAATATCTTTTTCATTTTTTGCTAAAAATAGTAAATCATTTATTGTTTTTTCAATTATGATTATTTCATTTAACGAACTACTCAAAACACTCTTATATTCTTCATTTGAACGCTCTCTTCTTAATGCAATCTCTATTTCACCTCTTATTATTGTCAAAGGAGTTTTTAGCTCATGTGATGCATCTGAGCTAAATTGGGAAATTTTCTCAAATGATAATTCTAATCTTTTTAATAAACTATTTACTTCTTCGACAAGTTGATTTATTTCATCTTTATTTTTATTGCTTTTTAGTCTTGCAGATAAGTCTTTTGCATTTATTTCTTTTAATTGTGATAATATATTTTCAATTGGTAAAAATGATTTATAGATTAAAAAATTACCACCAATTAAAGAAAAAATTAAAACAATTGGTAATATAAAACTAAGAATGTATAAAACATTTTCTAAAGTTGAAGTTAAAATATCTTTTGTTGTTACAATTTCTAGTATTACTACTTTTTCATTATGAAAATCTATTTTAATTCTACTTACTAAATAGTTGTTTTGTTCTTCAAAGGTAACTGTATTTTGTTCTAAGTTATTTAGATATTGATCACTATGTTCAATATTCTTTGGAAAGTTTGATGTTTGAATTAATTTTTCATGGGTATTGTTATCTAAGATTCTTATAAATAAAGGTTCAAATTTATACTCTTTTTCTGCATCTAAAATTATATCTGTTATAACTTTTTTTTCAAGTAAATCATCCGTTACATCAAGTATTATAACTTTCAAAGTTGCTTGAAGTTTATCTAATGTTGAAATTTCTAGGGCTTTATAAAGTGAGAAAGAAAAGATAGCTAGAATAATAATTTGAATTAAAAAGCTATAGATTAAGAGTTTCTTCTTTATTGATAATTTACTTGTCACTTATTTTAAATCCTATTCCTCTTATTGTTTTAATTAGTTTTTTATCAAATTTTTTATCAATTTTATTTCTTAATCTATAAATATATACATTTACAATATTACTAATATTTGAATCTTCAAATGATGATAATGCTGAATTAATCATGGTCTCACTCAGAACTCTATCTTTATTTTTAATCAAAAACTCAAGTAGGGTAAACTCTTTTGATGTAAGAACAATATTTTCATTAGCTCTTGAGGCTGTTTTATTTAATAAATCAAGTTCTAAGTCATCTATAGATAGTTTTAATAAAATAGAGTTTTTAGATCTTAATTGCACTCTAATACGTGCTAATAATTCAGCAAAAGAAAAGGGCTTTGCTAGATAGTCATTTGCTCCCATATCTAAACCTTTTATTTTATCTTCAATGGAGTCTTTAGCAGTTAACATTATTATTGGAATTTGATTATTTGATTCTTTTAAGCTTTTGCAAACTTCTAGACCATCTTTTTTTGGAAGTTGAATATCTAATAAAATTAAATTGTACTCATTTATACTTGCAAGATATAATCCTTCTTCTCCATCTGTAGCAAAATCAACAATATAACACTCTTCTTCTAAGCCTTTTTTTAAAAAACTTATAATTTTTTCATCATCTTCAATTATTAATATTTTCATAAAATTATTTTACACCTTTTGCTATTAATTTAAGTAAGATTTTTTAAAAGCTTGAATTATTCTTTTAAGCATAAAAGGAATAATTAGTTAAAAAATTTTTCTAATTCATCTTTTGATGAAAGGTATTGAATGTTACTCACTTGACCATTAAAAATTGAATAAATAGTAACTTTATTTTCTTCTTTTAAAAACTTTATACTGTTTTGATCATAAACTAAAAGAATAGTATATTTATAATCTCTTAAATGTGGAATTGTAAACATCTTTCTAATAATAGTAGGACTTGATGTAATATTATTTATAAATACCGCATGTTTATCTTCTAAGAAATTTTCATTCTTTGCTGATAAAAAATCATTTATTAACTCTAAAGTATCCCTTTGAAAAGTTACAATAATAGTGGAAACACCACTATTAATTGTATGAATTTTATCAAATTGATCTGTTAGTGAAAAATTGCTTATCTTATCGTTTATTTTTAAGTTACTAGCAATTACTATTGCTGGAAATAAAATTGATAATATAAGTTTTTTTATCATCGAATTTAGTTTTTTAATTCAATATTATAAGAAATATCAATTTGATTTCTAACTGTTAAAAATAACATTGTTGGTGGCTCTAAATTAAAATCTGTAAGATTAAAAGAGAATGAACCTTTTAGTAAAATAAGATCTTTATTTTGTGTTATTTCACTCTTTGTTGTAATATTTTTGGTAATACCATTGAGTGATAACTCTCCATTTATATCATAGCCATTATCATTTTTTACAATACTTGATATATCAAAAGAGATAGTTTTGAATTTTTCAGAATTTAATAATTCATACATATTTGAATCTCTATCTCTTTTTTGGCTGATTAGTGAAATTGTATCAAAATAGATTTTGCCTCTTATTGATTGAATATCATTTTGTATAGATAAAAAAGAGTTTATTTCTTTTGTACTTGGATTAATCTGATTATCTCCAAAAACTTCTGTATGAGCAATTATCTCACCTTTTTGAACATTAAGATTAGAAGCAATTGCTGCTAATGCTAAACACAATATTAATACAATTTTAAACATATTTTATTTCCTTGTTTTTTGGTATATATTCCCTAGTCATTATTTTAATTAATGCAATTAATAAAACAATAGGCACAAATAAAATTAAATTTTCTAAAGCTACAAAAAGTCCTGCTCCTGATGCTATCCATCCTATAAAAACCATATAAAAAGTAATAGTTTTAAAATCTTTTTTGCTAATTGTTTGCAATATTACTACATTGTAATATGATATTATAAAAGGATAGATAAGTGATAAAATAAATCCTTCTCTTAAAAAATAAAATAGATATGAAAGTGCAAAAAGTGTGATTATAAATAACTCTTTTTGATTTCTTTCTATTTTAAAATATAATGCACAAACAACACCAATTATGTGAAATAAAGCGATTTCAAGTGTAAATCCATCTCTCCAAATTGAAAGTGAAATATCCCTTGATAGTGATTCAAAAAGTGCTGAATCTAAAAATACCCATAAGACCATTAAAAATAATGAGTGTTTTGAATCCAGAGTGCTTTTATTCTCAGAATTTTGTGGTAAAAATCTTGATGCGATTAATACTATAAGAGTTAAAATAATAGCAATAATTCCTCTTTGAGATACTTCATAGTTAAATAAAAATGTTCCAGTTACGTAAGAAATACAAAGTGCAAATCCAAGCTCTACTAAGCTTGTTTTTTTTATCTCATTAATAACTAATGGAGCTAAACTTCCAACTGCAATTCCTAAAATAAATAGAGTTAAAAAGTTATAGTTTGGATATATAAAACTCATAAGAAGTTGAATGCATAAAAATATAGAAATTTTATTAGTATTATTAATTTTTATATATGAAACCAATAATGTACCAATAATTCCTCCAATAGGAAGTGGTGCAATTAAAAATATATTTGAAGAAAAATATTCAACAATTCCTGTTTGTGCAATTAGTAAATAAAAACATAATTCACAAGCTATAAAAAGTATTAAAATTAATCTTTGCATTAAATCTCCTTTCTAGATGATTTTTGATAAAAAAATATAAGATAAGTAAATACAAAAGCTAAATCAAATAGACAAATAGCCAATGCTTCAAAGCCAAGTTTTCCCGATGAATATAGTGCAAAAAACATAGAACTTGCAAAGACTCGTATTATAACTGTTAAATTTGTTAAAATGATTTGACTAGATGGATTCTTTAAAGCCATAAAGTGAATAATCCCCGTCATGCATACAAAAGTAAAAACAACATATTCATAAACACCACTGAATGTAAAACCAATAATAGGATAAACAAAACTAGCAAGTAGTATTAAAAATATTCCACCAAATCCATCACTTAAAATTCCTGCAATATTATAAAGCTCTATTTTTGAGTAAGATTTTTTTATTTTTATAAAAGCAAATATAAAAACAAGAGCAAAACATCCAAACAAAGTTCTAAATGTCCATAAAGTATCTATTGGAATATTTAAAATTCCTGCTTGTGAAAATCCTGAAATACTTAAAACTGTGAATATTCCTAAAAGTGCAAATAAATAGGCATTTAAATATATATCTTTTTGAAGCTCTTTAATGTGAGTTATAAACATAGCAATAAGCATAAAAAATACAGCTATTCCCATAGCCATATGAGCGTGGGCAACTATTAAATCATTTCTATGAAATATCCATCTAATCTGAGGAATAAAGATAATGTTTCCTTCAATATCTACAAATAAAAAAGCAAGAATAGAAATTAATAAAGCTTTTTTTGCATGTGATGAGATATTACTATCTTTAAACCATTTGTAAAGTAATGGAACATATAAAAGTGATAGATATTCTAAGAACCACTCTTGATTGTAAGATAATGGTCCAATAATAATTCTATGTAATACAGAGCCAAAATAAAAGATTGTAGGAATTATCCAAAAGATATTCCAAGAGGCTTTAAATTCACCAATATTTAGTAGTTTAATAATTAGATAATAAATTGGAATTAAAGCTAAACTCATTCCTAGAGTATTATCTCCATGGGGACCTGATACCGTACTTTCAACTTGTCCAATAATTGGATTCATTAAAATCAGTAAGGCAATTGGAGCAATAACCACAACTCGTAGACAAACTTTTATCCACAAAGGAAGGATTTTATAAAGTCTAATAAACTTATATAAAGCAATGATATAAAAAATACCAGCAAAGGCTAATAAAAAGTTTAATTCATAGGCAAAATCATAAAAAGCTAAACCTCTACTTTTCCCAAGAAGTAAAGAAATAAGCATAAATACTAGAAAAATATACCAAATAATAGTATATAAGTTTAAGTATCTAAGTCCTTCATTATTACTTCCAACTTCTTTGTTTATTAATAAAAATGGTAAATATGAAAGCATCAAAGGAATAAAACCATAAAGCATTAAAGAGATATGAATTGCTCTTATATTTTCAGGATTTAAAGTTTCAGAATTTAAGCTATATCCTAAAAGATTTATAGAATAAAGTATTCCAAAAAATAGTCCTAATGCAAAAAATACAATAGATATTTTAAAGTTTCTATTTATGAAATTATTAAAATTATATGAGTTTTCCATCTTTTACCTCATAAGTTATATCAGCTTTTAAAGCTAAGTTTTTATCGTGGGTTGCCACTATTACAGTAGTTCCTTTTTTTGTTAAAGTAGAAAAAAGTTCAAATACATTTAAAGAGTTTTTAGAATCTAAGTTTCCAGTTGGTTCATCTGCAAAAATTACTTTTGGATTGTTTATCATAGCCCTTGCAATTGCAACTCTTTGTCTTTGTCCTCCTGAGATTTCATTTGGATATTTGTCTATTAAGTTTTCAATATTTAAAAGTTTTAATAATTCAAAAATTTCCTCTTTAGTAGCTTTTTCATTTGCAAGATTTATATTCTCTTTTACACTTAGATAATTTATTAGATAATGAAATTGAAAAATAAATCCAATATTTTCACGTCTAAACCTATCTATATTTTTTATATTTTTATAGTTTATATTTTCATAAATAATCTCACCACTTGAAGGTTTAAGTAAAGTTGATAAAACGGATAAAAGCGTAGATTTCCCACTTCCACTTTCACCAATGATTGAAACAAACTCACCTTTTTTTATCTCTAAGTTAATATTTTCAAGGGCTAAATCTTTATTATAATAGTGACTTAAATTTATTACTTTTATCATATTTTATTTCCTTGAATTAACTCAACTGGATCTGTTTTAGCAGCATTTAATGCTGGAATTATTGAGCCAATTATTACCATGAAAATTGATGCTATAAAAATATAAAGTGCAAGTTCATTTGAAATCTCACCATTAACATAACCTTGTAAAGATGAAGCATTTTTTATAAAATATAAAACTATATTAGAGATAATTAAAGCACTAATAAAACTAAAAACTCCCAAAATAAAACTTTCAATTATAATTGAATAAACGATTTTAGAAGTGCTAATTCCCAAAGCTCTTTTAATTCCAAATTCACTTTTTCTTTGGTTTATTGTAATACTCATAAGACTTGTAATACCTAATAATCCCATACAAAATGCAATTAATGAAATGACATTTGATGAGGTTTTAATAATTTTAAATTGATTATAGTTATCTACGAAATTTTGTGTGGATTTTGCATCTATTTGAGTATCTATTTTTTTAATTTCTTTTATAATACTTTCAAGATTTGAATTTAAATTTGTATTTACCATAATCATTGAAGCTGATTTATTAAATATCTCTCCTGCATTTGACATAGGTAAAACAACACCACCATTTTCAAAACCAATTTCACTTTTGAAAACTCCAGAAATTTTAAAACTTTTATTTGCTATTTGAATTTCATTTTTATTAGTCAGTTGCTCATATATAGATTTTCCAACAATTACTTCATCTTGTTTTGGGTAATTTCCTATTTCTAATTTATAGTTTTTAAATCTATTTTGAGTCGCTCCATAAATAGCAACAATTGGAAGTTTTTCAACAGGACTTGCTCCCACAATTAATGCAGATGATTCAATAACATTTGAAATTTTATTTATTTTTTGGATTAAATCTATATTTACATTTGAAAAAAAAGTATCTGAGATATTGGCTTGTGTGATAATAATATCTCCATCACTTTTTAGCATTGAAGAGTACATGCTAATAATTCCATTTGAAATAGAGCTAATTAAAAATATAGATATTATTGAAAAAATGAGGCTTAGATAAATAAGGATTGTTTTTAATTTATTGGCAAATAGTGCTTTTAGGGCAAATGAGATCAAAGATTATCCTTTATTTATTGAAAGTTTAATCTTTGAATATGAATGTTTAATGAATTACATATGAACTTTTATTCATATTGATTTTAAATGTCTTTAAATTTCTCTCGTATCTTTTTTATCTCTTCTATATTTTCAAAAAATACATCAATAATTTTAGGGTCAAAATGCTCGCCTTTTTCACTATTAAATAGTTCAAATATCTTTTCATCTTCCCAAGCTTTTTTATAAACCCTATGACTTCCTAGAGCATCAAAAACATCTGCAACTGCTGTAATTCGAGCAAAAATATGAATATTTTCTCCACTTAAACCTTTTGGATAGCCTTTTCCATTATATTTTTCATGATGTTCTCTTGAAACAATTGCTGCTGTTTGTAAAATAGGTTTTGAAGAATGTTTTAACATTTCATAACCTAGTTGTGCATGAGTTTTCATTATTTCAAACTCTTCAAATGTATGTTTACCTGGTTTATTTAAAATATTATCAGGAATGCCAACTTTCCCAATATCATGCATTGGACTTGCTAGTTTTAACATATCAGCTGTTTGTTCATCTAATCCTAATTTTAAAGCAAGAAGTTTTGAGTATTCAGCAACTCTTTTTACATGATTTCCTGTTTCTTTGCTTCTTGTTTCTGCAATTTCACCCATGGTATAGATAATTTCTTTTTGAGTATTTATAATTTCATCACTTAAAGATTCAATTTTATTTATTCCATCTTTTATAGAACCAGACATATTTTTCATGGCATATGATATTTCGCCAAGTTCGTCTGGTCTATTGATTATAGATGTATTTTCATATTTACCATTTTCTATATTTTGGATATTATTTATAAGTATTTTTGTATCTTCTTTTAATATTTTGCCAAAAACTATAGCTAAAATAATTGCTGAAATAATCATTAATAAACCTATATAAAATACTTCTAATGTAACTTCAAAATCAATAACTTTATCTTGATTATATCTTCCAATAATTAGTAATATTGTCACAATTGGTGTTATTGTAAAGATTAAAAAAGTTTCTAAAATTCTTTGAGAGATTTTTTCATTAAAGATTGTGAAAATTTTATCTTTTGAAAGTTCTTTATATCTTTTTTCAAAAATTATATATTCAAGTTGAGCTAATATCCCAGCACCAAGTGTTAAATAACTTGAAAATATTCTAAAATGACTTGACATTGGAAAGTCAGGATACAGAATACTATGAAGAATAAAAGCAGAAACTCCAGCCATTACCCAAGAAGCAATACTTAAAAAATAAGCTTGTCTAGGAATTGATAATTTTCTTCTTGCATTTTTAAAATAGCTATATAAAAATTCTCTATAAACTAATTGTAAAAGAAAAACTATAAATAAATTTCTAAATAATTTATCATGTTGTAAACCATCAATATAAGGACAAACATTAGTACAAAATGTTTGTAAAAAAATAATAGAACAAAATGACAATAAATAAATCCATAATCTTGTTTTAAAATCTAAAAGATCTTTAATATTAATAGTGTTTTGCAAGGCTAATCTCCAAAGAAATAATTTCATTTTAGCTGTTTATTGTTTATTTTTTATTAAGTAATTATTAAAAGTTTTAAAAATCTTAGATAGAATACTAAAAATTTAAAAAAAGTGAATATATGAAAAAAGAATTAATAAAAATAATAAAAGAAGCAGGAAAAATCTTAAAAGAGGGATATTACACAAAAAAAGATATAACTTTTAAAGCAAAAAAAGATTTAGTAACACAGTATGATGTAGCAGTTGAGGATTTCTTAAAAAAGAAATTTTCAAAAAAATTCAAAGATTTTAATCTAATAGCTGAAGAATCAGACAATACAAATATTGAGTTTAATAACTCAATAATAATAGACCCAATAGATGGAACTACAAACTTTGTAAATGGTGTTCCTCATACTGCTATTTCTGTTGGTGTTTATAAAAATAAAAAACCATATATAGCAATTGTTTATAATCCAATTTTAGATGAGTTATACACAGCTAAAATAGGTAAGGGTGCTTACTTAAATGGCAAAAAACTTAAAGTAAGCCATGAAGATGATTTTCAAAAATCATTACTAGCTACTGGTTTTCCTTATACTAGCAATACAAATGAAGATGATTTAAAAGATGTTCTAAAAAAAATCAAAGTAATTTTACCACTTTGTCAAGATTTAAGAAGATTAGGTGCAGCTTCACTTGACTTATGTTATGTGGCACGTGGAACTTTTGAAGGTTATTATGAAATGAATCTAAAAGCTTGGGATGTTAGTGCTGGAATTTTAATATTAACAGAAGCAGGTGGAGTTATTTCAAATATAAAAGGTGATGAATATACACTATTTGAAGATAAGTATCTTGTAGCATCAAATGGTAAAATTCATAAAAAATTCATAAAAAATTTGAATAAATAAAATAACAAAAAATGTTAAAAGCAGTTATTTAGTAATTGTTAAATATAATATTTATACTTAAAAATTGAAAAGAAGGTATTGAAAATGTGCGGAATTGTTGGTTATATTGGGAAAAATGACACTACTAAAATATTATTAGATGGATTAAAAGAGTTAGAATACAGAGGTTATGATAGTGCAGGAATTGCAGTATTAAAAAATGATAAAATTGATGTATTTAAAGCTTTAGGAAAATTAGTTAATCTTGAAGAAAAAGTAAATGAATTAGCATCTGATAATTATGAATTAGGAATAGGTCATACAAGATGGGCAACTCATGGTAAACCAACAGAATTAAATGCACATCCACATTTAGGAGAATACTCATATGTAGTTCATAATGGTATTATTGAAAACTATAAAGAACTAAAAGAAGAATTAACTTCAAAAGGGCATAAATTTGTATCTCAAACAGATACTGAAGTTATTGTTCACCTATTTGAAAACTTTTACAATATTTCAAATGACACTACTCAAGCTTTCAAAAGTACAATTTCAAGATTAGAAGGTGCCTTTTCAATTCTTCTTATTACAAAAGCAGATCCTACAAAAGTATTTTTCTTTAAACATGGAAGTCCATTAATCGTAGCAAAGGGAAATGAAGAAAAAGAAGTTTTATTTGCTTCATCAGATGCTCCTTTAATCGGTTTAGCTTCAAGTGTTGTTTACTTAGAAGATGGAGTTGGTGGAATTGCTAGTGCAGAAAATATAGAGTTTTTTAACGATAATTATTCATGGTCAACACTTCCTATTTCAAAACAATTTGCTCAAAAAGATGGATATAGATTCTTTATGGAAAAAGAGATTTATGAGCAAAGTGTAGTTGTTAGTGATTGTATGCTAGGAAGAATAAAAGATAATGAAATCTTATTTGATGAAATTGATTCTTCAATTATGGATGGAATTACAGAAATTAAAATATGTGCTTGTGGAACTTCATATCATGCAGGATTAACAGCATCATATTTATTTGAAAGACTTTCAAAAGTTAAATGTAGTATTGAAGTTGCAAGTGAGTTTAGATATAAAGAGCCAATTTTATCAAAAGATACTTTGTTTATCGTAATTTCTCAAAGTGGAGAAACAGCAGATACTTTAGAAGCTTTAAAAATGGCAAAAGCAGCAGGACTTAAAACACTTGTTGTTTGTAATGTTGATAACTCTTCAATGACAAGAACAGCAGATTCTACTATTTTAACAAGAGCTGGAATTGAAAAAGGAGTTGCATCTACTAAAGCATTCTCAACACAAACAGTTGTTTTATGGATGTTATCTTTATATTTTGGAAAAGTAAAAAATGTAATTTCATCTGATGTTTTACAAAAAGAGTTACATACTTTAAGAGAAGTTCCAAAATCACTTTTTATTAGTGATAAAATTCATGAAAAAACTAAAAGATTATCAAAAAGATATTTACATGGACATGGATTTTTCTTTATAGGAAGAGATGTATTCTTTCCACTTGCCCTTGAAGGTGCATTAAAATTAAAAGAAATTTCATACTTACACGCTGAAGGTTATCCTGCAGGTGAAATGAAACATGGACCAATCGCTTTAGCAGATCCAGAATTATTTACAATTGCATTAATGCCACAAAATTTACTTTATGATAAAATTAAATCAAATGTAGAAGAGTTAAGTGCAAGAGATAGTACTATTTGTGCAATATCTCCACTTGATTTTGAATTGGCAGATGATTTTATAAAAATAAATAAATGTGATCACTATATGTTAGAATTTTTTGAAATGCTAATCGTATTACAACTTTTTTCAATGGAGATTTCAGTAAGACTTGGAAACGATGTTGATATGCCAAGAAACCTTGCAAAATCTGTAACAGTTGAGTAATGAAAAAATATCTTTCATATATATTATTAATATCATTAGGATATTTATTATATATAAATGAAGATTCAAAATATATAGTTGCAGGTGTTGGTATTTTCATAATTGGTATGCATTTTATGGAAGATGGATTTAAGCTTTTTTCTGGAGGAATCTTAGAAAAGCTTATTTCTAAAAGTACAAATACTGTTTTTAAATCAGTAGGTTTAGGAATAACCGCCACTGCAATTCTTCAAAGTTCCTCTTTAATAGCTATTATTGTAATCTCTTTTTTATCAGCAAAAATTATCTCACTAGCAGGTGCTTTAGGAGTTGTTTTTGGATCAGCTGTTGGAACAACAGCAACTACTTGGATAGTTTCAACTTTAGGTGTGAAAATTAATATTGCAGCTTTTTCTTTGCCAATGATTATTTTTGGTGTAATTTTTAGATTTTATAAGCAAAAAAATCTTCAAGGAATTGGAAATATTCTTTTAGGTTTAGGATTTGTTTTTCTAGGAATTGGTTATATGAAAGATGGATTTGAAGAGCTAAAAAGTGGAATTGATTTAGCACAATTTTCAGTTGATGGGTATTTGGGAATTATTCTTTATGCTTTTATTGGAGCAATTGCTACTGTTATTATTCAATCAAGTAGTGCTACTTTGGCTCTTACCATAACAGCACTTGCCACTGGACAAATTATATATCTAAATGCAATGGCAATAGCCGTTGGAGCAAATATTGGAACAGCAACAACAGCTGCGATGGGTGCAATGGTTTCCAATGCAAATAGTAAAAGAATGGCAGTAGGGTTGTTTATATTCAAAGGAGTAACTGCTGTTATTACCTTGAGTTTTTTATATTTTATTGTTGATTTGGTTGATTATTTAGCAGATGCATTTGGAATAGCACCTGATGACTGGGCTATGAAATTAGCAGTTTTTCATACATTTTTTAATTTAGCTGGTTTAATAGTATTTTCATTTTTTATACCAAGACTAGTAATTTTCTTAAAAAAATTATTTGTTGAAGATATTGAAACTTATATTCAAAAACCAAAGTATCTTGATATACAAGTTGCAGCAGTTCCTTCAGCTGCACTTGAGGCTACAAGAAAAGAGATAATTCACTTATATGATAATGCTAGCGAAGTTTTAAGTCATGCAATTATGCTTCATAGACATAGATATTTAGGTAAAAGTGATATTGCTTCGGTTGTAAAAGAATCAACAGATATAATTGAATTAAATATAGATGATTTTTATCAAACAAGAATTAAATCACTTTATAGTGATATAATTGATTATTCTACGATTTTTATAAATGAATTAGAAGCTGATAAAAAAAACTATTTATATGAGCTAAGAAGTGCTTGCCGGGATATAGCGGAAGCTGTAAAAAATACAAAAGAGTTACAACAAAATATTTCAAGATATCTTTTAAGCAATAATGATTATATAAAAGATGAATATAATTTTATTAGAGAAGCTATTGCAAAAACAATTAATACTATAAATGAGATAAAAAATAGTAAAGATGAAATTGATGTTTTAGCTAAGGCTGAGTTATTAAAAGAGTACTTAAAAAGTTTGGATGTAATAGCAACAGGAAGAATTGATATTTTAATTAGAGAAAAAAGAATAGATAAAAAAATGGCCACCACTTTATTAAACGATAGTTCTCACGCTTACAATGTAATCAATAAGTTAATAAACGTGGCTAAAGTATTATGGATAGAAGATCTTACTATTAAAAAATTAGGAGAAGATTATGAAGCTGGAAAAAATTTATGAAAAAATCAGAAAATATTTAGAATTAATTGATGAAGATGATATTGAAAAGAAAAAAGTTAATAAACTTAATGAAAAAATAGAGGGTAAAATTTCTAAAATAAAAGAAAAAATAAAATCTACTGATAATATTGAAGAAGAAAATAAACTAAGAGAAGAGATTGGAATTTTAAAAAGATTCAAAAAACAACTAAAAGAAAAAAATTAATAAAAGATTAAAATCTTCTAGTACTTCTTTAAATATTTTTTTTCTTATTTTGTTGTTTAGTATTAATTGAATCTAATGAAAAAATTAATAATGCAATCCAAATAAGTGAAAATGTAATTAATTTATCGAAATTTAATTCTTCGTTATAAATAAATATTGCTACAAAAAATGAGCAAGAAGGTCCTATATATTGAAAAAATCCTAAAGTTGATAATCTCATTCTCGTTGCAGCTCCATTAAATAAAAGTAAAGGAATAATTGTTATTAATCCTCCTAAACTTAACATTAAATCAATATTTGTACTTGAATGTAAAAATGATATTTTATTTGTTGAAATCAAATAATAAATCCCAATTAATGCAAAAGGCATTAAAATCAAAGTTTCTATAAATAAGCCAACAATTGAACCCACATTTATTTTTTTCCTAATCATTCCATAAAAAGCAAAACTTAAAGCAAGTGTTAGAGAAACTAAAGGAATAGTTCCCAATGTAAATATTTGATAAAGAACTGCAATAAAAGCTATGAAAATTGCAATATACTGATATTTTGTCATTCTTTCAGAAAAGAATAAATATCCTAAAAGTACACTCACTAATGGATTAATATAATATCCAAGTGAAGTCTCAATAATTTTATTATTTGCAACTGCCCAAATAAAAACAAGCCAATTAATAGATATAAAAAAAGTAGAAATTGCTAAATATTTAATTTTTTTTGAATCTTTAATTATTACTTTTAAAACCTCAATTTGTTTTGTTATAAATAATAGTGGAATTAATAATAAAAATGACCAAAAGATTCTATGGATTAATACCTCTATTGGCTCAACACTAGCCACTTGTTTAAAATAAATAGGAGCAATTGCTCCCCAAATAAAAAAAGCTAATATTGCGTAAATTTGTCCAAGTTTTTCGTTATTCAATATAAAATCCTATAGTGTATAATATTTTTAAAAATTGATATTAACAAAGAATTGAAATTAAATATAGAATAAAATTGCCAATTATAAAAAATTAATTATTTATTAAAATTACAAGATAAAAAAAGTAAATAACAGCAATATTTAGTTAACATAACAAACTTTTTGTCTTTAATGGCAAAATGAATTCTTTAAATTTTTATTTTAACTTTCTTAAACAAACTTAGAAAACAAAAAAATGGAAAACAAAAGATGGAAAACAACTCAAGATTATTCTTGTGGAAAACAAAGGATGGAAAACAAAATGGAAAAACAAACACAATATTTATTTACAAGTGAAGTAGTAAGCCCAGGGCACCCTGATAAGTGTGCTGATATTATTGCGGATTCAATCGTTGACAGACTAATTATTGCAGATAAAAACAGCAGAGTTGCATCTGAAGTTTTTGTAGCAGGGAAACATGTTGTAATTGGTGGAGAAGTTAAATCAACTTGCCAATTATCAAATGAAGATTATGAAAAAATAGTAAAAGATGCCTTAGCAAAAATAGGTTACGATGGAAAATCAGCTTTTACAAAAGAACAATGCCTACACCCAGATGATATTAAAGTTCAAGTATTATTAAATCAACAATCTCCTGATATTTCTCAGGGAGTTGATCAATCAACTGGAGATATAGGTGCTGGTGATCAAGGTATTATGTTCGGTTTCGCTTCTAGTGAAACATCAGATTTAATGCCAGCAGCGATTACTTATGCTAGAATGTTATGTGATAAAGTGTATAATTACGCATTGAATCATAATCAAAAACTAGGGGTTGATATCAAAACTCAAGTTACTGTTGATTATGGAACAAAAGAGAATTTTGAGAATTGTAAACCTCAAAAAATTCATACAATAGTAGTTAGTGCACCTTCTGTTGAAGGTATGGGAATTACTGAAGTTAGAGAGTTGATTCAAGGTTTAATTGATGATGCTGGACTTCCTACGTCTATGTATGATAAAAAAAGTACAATTATCCATATTAACCCAACAGGAAGATATGTATCTCACTCATCATTACATGATAGTGGATTAACTGGAAGAAAATTAATTGTTGATTCATTTGGAGGTTATTCACCAATTGGTGGTGGTGCTCAAAGTTCAAAAGATTATACAAAAGTAGATAGAAGTGGTTTATATGCAGCTAGATGGATTGCAAAACACATTGTAGGAGCTGGACTTGCTAAAAAAGCAACAGTTCAAATTTCTTATGCAATTGGAGTTTCACGACCTACATCTGTATCTGTTGATACTATGGGAACTTACACAAAATTTGATGATGATAAATTATCTGATTTTGTAATGAACACTTTCCCATTAACTCCAAGATGGATTACTGAGAAGTTTAAATTAGATAGTCCAAGTGAAAAAACATTTCTTTATGCAGATGTTGCAGCTCGTGGTCAAGTTGGACAAAGTGATTATCCATGGGAAAAACTTGACGAATTAGAAAAATTTGATAATATTTAAATATAGATTAAAGGATTAAAATGGATTTAAGAAACCTATTTAGCAAAATATCTTTTGATAGTAAATCGAAAGAACAACCAACAAAAAAAGATGCACCAAGTCACTGGGTAAAATGTCCTGAGTGTAATGCATTAATGTTTTTTAAAGAGGTAGAAAATCAAGACAATATTTGTCCAAAATGTAATTTTCATATGAGAATTGGGGCAAAAAGAAGAATTGAAATTTTAACTGATAAAGATAGCTTTGTTGAATTTGATGTTGAGTTAAAACCAAATGACCCTTTAAAATTTGTTGATAAAACTTCATATAAAAAAAGAGTAGAAGAAGCACTTAAAACTACAGGAAGAACATCTTCAGTTGTAAGTGGTGAAGCTACGATAAATCAAATTCCAGTTCAAATGGTAGTTTTTGATTTCTCATTTATGGGAGGAAGTTTAGGTTCTGTTGAAGGTGAAAAAATTGTAAGAGCAGTAAATAGAGCTATAGAAAAGCACCAAGGTCTTATAATCGTTTCAGCTTCAGGAGGTGCAAGAATGCAAGAGTCTACATTTGCTTTAATGCAAATGGCTAAAACATCAGCTGCTTTAAAAAGACTTGATCATGCAAAACTACCTTATATTTCTATATTAACAGACCCTACAATGGGTGGAGTTTCTGCTTCATTTGCATTTTTAGGTGATATCATAATGGCAGAGCCAGGTGCATTAATCGGATTTGCAGGTCAAAGAGTTATTAAGCAAACAATTGGAGCTGATTTACCAGCAGGATTCCAAAGAGCTGAATTTTTACTTGAAAAAGGTTCTATTGATATGGTTGTTAATAGATCTGAAATGAAACAAACATTAACTGATTTATTAAGTATGTTTCAAAAAGAAAAAATTTCTTAATATTGATGTTAAGTAATTTTGAAAAAGCTTTGGGTTTTAAACTCGAAGCTTTTAACTACCTATATGTTTTATGTGATTATGAAACACTTCTTAAAAAAAATATATCTTTAGAAAATTTTGTTAATTTATGTAAAAAAAATGATGTGAAAATTATTCAATACAGAGATAAAATTTCTTCTTTAGAAGAGCAAAAAACAAATCTATTATATTTAAAATCAGAACTAAATATTCCAATAATAATAAATGATAAAATAGAGTTAATTGATTATGCTGATGGTTTACATTTAGGTCAAGAAGATTTTTTAAAAATTCATAAAGATAAAAAAATAGCAATAAAATTGATTAGATTAAAAGTAAAAGATAAACTTTTAGGATTGTCAACACATAATGAATTAGAGATTTTAGAAGCAAATGAATTACCCTTAGATATGATTGGACTTGGTGCTTATAAAAATACAAGTACTAAAGATATATCTACAATTTTAGGTTCTAAAATTTCATACTTGGCAAAGATATCAAAACATCCAGTTTGTGCAATTGGTGGAGTTCAAATAAAAGATAATATTGAAAATATTAGATTTAATGTAGTAGGAAGTGGTTTTTTTAATGAGTAAAATAAACATATATTCAATAATAAAACCATCAAAAGATGAATTTGATGTTTTAATAAAAGAGTTTATTAAAATGTCTTCAAAATACTCAAAAGTTGAAGTTTTTTATATATTTAACAAAAATATAGGAAAAGCACAAACAATAGGTGAAAAAGAAGCACAACAAGCATATAGTGATACTTATGAGCCTTTATTAAAAGGTTATAATATTGCACTTGATGTATTAGGAAAAAAACTTGATACTCATGCTTTTTCATCATTAATTGACGATAAAAATGAAGTTAATTTCTTCATAGGTGGTGCTTTTGGGTTTCAAAGAGAATTTTTAAATAAATGTGATAGCGTTATATCACTTAGTGATTTAACAATGGCTCATAAAGTTGCTAATGTGGTTTTATGTGAACAAATATTTAGAGCACTTTGCATTCAAAATAATCATCCATATCATAAGTAATTTATTATATTTTTTGTATAATGAAAATATAAATAAAAGTTAGTTAAAAAAAAGGAAAGAAAATGGGTTTTAAGAAATATGTTATTTTCTCAATAATTTTAATTATTGTAGTGTTTGGCTATGTACATAGTCTAGAATTAGGTGATTATAATATTACCATACTTACTTATTCTCTTAGTTTACCAGTTGCTGCTTGGGTAGTTTTACCTTTAGCACTACTATCTCTTGCTACTTATATCCATCTACTATTTTATGGAACATGTAGTTTCTTTAATACAAGAGGAATTAATAAAGATCATGAAACAATGGTTAATTTTATTAAATCTAATTTATTAGAAAAAACAGGTACAACTAAATTTAAAACAAAAGATTTTAAAAATTTATATTCTATTCTTTCTCAATTAAAACTTAATGTGACAGATGATAGATTTACTTCATCAGATGAAGAATTAAATAAAATTGTTGGTAGTATCCAAGATATTAGAAATGGAAAATTTGTAAATGATAAATCATTTAAAATAAATGAAACATCATCTTTAGCTAATTTAAATATGTTAAATAAAGTAAATGAGCAAATTGATTTTGCTGTTGATGTTCTAAAAAAACCTGAAAACTTCTCTTCAAATGTAGTAAGACAATCTTTTGAAAATGTTTTAAAAGATAAAAGTATGACTACAGTTAAAAAAGTTTACAAAAATATTAAATTAGATAAAGAATTAGCAAGAAAACTTTTTGAAAAAGATGCTGCTAATAATGAGTTTGGATTTACACCGGATGAAATAATTAAAATCGTAAAAGATTTAGATTATAAAAAAGATGATTATCTAGCACTTGCAAAAAATTATGAAACCATTTTACAACCAGATCAAATAATTTCATTATTTGAAAAATTATCAGCAGAACTAGAAGAAGCAACACCTGCTTATTTACATGTTTTATGTGAATATGAAATGATTGATAAAGTAAGAGAAATAATTTCTGCAACACCTGATAATGAATATACAGCATTTAAAGCTCTTTTAGATTTAAAAGAAGCTGGAAAATATTACAACTTAGAAGCGATATCTTATAAATAATGAATAAAAAACTTGATTTCAGCCGACCCCTTATGGTGTTGGCTCCCCTTGCTGGATATACTGATTTACCTTTTAGATCAGTTGTTAAAAAATTTGGCGCAGATTTAACTATATCTGAAATGATTTCTTCAAATGCTTTAGTTTACAAATCTGCTAGAACACTTAAAATGATAGAAAAATCTCCAACTGAAGATCCTTATTTTGTACAAATAGCTGGAAATAGTGTTGAGTTAGTTCGTGATGCTGTTTTACTTTTAAATGAAGTAGATGGTATTGATGGAATTGATTTAAACTGTGGATGTCCTGCTCCTAAAGTATTTAATCATGGTTCTGGTTCAAATCTTTTAGGTGATTTAAAAAAATTAGAAGAAATACTATCAACTGTAAAAAAATACTCTAAAAAACAATATACATCAGCAAAAGTTAGACTTGGAGTTAATGATAAAATTCCAGTTGAAATTGGAAAAGCTGTTGAAGCATGTGGCGTTGATTTTGTATCAGTTCATGGACGAACGAGAGCGGGAAAATATAAAGCTCCTGTTGATTATGATGCAATAAAAGCTATGAAAGAGGCTATTTCAATTCCTGTTATTGCAAATGGTGATATCAAAGATTATGATAAAGCTATTGAAGTTTTAAAATATACAAATGCAGATGGTGTAATGATAGGTCGTGGAGCTATTGGAAAACCGTGGGTATTTTATCAATTAAAACATGGTGTTGATAATATTTCAAATGAAATGAAAAAAGAGATAATCTTAGAACATTTCGATGCGATGCTAAAATTCCATGGTCCCCATGGAGCTATTATGTTTAGAAAATTATTACACTCTTACTCAAAAGGTTATACGGGAGCTAATGAATTTAGAGATATTGTAAACAAAATTTCTGATATAGATGTTATGCGGGATATAATAGACAACTTTTTTTAAGCTTTTTTAATATGATTCAAAAGTTATTTGGATAAAATATTGCACTTTATATAAATAAAGAAATTATGTACAATTTTTTAATAAGGGAAATATTTGTCTAAATACTATTTTGAATTAACTCTCAAACCAGAAAATGACTATGAACTTTTTTTAGATTTAATCGATTCTTTAACTACAGATGCCCTTGAAGAAGATAATGGTGCTGTAATTATTCGAAGTGAAGATGAACTTGATGATTTAAAATTTGGAATAGAAGAATTTGCTAAAGCACTTTCAATAAACTGCAAAATTACTTATGAAAAAAAAGAAAATATTGATTGGATAAAACAGTATCAAGAATCTGTTAAATCTGTAGAAATCGGAAATTTTTTTATAAGACCATCTTGGGAAGAAAAAAAAGAAGGCAAAATTGATATTATAATTAATCCAGCATTATCTTTTGGTTCAGGTCATCATGAAACTACGTCATCGTGTATTGAAGCAATTGATGAATATGTTAAAGAAAAACAAACAGTTTTAGATGTGGGAACAGGAAGTGGAATTTTAGCAATTGCAGCTTCTAAAAAAGGATGTGTAGTTGATATTTGTGACACAGATGAAGTTTGTGTTGTTGATACTAAATCAAATTTTCAATTAAATGGAGTAACTTTTAATGATTCATGGATTGGTTCAACAAATAAAACTACAAAAAAATATGATGTTGTAATTGCAAATATTGTTGCAGATGTTTTAGTTATGATTGCTAGTGATTTAAAAAAATGTATGAATGATAATGGATTATTAATTATCTCAGGAATTTTAGATAAACATATAAATAGAGTATTAAGTAAATTTAAAGATTTAGAAGAAATAAAACTTATTCATAAAAATGAATGGGTAACTGTAATATTTAAAAAAAATAAGGAGTCTTAGTTATGGCTAAAAAACAAAATAATAACAACTATAACAAAAATAATAGCAATAACAACAGTAACGGAAATAACAATAACAATAATGGAAATAACAATTTTTTCAATAACAATCCATTAATGATTTTTGTAATTTTCTCAATTGTTACTATTTTTGCATTTAAAGCGATTTTCCCAGAAGATCAAATGGGAAGTGCAACAAATTCAAATATGCAAGCTTATGGGCAAACGCAAAATAAAACAATTGCATATTCAGATTTAAAAAAATTAATTAGTTCTGGAAAAATAGAATATGTAGGAATTGGAAATACTCAAATAAGAGCTGTTTCTAAAATGGGATCAGGTCAAGCAACTACATATACTGCAAGACGTGTAATTCCTGATGAAACACTAATTTCAACATTAGAGCAAAATGGTATTAATTATGGTGGAATAAATGAAGAAAATATCTTAGCTGATATTTTATTTGGATGGGTTTTACCAATTTTTATTTTCTTTGCTATTTGGATGTTTATTGCAAAAAGAATGCAAAAATCTATGGGTGGAGGTTCAGGAGGAATTCTTGGAATTGGTTCATCTAAAAAAATGATAAATTCAGAAAAACCAAATGTAACTTTCGATGATATGGCTGGAAATAAAGAAGCTAAAGAAGAAGTTCAAGAAATTGTTGACTTCTTAAAATCACCTGACAGATATGTAAGACTTGGAGCTCAAATTCCAAAAGGTGTTTTACTAGTAGGACCTCCAGGTACTGGTAAAACTTTACTTGCAAAAGCAGTTGCTGGTGAAGCAAATGTTGAGTTTTTATCAGTTTCAGGTTCTGCATTTATTGAAATGTTTGTGGGAGTTGGAGCATCAAGAGTTAGAGACTTATTCGAACAAGCTAAAAAAGTAGCACCTGCTATTATCTTTATTGATGAAATTGATGCAATTGGAAAAAGTAGAGCATCAGGTGGACCAATGGGTGGAAATGATGAGAGAGAACAAACTTTAAATCAGCTTTTAGCTGAAATGGATGGATTCTCAACAGAACATGCTCCTGTTATTGTACTTGCTGCAACTAATAGACCAGAAGTTCTAGATCCTGCACTATTAAGACCAGGAAGATTTGATAGACAAGTTTTAGTTGATAAACCAGATTTTGAAGGTAGAGTTGAAATTTTAAATGTACATATCAAAGAAGTGAAACTTGGTAAAAACGTAGATTTAAGAGAAATCGCAAAAATGACAGCAGGACTTGCTGGAGCTGATTTAGCTAATATCATAAATGAAGCTGCACTACTTGCAGGGCGAGCATCAAAAGATCAAGTTGATCCAAGTGATTTTAAAGAAGCAGTGGAAAGACAAATTGCTGGTTTAGAGAAAAAATCAAAAAGAATTTCTCCAAAAGAAAGACGAATAGTAGCTTACCATGAATCAGGACATGCTTTAATTGCTGAAATTACAAAAGGTGCAAATAAAGTAAATAAAGTATCAATAGTTCCAAGAGGACTTGCTGCACTTGGATATACATTAAATACTCCAGAAGAGAATAAATATTTAATGCAAAAACATGAGCTTATAGCTGAAGTTGATGTATTACTAGGTGGTCGTGCAGCAGAAGAAGTATTTATTGGTGAAATTTCAACAGGTGCTGGAAATGACCTTGAAAGAGCAACTGGAATTATAAAATCTATGGCTACTGTATATGGTATGAGTGATATTGCAGGACTTATGGTTTTAGAAAAAAGATCAAATCAATTCCTTGGTGGTCAAACACAAAAAGACTTCTCAGATGCAATGGCTAAAGATTTAGATGATCACACTAAAAATTTATTAAATGAAAGATATGAAATAGTTCTTCAAGAATTAAGAGATAATAGTGCTGCAATTGAACAAATGACTGCTGAGTTATTAGAGATTGAAGTAATCTCAGGTGAAAGAGTAAGAGAAATTATCAAAGAAAATGGTGGAACTGTTTACGAAGATGGTGACTTACATTCTGATGCTATTGTAAGTGATGATAAAGTTGAAACAAAAACAGAAGAAACTCAAGAAGTAAAAATAGAAACACAAGAAGAAAAAAAAGATAATGAATAAGAGAAAATAGAAATATTTTCTCTTTGAAAAAAACAAAAACTCTTGACAAATCCCCCTAAATTAATTATACTTGTGACAATTCAAAAATAACAAGGAGAGATATATGAAAATATTTAATTTTTCAAATAACCATTTCATCAAAAGTGTTAACTCTCTTCTGCTTCTTTCTTTTTCTCTCTAATAATAAATTTCTTATTATTACAATTTATAATAAATAATCAAAATTCTGTTTTTCTTTTTTTCATATAAAAAAAGATATAATATTTAACATTTTAAAAGGTTTACACAATGGATAAAAATAAAATTATAGTATTTGATACAACATTAAGAGATGGTGAACAAAGCCCTGGCTGTTCAATGAACACTGAAGAAAAAATAAAAATTGCATTACAATTAGAAAAATTGGGTGTTGATGTTATTGAAGCTGGATTTGCAGCGGCAAGTCCTGGTGACTTTGATGCGGTTAGCAGAATTGCTGAAATGGTAAAAAAATCAAGTATTTGTTCTTTAAGTAGAGCAATTGATAATGATATTAAACAATCAGGTTTAGCTGTTTGCAAAGCTCCTTTACACAGAATTCATACATTTATTGCTACATCACCAATTCATATGAAATACAAATTAAAAATGTCTCCAGATGAAGTAATTAAAAGAGCAATTCATGCGGTTGAATATGCTAGAACATTTGTTGATGATGTTGAGTTTTCATTAGAAGATGCAGGAAGATCTGAAATTCCATTTATGAAAGAAGTTATGGATGCAGTTATAAATGCAGGTGCAAGAACTATTAACTTACCAGATACTGTAGGATATAGATTACCAAACGAGTTAGGTGCAATGGTAAAAGAATTAAGCGCATTTGCAGGTGATAGAGCAATTATTTCTGTTCATAATCATAATGACTTAGGATTAGCAACTGCAAATACTTTAGCTGCTGTTTTAAATGGTGCTAGACAAATTGAAGTTACAATTAATGGATTAGGTGAGAGAGCTGGTAATTCAGCTTTAGAAGAGGCTGTTATGGCTATTAAAACTAGAAAAGATGCATTTGGAGATTTATATACAACTATTAATACTCCTGAAATCTATGCAACTTCAAGATTAGTAGCAACTGTAACTGGAGTTGAGCCACAACAAAATAAATCTATTGTTGGTAAAAATGCATTTTCTCACGAAAGTGGAATTCACCAAGATGGTGTTTTAAAACATCAAGAAACTTATGAAATCATGAAACCTGAAGATGTTGGAGTATTTAAAGAATCTACTTTAATTTTAGGAAAACACTCAGGACGTGCTGCATTTAGAGATAAAATCGTTCATATGGGATTTGATAAAGTTAGTGATGAAGAATTAAATTCAGCATTTGAAAGATTTAAATTATTAGCTGATAAGAAAAAAGATGTAACTGATGATGATATTAGAATGTTAATTACTGATGAGTCATTAAATCAAGATAAAACTTATGAGTTAGTAGGTTTACAAATATCAGATTGTACAGCAGGTGTTCCAACTGCAGCTGTTGCTATTAAATTCAAAGATCAAATCATGAAAGATGCAGCAATTGGTGATGGAACAATGGATGCAATTTTCAAAACTATTGATAGATTAACAGGTTACAATGGCGAATTAAAAGATTATAAAGTAACTTCTGTAACTGAAGGTAAAGATGCCTTAGCAAAAGTTACAACTAGAGTTTCTTTTGATGAAACAAGTCCGGCATTTGTAGGTCATGGATTAAGTATTGATACAATGCTTGCAACAGCTAAAGCTTATTTAGGTGCATTAAACTCATATCTTTCTCAAAAAGAAAGATTATTAAAAAATAGTGAACATCAAGTTTAATAAAGGTGTAAAGTAGTTTTACTACTTTACATTTATTAGCTATGACTAAGTTTATTATATCCCTCTCATACAAACTTGATACATCTTTAAAATATAAAAAATTTAAAGAATTTACTTATAATATTTTAGAAAATAACTCTTTCAAATATAAAAAATATTTTGATACTATGATGATTTTTTTAGTTTTAAGTACAATAGCAATTCTTATATTTGAAGTAAATCACAAAAATTTAACTATTTTAAATGACTATGAATTTTTTGCAGTAATTATTTTTTCTATTGAGTACCTAGGACGTTTTTGGATTAGTTCTGATATCCACACCATTATTCTAGAAGATTATGAAAATCATCAGTTATTGAATAAAAAATATAAATTTATAAGTTCAGCAAAAAAAATTATCAAAAAGAAATTTGAATTTATATCATCTCCCATGGCAATTGTAGATTTATTAGCTATTTTACCTTACTATCGACCTTTAAGACTTTTAAGAATTCTTCTTATTTTTAGATTATTTAAAATTATTAGATACGCAAACTCTTTAAAAGAATTTTTACAAGTATTTAAAGAGAGAAAATTTGAACTTTTTACTTTAGGACTTCTATATATAACAGTAGTATTTTTCTCTTCAACTATAATATTTATATATGAAGGTCCAGAAGGTGTAAATCCTAATATTATAGATTTTTTTGATGCGGTTTATTGGTCTATTATTACTATTTCAACTGTTGGTTATGGAGATGTTACTCCCATAACAGTTGAGGGAAAACTAGTTACTTTAGTTTTAATAATTGCGAGTTTTTTAGTTATTGCTTTTGGGACTTCAATTATTACAACAGGTTTAGCTGATAGATTGGAAATTATTAAAGAAAATAGAGTTCAATCGGAAGCTGCAAAAATGAATAACTATATTATTGTTTGTGGTTTTGGAATGATGGGTAAATATTTTTGCGAAGAATTGCTCAATAACAGTAAAAAGTTTTTAGTTATTGATACTGATAAGGAAGCTGTAAATAGTGCAAAAAATTTAAATTATCTTGCAATTCAAGGTGATGCTACAAATATGCAAACCTTGGAAATGATGGGAATTAATAGTGGTGCTAATGCTGTAATTGCTTTAATTAATGATGATGCTGTAAATTTATCTATAGTTTTAAGTGCTAGAGCATTAAATGAAAATATTAAAATAATTTCTAGAGTAAATAATAGTAATTCAAAAAAGAAGTTTGAGATAGCAGGAGTAAATGAAACTATTTTATTTAATGATGTTACAGCTTTTGTTGCCTCAGAATATTTAGGTCAACCATCAGCATTTGAAGCCATTGATGGTATTTTACTAAATAAGGATGTTAAAGCAATAATTGATGAAGTTGAAGTTTTAGATGAATCTAGAATTATTGGTAAAAATATTAATTTAATTAATTTTAAAAATTACAACTTGACACTTCTTGGAATTATAAATTTATACAATTTTGATGAATTTATTTTTAATCCTACAAATTTTGATTATATTGTTCAAAAAAATGATATTTTAATAATCATTGGTTTTAAAAATTCTGTTTCGCAATTAAAAGCAGATTTAATTCATTTAGATTTTAAGGCTTAATATGTCAAAAGTAATAATATATGGATATAGTAACCTCGGATTTAAAATTGCAAATAGTTTAAAAAATTCAAAATATGAAATTATAATAATCGATTATGATGAAAATAATTATAATAAAGCTATAGCAAATGGATTTAAAGCTTTTAATAAAGAGTTATTAATTGACGAAGAATTAATTGAAATAGGAATAGAAGACAAAATAAAAGCTTTTTATTGTGTTAGTGATTCATCAAATAATAATTTTTTTGTTACACTTTCAGTAAGGAATTTGAATAAAAATACTAAAATAATATCAAAAGCACATAGTAAACAAGATAGTAAAAAAATGTTATTAGCAGGAGCATCAAAAGTTCTTAATCCTTATGAAATAGGTGCATTAAAGATTTTTAGGTTATTAGAAAAACCTATTATATCTTATATCTTAGATAAAATTTTATTTGGTGATACTTTATTAAATATAGAAGAGTTTACTATTATGGAAGGTTCTTATTTAGATGGGAAATATTTAAAAGATTTTGATTTTAGTAAAGAGTTTAATATTATAATAGTTGGACTTACTGATAAAGAAATTAGTGATGAATTTATATTTAACTCATATTTCAAAGAACATAAAATAGACATAGGAGATACATTGGTTGCAATTGGATATAAAGAAAATTTGGATAGATTTAATAAATTTATAAAAGGTGGTAGAATCATATGATGCAGTTTAACTTTTTCTTAAAACTTTTAAGGGAGTCATTTAGAGATTTATTACCTATTATTATAGTAATACTTTTTTTCCAATTAGCAATTATTCAAAGTGTGCCAGAAGGTTGGGTTGGAACAGCAATTGGATTAGGAATTGTAGGAGTTGGTCTTGCTATATTCTTACAAGGTCTTGAAATTGGTGTGTTTCCTGTTGGTGAAGGGTTAGCAAGGGATTTTGCAAAATCTGGCTGGACATTATGGATTTTAATATTTGGATTTTTAATTGGATTTGGTACAACTATTGCAGAACCTGCCCTAGCCGTTATTGCGGATAAAGCAGCTTCAATTTCTAGTGGAAGGATTGATGCTACAATATTAAGGTTTGTGGTTGCAGGTTCTGTTGGATTTGCAATTTTTCTTGGTGTATTTAGAATCATTAAAGGTCATCCAATTCACTATTATATTATAGTTGGATATCTATTAGTAGTTTCGGTAACATTTTTTGCACCGCCTGAAATAATTGGTCTGTCATATGACTTGGGAGGGGTTACCACTTCAACTGTAACCGTACCTTTAGTTGCAGCTCTTGGAATTGGACTAGCTTCAAATATAAAAGGAAGAAATCCAGTAATTGATGGATTTGGACTTATTGCTTTTGCTTCCTTAACTCCTATGATTTTTGTTCAGATTTATGGAATTGCAGTTTATAATTTAGTTGATGCGGTTTCAGTTACTGATGTAATTATTGATGCAACAGTATCTGTTCCAACATCTGTTTCTATTTCAAGTGTATTAATTGGATTAACGTCTGTAGTTAAAGATGTAGTGCCAATTTTAGTTATTATTTTATTTTTTCAATATGCAGTGTTAAAGAAGCCTATTCAAAATATTAAAACAGTATTTTTGGGATTTATTTTAGTAATTATAGGATTATATGCATTTATTTTAGGTCTTGAAATGGGATTGTTTTCACTTGGTGAAACAATGGCTTATCAACTTACAAAATCTGAATCAGTTTTAATGATTTATGCTTTTGCTTTTGCAATTGGATTTTCAACTACAATGGCCGAACCTGCTCTTATGGCAATTGCTAAAAAAGCAAAAGAAATAAGTGATGGTAAAATAAATGACTTTGCTTTAAGACTTTTTGTGGCTCTTGGAGTCGCAATTGGTATTGCTTTAGGAGCCTTTAGAATAGTTGATGGTGGGCATATTCATTATTATATTATTGTGGGATATTTAGTTGTAATTATTTTAACTTTTATTGCTCCTAAATATATTATTCCAATTGCTTATGATAGTGGGGGAGTTACAACTTCAACTGTTACCGTTCCTTTAGTTGCAGCTTTGGGAATTGGACTTGCTACAAATATTGAAGGAAGAGATCCTTTAATTGATGGATTTGGACTTATTGCTTTTGCTTCATTATTTCCTATGATTACGGTTATGCTTTATGGTATTTTAATTGAGAAATTCGAAGTTAAATCAAATACTCAAATTGAGGAAGAAGAATTATTACATGATACCTTAGTTGATGCTGATAATATGGATTTAGCAACAGTAAATATTGATGGTTCAAATGTGAGACACTCTTTATCTTTAGAGTTTTCTGCTGTTGTTATTATTGTGCCATCTGATAAAAAACTTGATGCAATTCAAGCGGCTCACAAAGCGGGAGCTTCTGGAGTAACTGTATTAAATGCAGATGGAATTGGACTTGATGAAATGGCAAATTTTTATAGGACTTCTTTTGAGGCAAACGATGTAGTTTTATTATTTTTATTACCAAAATATTTGGTAAATGAAGTTTTAAAATCAGTTATTCATTCTCTTCATATTACAACAACAGGAAAAGGTGTAGCTTTTGCTTTCCCTTTAACTCATATGAAAGGTATATCTTTAACAAAAGAGGATATATTTAAAGAAAGAGCTTACCAAGTTAATTTAAATAAAAATAATCCAATTAAATGCGTTGGAGATGAAATAGAGGATGATTTTGAAAATAGTTCAGAACCTACAACAGATACAAAATAGTATTAATACAGGTGAGCCTATATTGGTTTATTTTTCAGGTGAAAATTGCTCCGTTTGTAAGGTTTTAAAACCTAAAATAGAAGAAGAAGTTAGTAAAAACTTTCCAAAGTTTCAACTTTTTGAAGTAAAAACTGATTTAGATAAAGAGATAACAAGCCATTTTACTGTATTTTCTATTCCAACTACTTTGATTTTCTTCGATAAAAAAGAGTTCAAACGAGTTGGAAGAAATATGAGTGTTGCTTTATTTATTGAAGAGTTAAAAAGACCATATAATTTAATGTGTGAGGGATAATGAAAAGAGCTTTATTTATTTTTTTAATAATTTTTATTGTGATGCAATTTATTAGACCAGATAGAACTAATATTGCAGTTGAAAAAAGTATGGAAATTCAAACTCCATTAGAAGTTACACAATTATTCCAAGCTGCATGTTATGATTGCCATTCAAATGAAACAAAATGGCCTTGGTATTCGCAAATTGCTCCATTTTCATGGGTTATTCAAAATCACGTGACAGAAGGCAGAAAAGCATTAAATTTTTCAACTTGGGAAAATTATACAGAGGAAGAGAAAAAAGAGCATTTAAAAGATATTTATAGAACAGCATATGCAGCAATGCCACTTCCAAGCTATATTTTTGGACATAAAGAAGCAGATTTAACAAAAGAAGAAAGAAGTACTATTAGAGATTGGACAGGAGTTAGAGCTAAGTGAGAGAAGAAGTAGCAGAACTTTTAGCCAATAGAAAAGATTTATTAACAATAACTTATTTTAAACTTCAAAAATTATTTGAAAAAAAGTATGGAAAAAATACTGTAGTTCTTATGGAAATAGGAACTTTTTTTGAAGTTTATGAAGTAAATAATGATGAAGAAAAAATTGGAAAAGCTAAAGAAATAGCAGAACTTTTAAATATTCAATTGACACGAAAAAATAAGTCTATACTTGAAAACTCAAAAGAAAATCCTATAATGGCAGGAGTTCCTGCAATATCTTTGGAAAAACATTTAGCAAGAATAATTTCTGAGCAAAAATATACAGTTGTTTTAATCAAACAAAAGGGAATTCCACCTAATGTTACAAGATATTTAGACACAGTTGTAAGTCCTGGAACTAACTTTGATTTTGTACTTGATCAAGATGAAAATAATATTACTTCTCTTTTAATTGATCAAATAAGAGGTATTTATTTAGTTGGTTATAGTGCTATTGATGTTACAACTGGAAAATGTTATTACAACGAAGTTCA
>CBFHMY010000002.1:0-65455 GCA_965657055.1 uncultured Aliarcobacter sp. | reverse complement strand
TAAGTGTTCTAATTCTCCATATCTTAACCCACTTGGAACTGGAGTCCCTGTATTTGGACAGTTTAATGGTTCTAAGCCATCTATATCTATTGATAGATATACATTTCTTGGAAGTTGCTCAATATATGGTGCAAAAACATTTTCTAAAGATACTCCTATAGCTAATTGTTGTTGCATATCTGTATCATATAAACATGCTCCTTTATATCCATAGTTTAATAGTCTTTGAGATTCTTCACTACTATAATCTCTAATCCCGAATTGAACTAATTTGCTTATATTTCTACATTCATTCATTGCATTATAAAAAATTGAAGCATGAGAGTAAGTAAACCCTTCATAGGCTTTTCTTAAGTCATGGTGCGCATCAACATGTAAGATTCCAAAAGGTTCATTTTGAGTATCATTTAAAGCTTTGATAAGTCCAAGTGGAGATGAATGGTCACCACCAACGACTGCCACAAATTTACCTTTATTTAGTTGTTCTATTGATTTTTTATACACTGAATTATTTAAAGTTATTGAAGCTTCATTTACAAATTTTAGGGCTTTTTTATTTTTCCCACCATTTTCAAGTGCATCAATTACTTTTAAAGCTTTTTTTCTAGCTTTATTGCTAAGTTTTAATAAACTTTCATCGGTTTCAAGCATAGCAATACCCGCTGTATATGGCTTAATATAATGAAAAGTCTCAACATCTAGCTGATGACTTGAAAGTCTCATAGCATCAGGAGCCTTAGCAGTTCCCTCACCATATGAAACAGTAGCTTCCCAAGGAACTGGAACTAAAACTAAACTAGCTTCTTGTGGGTCTAATCTTCCACCAATAAAACCATCACCTTCCATTGGAGGTAATCCTTGCTCTAATACTTTTATTTCTTCTTTTAAAGTTCTGTAAGACATATTGATTTTCCTAATATATTGTATTTATTTGATTCTGAATTATAGAATAAATTAGGAAATAGTAAAGTTAAAGCATCTTCACATATACCTAGAAATCTTATTGTTGCATATAAACCACTTTTGATACAACCCAATCCAATATCACTTTTGGATTCAATTTTATTATCTTCTAAATCAACACAAGCAATATATCTATATTCTTCTATATCTGTAATATTTGGATTACTATGATGAATGGCCATCATTGTTGGCTCTTTTATATTAAACTCTTCTTCTTTTGAAAAGTTTACTTCTTTTAATTCATATTCACTTGGTTTATGATTCTTATATTTACTATTTCGCCACTCATTGGGAGAACAGCTATAAAGTTTTTTGAATTCATTGTACATGTATTACCTCATAAACAAAATAAATTTGTCTGTTTTGAAAATAATAAAATATATCATTTCTTAAATTATTTTGTTCTTCTGATGTTAAATCGGTAATATGAAGTTTACTTTGAGAAATATATTTATTTCTAATAGCATCTAATTCTTCTTCAATTTCTCTTTACTATACTTAATTATCTTTCATATTAGATATTATATTTCTTTAGTCAAGTTATATATTAAGTATCCATTTTATGAATAATATATCTAATATAGTAGTTTATAATGATGGTGAATTGGAACTAAAAATTTCAGTTAGGTGCAAGTATTAAAGATCTTGGCAAAAGATAGTTTGCTTTTTCTAAGATAGATATAAGTGTAAATGATTTAATATCTAAATTAATTTAAAAAGAAGAAAATATGGCTGAACAACTAAAAAATGTATATACAAAAGAGTATATAAAAAATCTAGCTTTTAAAATAAAAGAGAATTATAAAAAGTTTGATGAAAATGGTTTTATTAACTCTATTTTTGATAATACTTGGCAAAATTTAGAATTAAAAGCTCGTATGCGTCATATTGCAATAACTTTAAATAAATATTTACCTTTACCTTATATAGAACAACTTGAAATTTTAAAAGAAGTATCAAAAGAGTTTTCCTCATTTAAAGCTATGTTTTTCCAAGATTTTGTTGAGGTTTTTGGGCTTGATGATTTTGAAGAGTCTATGAAAGCTTTGGAAGTTTTTACACAAGATTCTAGTAGTGAGTTTGCAATTAGGCAGTTTATTTTAAAATATGAAGATAAGACTATGAATCAAATGAAAGTTTGGACTCAAAGTTCAAATGAGCATTTAAGAAGATTAGCCAGTGAAGGTGGTAGACCTAGACTTCCTTGGGCCATTGCACTTCCTTTATTTAAAAAAGACCCTAGAAAAGTATTTGAAATAATTGAACTTTTAAAAAATGATAAAAGTTTATATGTTAGAAAATCAGTGGCAAATAATTTAAATGATATTTCAAAAGATAATCCACATTTAGTAATAAATTTTGTAAAAATAAATCTTGGGGTTTCAAAAGAGCTTGATTGGATTTGTAAGCATGCAAGTAGAACATTACTTAAAAAAGGCAATAAAGAGATTTTAAAGCTCTTTTCTTTTGATAAATCAAAGCATGTGGATATTAAAGATTTTTCTTGTGATTTAAATGTAAAAATAAATGAAGATTTAAATTTTTCTTTTGAATTAATAGCTTTAGAAGAAATAGGAAATATTAGAATTGAATATGTTATTGATTATTTGAAATCAAATAATACACATAATAAAAAAGTTTTTATGATAAGTCAAAATGAGATAAAATCATCTTCAAAAAAGTTTGTAAAAAAACAGAGCTTTAAAAATATGACCACAAGAAAACACTATTTAGGAAAGCATTTTATATCGGTTTTAATAAATGGTGAAGAGATTATAAAAAAGGAGTTTTTATTAAATGACACCTGCAATTAATTTACTAAAAAAAAATAAATGTGATTTTAAAATTCACAAATATGACCATGATCCTGCTTGTACAGACTTTGGTGATGAAGCAGTTTTTAAATTAGGATTAGATGCAAATCAAGTTTATAAAACTTTATTAGTTGAATTAAGTCCAAAAGAGTTAGTAGTTTGCGTATTACCTGTATCAAGTCAGCTGAGTTTAAAAGATGTGGCATCTGCTTTTGGTGTAAAAAAAGCTGTAATGGCAAATAAAGATGAAGCCCAAAAAGTAACAGGATATTTACTTGGTGGAATATCACCTTTAGGGCAAAAAAAGTTATTAAGAACAGTTCTTGATGAGAGTGTAAATAAATTTGAAACCATCTTTATAAGTGGTGGAAAAAGAGGACTTGATATTGAAGTTAAGCCTAATGATTTGCAAAGTTTGCTAAAAGCAAAGATATGTGAAATAAAGGCTGTTTAAAAAAAATACACCTATATAAATAATCATTTATTTAACAATTATTTAAGATATTAAGAGTAGTATATTCTAATTAACACTTCTTATAAGGACTTAAATATGGCTACTAATGATATTAATGCAATTTGTTCTCAAATTTTGACAAATGATGATTTAAATGTAGATGAAGAATTTTTCCAAAAAGTTCTAAAAGATCGAATAGTAACAAAAATAGTAGATAATAATAATTTAAAATATGTAAAGATTTTTTCAAAAGAACAACTTTTTTTATCTCATATAACTCCTCTTTTACATAATATTGGATTTGAGATTATTGATGAGGTGACTTATAATGTTGCCCATGAAAAAGATTTGATTTTTGTTTCAAGATTTAATTTAAATATTTCTGATTTAAAAAAATTAGATATTGCAAAAGATAATATTGAAAATATAATTACTCAATCTTTACAAGACCCAACGGTAAAACACTCAAAAGCTTTCTCTTTAGTTTATGAACAAAACTTAAATTTCAGAAAAATTATGATTTTAAGAGCATTTATTGAGTATATAGATCAAGCTGTTCTTACAATTAATTCAGCAGCAATTTTAAATACATTTACAACGCATAATTCAATTACTGCTTCATTTATTGAATATTTTCTTACAAAATTTGACCCTAAAATTAAAAATAAAAATGAACAATTAATAAAAATTGAAGAAAATATTAAACAAAAAATCAAACTAGTACCACAAATACTTGATGATAAAATTTTAAATTTAACATTACAATTTTTAAAATCACTTTTAAGAACAAACTATTTTTTAAATAAAGAAACTATCTCTTTTAAAATTGATACAAAAAACTTTGGAAAAGATTTAAAAGGTTTACAACCAAACCTTGAAAATTTTATTTATCATAGGGATTTCTATGGTGTTCATTTACGAATGACAAAGATTTCAAGGGGAGGGCTACGATGGTCTGATAGACATGATGACTATCGACAAGAGGTAAAATCTTTAATGATTACGCAAGAGGGTAAAAACTCTATTATTATTCCTGATGGTGCTAAGGGTGGATTTGTAATAAACAAAGATTCAAGTGAAATTTCAAAAGAGTTTTTTACGCAAATTTATTCTTTATTTATTAATGCAAATTTAGATTTAGTTGATAATATGATTGATGGAAAAATTGTAAAAAATCCTGATGTTGTTTGTTATGATGAAGATGATGCTTATTTTGTAGTTGCTGCTGATAAGGGAACTGCATCTATGAGTGATATTGCAAACAGTATTGCTAAGCAAAGAGAGTTTTGGTTGGGTGATGCATTTGCAAGTGGTGGAAGTAATGGTTTTGGTCATAAGGATTTAGGAATAACTGCTCGAGGTGCAATGGTATCAACTCAAAGATTTTTTATTGAAGAGGGTATTGATATTCATAAAGAAGAAATTTCTATTGTAGGAATTGGTTCTATGAGTGGGGATGTTTTTGGAAATGGAATGATGGAATCGAAAAAATTCAAACTTCTAGCAGCCATTTCTCAAAGGGAAATATTTATTGATCCAAGGCCTGATATTGAAAAATCATATATGGAGAGAAAAAGACTTTTTGAATCACAAAAAGGTGGTTGGGAAAACTATGATATTAAACTAATTTCAAAGGGTGGAGGGATTTTTAAACGAAATGATAAACAAATAGAGTTAAGCCCTGAAATTCAAAAACTCATAAAATGTACTAAAAAAACAATTTCAGGTGAAGAGTTATGTAAAAAACTTTTAACCCTTGATGTGGACTTATTATTTAATGGTGGAGTGGGAACCTACGTAAAAGCAAGTGATGAAAATAATCTTGATTTAGGTGATAAACAAAATGAAGCTGTTAGAGTTGATGCAAGTGAATTAAAAGCAAAAATAGTATGTGAAGGTGGAAATTTAGGATTTACACAAAAAGCTAGAATAGAATTTGCTTTAAAGGGTGGAAGAATAAATCAAGATGCCATTGATAATGCAGCAGGTGTTAATACTTCAGATCATGAGGTTAATTTGAAAATTATATTAAATATAATAAAAAATCAAGGTATCTTAAGTGAGCAACAAACAAGAGATACTTTACAAGCTCTTACTCAATCTGTTGTTGATTTAGTACTTCAAAATAATTATGATCAAGCTTGTATAATATCTATTGATGAACAATTTTCAAGAAAATATCCAAATGATTATATAAAAGCAATACAAATTTTAGAAAGTGAAGTAGATGCTTTTAACAGAAGAGATTTTTATATTCCTAAAAATGAAAATTTAAGTGATATTGTTGATATAAATGATTCTATTGTAAGACCAGTTTTAGGTTCGTTACTTTCATATAGTAAGATTTTTCTTAAAAAAATATTACTAAACTCAACACTTATAGATGAAGTTTTTTCTCAACAATATTTATTTAGATATTTCCCAAAATCATTTGTTGGTGCTTATGAACAACAAATTATACATCATCCTTTAAAAAGAGAAATAATAGCAACAATGATGGCTGATATTGTAATAAATAATCAAGGTATTACTTTTATTTCAGATTATAAAAAACTTGGAAATGATAAATTTTTATTAAAGATAAAATCATATTTAGTCGTAAAATTATTGTTTGGATCAAGAGAAATTAGAGAAAAAATATATGCTCAAGATGCAATTATGCCTGTTGAGAAACAGTATAAATTAATAAGTAAACTAGAATATATTTTATATGCAAGTACAAAATGGATGGTAAAATATCTTCAAAAGAATCAATTAGATTCTGTGCATATTTTAGATCATAAGGCTGAATTATTTGCTTTATTATCTGAAGTTCATAATGAAAAAGTTGAAATTATAATCAAAGATGACGATGACTTTAATAAATTCTATAGTGTTATAGATTATCTAAGATTTGCAATTGCAGCTATTATTGTAAAAGAGAATACACCTCATTCATTTAAAGATGTAATAGTATTATTTTATTCTTTAATTCATGAGTTTAATATCTTAGATATTATAGTTGCTTTAAATAAAATCAAAGTTCTAAATCCAAGTGATGTGACTTTAAAAAATCAAGTGTTACAATTTATTGAATATATTGTTGTTCATTACACCAAAAAGATTTTGGAATTCCAAAGAGTTAATGAAGCACCTAATATAGCTTTTGGAAATTTTATAGCAAATGAAAAAGAAAAATTTTATAAAATTAGAGATCATTTAGATATTTTTATGGCTAAAGAGAATAAAGATATTAAAGATATTACAATTACTGTAAATCAATTAATGGTCTCTTTAATATAAGTTTATATTATAATTATTAATATAAGAAATTATTAGCTATACTTATGAAAAATATAAAGGAGCAAATTATGAGTGATTTTAATAATGAACCAAGTTTAGATAAAATAGATGATTATAATGGAAATGAATCAAAACAAAAAAGAAATACAGTTAGATTAATTGTAATTTTTTGTTTGGTTGTAGGGGCCGTAATTGCTTATTTTAAAACAACATCTTTACCGGATGATTATGTAGGAACACCTGAACAACCAGGTATTTCAACAAGTAAAAAATAAGATATTTTATTAAACTTAGAAAATTGCTAGAATTTTTTCTAGCAATTTTTCATAAAAACTAATCGTTAGTATTCATCATCCAAATTGAGAATATATCTAAGTAGTTCCAAAATGATTGTTTTAAATCATCTGGCATATCGAGTGGTTTTAAAACTAAAATATATGATTCTAACCATATTCTTCTAGCTTCTTGTGTAATTGCAAATGGTTGGTGACGTGCAGCCATCATAGGAGCTCCTCTATTTTCATTAAAATATGGATGTCCTCCACAAATTTGAATAAAAAAATCAGCAGAGTGTTGTTTTGCTAATTCAAATCCTGCATCACTTGGTGGAAATAATCCTTTGATATTACTTTGTCTCAATAAATCATAGTGATCAGAAACTAATTTTCTCATTCCTGCTTCTCCTAAAAATTCTAAAACCTTTGGATCTGGCTTTACAACAGGAGGTCTAGTACCTAATTGTCCTTGTGTTATAGTAAATTGCATTTTTATTAACCTTTTAAAATATAGTATTGATTTGCATATTTGCAGATAACATAATACAATATATTAGATTTTAAACACTTTTTGTACTTAAAGAATATTAAGTGTGGTAGAATGCCGAGATTTTTTAAATTAGGATTTTAATGCATAAAAATATAAATACAATTGTAGAGTGCTATAGTTGTGGCTTATTTATAAAAAAAGAATTAAAAACAAATTTAGTACAACGATGCCCTAGATGTAATACAAAATTAGCTGGAAATAAAAAACATTCAAAAGATTCTTTATATTTTGCTATTTCATCACTTCTTTTATTTGGAGTATTGAATATTTATCCAATTATGTCATTAAATATAAATGATACGGAATTGAAAGCTTCATTGATTGGCACAGTATCTATCTTACTTGAGCAAAACTTCTTTTTTGTAGCTTTAATTGTATTCTTTACAATTATTGTAGCTCCAATTTTGAATTCTCTTGTAATAATATTTTCATTTATACAATCAAAAACAAAGATTAAATTTTTTACACGAACTTTACTTCATGATAGTTTTCATTTCTTTCAACATTGGGGATTTATAGAAGTTTTTGTAGTTAGTATAATTGTAACGTATATTAAACTTATTGGATTGATAAATTCAACAAAATTTGATGTAGGTTTTTATGTTATGTTAGCATATGTTTTTTGTTTTTATATGTCTAATAAACGATTTGAGGGGAAAAGTGTTTTTGGAGAATAGATGGTTTTAATATCTTGCAAAAATTGTCATAAAATGTATGAAAAAGAAAATTATGATGAATTTGTTTGCACAAGGTGTAAACATAAAGTTAAGCGTAGAATTTCTTATTCTTTACAAACATCAATAGCACTTACTATCTGTGCAATTTTATTATATATTCCAGCAATGCTTTATCCTATGATGGAAGTTACTAAGCTTGGAGTTAAAGTTGAAAGTACTATTTTAGAAGGTGTTATTAGTTTTTTAGAGTATAAAAGTTACTTTATAGCCTTTGTGGTATTTGCAGCTAGTGTTGTAATACCTATTATAAAGTTAGCAGGATTGCTTTTTATTTTTATATCATTAAAAATAAATATAAAAATGGAAAATAAAACAAAAGTTATAATTTTTAAATTTATTGAAGCCATTGGAAAATGGTCAATGATTGATATTTATGTTGTTGCAATTTTAGCTTCGGTTATACAGTTAGATGAGATATTTAATATCAAAGGAGGAATTGCTGCAACCTCTTTTGCTTTGATGGTAGTATTAACAATGATAGCAGCGCATAGATTTGACACAAGGATTATTTGGGATGAGTGAAATAGTAAAACAAGAGATAGAACAAGTAGTTTATAAACCAAAAATAGAACAAAAAAAAGCAGTATCTTTTATATGGGTTTTACCTTTAATTATATTGGGAGTTTTAGGTTGGATTGCTTATGAATCTTATATGAAAAAAGGTACAAATATCACTGTTATTTTCAAAAGTGCAGAAGGTCTAAAAGAGGGTGTTACTCCTTTAGAATATAAAGGATTACAACTTGGAAAAGTTACAGAAATTAGTATGCATGAAGATTTAAAAAGTGTAAAGGTAAATATTCTTGTAAAAAAAGAAGTTGCTAAATATGTTGCTAATGAAAGTTCACAATTTTGGATAAGAAAACCAACAATATCTTTAACAAAAATCTCGGGACTAAGTACATTAATTTCTGGACATAAAATAGAATTATCTCCAAAATTTAAAACAGAAGAAGATTATAATAAAAGTAATGAACAGCTATATTTTGAAGGATTAGATACTCAGCCAAATGATGAATATGAAGATAATGGATATTATATATCCTTAATTGCAAATGATAAAGATAATGTTGAAATTGGAACTCCTATTTTTTATAATAAATTCCAAATTGGTGAGATTATTTCAAAAGAATTTAAATATGAAAAAGTTTTTTTAAGTGCATATATATATGATAAATTCAACTATTTAGTAAATCAAAGTTCAAAATTTGTTATAAATGAAGCATTAAAAGTAAATTATGGAGCAAGCGGATTAAATATTGAAGTTGGGTCTTTATATTCAGCATTAGTAGGTGGAGTTACAGTTGTTACACCAAATAAAGATGCAAAGAAAATAGAAAAAGAAGAAGTTTATACGCTTTTTGCGAAAAAGGATGATTTACGAAAAAAAGAGTATTTTCATATTAACTTTGAAAAAGCAAATGGAATAGAGGAAAATAGTGCAATTATTTATAAAGGTATTGAAATAGGGCGAATACTAAGTGTAGCTTTACAAAATGAAATTTTACAAACAAAAGCTTATGTTTATGATGATTATAAATATTTACTTACTAATAATACTAAGTTCTTTGTTGAAGAGCCAAGTGTTTCTATTGGAGGAGTTGAAAATCTTGGAAATATTGTAAAAGGAAATTTTGTATCTTTAGTTTATAAAGAAGGAACATTTAACAATATTTTTAAAGCTATTGATAAAAAAGATATAAATAAAAGTAACTCATCAATTAGATTAGAGCTTTATAGTGATAGCCTAAACTCTATTAGTGAGAAATCAAAAATTTATTATAAAAATATTGAAGTGGGAAAAGTTGATAGTTATAGTTTAACTTCAAATTTACAGAAAGTAAAAATTGTGGTTTCTATTGATGATCAATATAAAGATTTAATAAATGACCATATACTTTTTTATGATATGAGTTCGAAATTAGTAGAAATGAAAGCTTTAGATTTAAATATTAACTACAGTGGAGTAGAACCTTTATTAAACGGAGCTATTGGAATTGTTGGAGAAAAAAGAAATGAAAAATTAACAAAAAAAGATTTTAAACTTTATAGTTCATTCAAAGATGTTGAAAAATTAAAAAAAGTATATAACACTGGAATTACAATAGATGCCTTTTTTGATAATGATTTCGAAATAAAACCTAATATGGCAATAATTTATAAAAATCAAGAAATAGGATTTGTTAAAGATATAGATTTTGATGATAGAAGATCAACTGTCAAATTATTTATCTATACTCCATTTCAGAAATATATTACCAAAAAGAGTAGGTTTTATAAAAAAGGAATTGTAAATTTAAAAGCTAGTTTAAGTGGTGTTTTATTCGAAGTTGATAATTTTACTTCTCTTTTAGAAGGTTCAATTCATCTTGATACAAATTCTCCTATAACTTATGATAATTATGAAGTTTTCTCTAGTGAAGATGCTATGAAAAACTCATCAAATAGTATAAATATTCTTTTTGATGATGTGGAAGGTGTTCAAGAAAATTTCTCACAACTTACATATAAGGGTGTAAATGTAGGAAAAGTTACAAAAATATCACTAAATAAAGATCAAAAAGTTGAAGTAAAAGCAATACTTTATGATGACTATAACTCTTTTGCAAAAGAAGGAACAATTTATTATTTAAAAAAACCAAGAATTTCGCTACAAGAAATTGCAAATGTAGGATCTACTGTAATGGCTGTGAATATAGGTGTAATTAAAAGTACAAATTCAAATGTTCAAAGAAAATTTGAAGGATTAAATGATCAACCTTCTGTTGAAAAATCTCAATTTGGTACAGTCTTTAAAATAGAAGATAGTACTGCATCAAGTGTAAATGTTGATGCGCCTGTTTATTATAAAAATGTAAAAATAGGAAAAGTTAGTAAGGTAGATTTAAATGATGATGGGTCAAAGGTTATTGTTGATTGTTTAATTGAAGATAAATATAAAAAATTTGTTAGAAAAAATTCTGAATTCTATGATATTAGTGGTTTTGAAATGAAGTTTTCAATTTTTTCTGGTTCAAAAATTGAATCAAATACTTTTACTAGTATATTAAAAGGTGGAATTGTAATTGTAACTCCTTATGAATATAATGAAATTGCAAGTTCTAAAGATAAATTTACTTTAAATAAAACATTAAGGGAAGATTGGAAAAGTATAAGTCCAAGTATTAAATAAATAATTTTAATATTTACTATTGTTTACTTTGTATTTAATTTTATAAGATAGAATTTAATTATAAAAGCCTTTTCCTTAATTTAAAAAAGTCTTTTTGAAAATAAATTTTAAGTTTATTTTAATATTTAATCATATAGAATAAATTTATCAAAGGAAAAATATTTTCCTTAATAAAATTAAAGGATAAAGTATGAAAAAAGTTATGACAACAACTGCTGGTAATCCGATTTCAGATAATCAAAACTCTATGACAGCAGGACCAAGAGGTCCTGTTCTTCTTCAAGACTATCAATTAATAGAAAAATTAGCCCACCAAAATAGAGAAAGAATTCCTGAACGTGTAGTTCATGCAAAAGGAAGTGGTGCTTTTGGAGAGCTTGTAATTACAGAAGATATTTCAAAATATACAAAAGCAAAAGTTTTACAAAAAGGTGAAACTACAAAAATGCTACTTAGGTTTTCAACGGTTGCAGGAGAACGTGGAGCTGCTGATGCTGAAAGAGATGTAAGAGGTTATGCCCTTAAATTTTATACACGTGAGGGTAACTGGGATTTAGTTGGAAATAATACTCCTGTATTTTTTATAAGGGACGCATATAAATTCCCTGATTTTATCCATACACAAAAAAGACATCCCCATTCAAACTTACGATCAAATACAGCTGCTTGGGATTTTTGGTCATTAAGTCCTGAATCTTTACATCAAGTAACTATTCTTATGTCAGACAGAGGTCTGCCAAAATCATATAGACATGTAAATGGATATGGTTCTCATACTTACAGTTTAATCAATGCTCAAGGTGAGAGATTTTGGGTTAAATTCCACTTTAAAACTCTTCAAGGGATTGAAACAATTACAAATAAAGAAGCTGAAGCCATTGTTGCAAAAGATAGAGAATCAAATCAAAGAGATTTATTTGAAAATATTGAAAAAGGTAATTTCCCAAAATGGAGTTTTGAAATTCAAATTATGACAAATGAAGAAGCAAAAAATTGTAACTTCAATCCATTTGATTTAACAAAAGTTTGGCCACATGGTGACTATCCTATGATTAAAGTGGGAACAATGACTTTAAATGCAAATCCTAAAAACTATTTTAATGAAATAGAACAAGCTTCTTTTTCTCCTTCAAATGTAGTTCCAGGTATTAGTTTTTCACCTGATAAAATGTTACAAGCTAGAATCTTCTCATATCCAGATGCTCACAGATATAGAGTAGGAACTCATTATGAAATGTTGCCTGTAAATAGACCTATCGTTGAAGTTAATACTTATCATGCTGATGGATCTATGAATTATGAAATAAAAGAGCCCACAGATGCTTATTATGAGCCAAATAGCTTTGGTGGATCGTACGAAGATGCAAGTTTTGCAGAGCCATCTTTTGAAACAGGAGATCTAGCTGATAGATATAACCATAGAGATGGAAATAATGACTTTGTACAAGTTACTGCCTTATTTAATTTAATGAGTAATAATCAAAAAGAACAGCTGTTTTCTAATATCGCAGAAGCAATGGGTGGAGTTCCAAGAAACATAGTTGATAGACAACTTGCACTTTTTGAACAAGTTCATAAGGATTATGCAGCTGGGGTTAAAAAAGCTTTAGGAATCTAAAAATGGAAGCTATATTAGAAGAAGAACAAAGAAGATATGAAGAACTTCAGGTTTTTGCACTTGATTTTGCAAGACAGGGGAAAACACAAGACTTAAAAGCAATGCTAGATGCTAAAATGCCTATAAATCTATGTGATCATAAGGGAAATTCTCTTTTAATGTTAGCTTCATATAATGGAAATCTTGAAACTACGCAACTTTTAGTTCAGAGGGGTGCAGATGTTGATAAAAAGAATGATAGGGGACAAACACCACTTGCAGGTGTTTGCTTTAAAGGTTATTTAGAGATTGTAAAAGTTTTAGTAAAAGCAGGTGCAAATATTTATGAAAATAATGGAATGGGAACTACTCCTATTATGTTTGCTTCAATGTTTGGGAATTATGAAATAGTAAAATATTTAAATAAAGAAAATAGTAATTTGAAATCAAAAACTTATTTACTTATATCTAAAATATTTGCTATTATTAAGAACATATTTAAAAAAGGAAAATAACATGTTAAAATCAATTATATTAAGTTCATTATTAGTTTCAGGTTCATTATTCGCAAGTAATTTAAAAGCAGAATTTTCAGATAGTAAATGGGATGGAATGACAGTTCCTAAGGATGAAGTTTGTTCAAACTTTAATGAAAATAAAATAGGTTCAACTCCACCTTTAAAAATTTCAAATATTCCAAGTGGTACAGCAAAAATAGTTTTCACTTATAGTGATAAAACTTTTACAAAAATGGATAATGGTGGTCATGGAATTATTGCTTATAAAGTAGCATCTAATGCAAAAGAAATTTCTGTTCCAGCTCAAGGTGGTGAAACATTTGAGTTAGTAGATGGTTTTGAAGTTGTAAGTGCACATACAGGAACAAGATTTAAGAAGAATCCAGGAGCATATTTAGCACCTTGTTCAGGTGGGAAAGGAAATACTTATAAAGTAGGTATTGAAGCTGTTGATGCAGCTAATAAACAATTAGCATCAACTGAGTTAGTTTTAGGAAAATTCTAAAAATAAAAAAGAGGAATAATTCCTCTTTTTTATTTAATCTTTAGGCCTACTTTTTTATCTTCTGCAAATTATTTTAAATAATTAAATAAACAATTATATCTTATTCAGTATAATAATAATTTTAACACAAGGTTTCTAGTATGATAGATAATGAAATAGATTTTTTTGAAATTTTCCCGTGGAATAGTAATTTTGAAACCGGAATAAACTTGATTGATGAACAGCATAAACAATTGGTGAATATTTTAAATAAATTAGCTGCACATCTAGCAAACCTTTCTGATTCAATAATTTTAAATGAAATTTTTGATGAACTTGCAGATTACGCAGACTATCATTTTAAAACAGAAGAACAAATTTGGAAAAAATATTTTAAAGATGATATTTGGATTCTAAATCATAAAGAAACTCATAAATCATTTATCTCAGAAGTAATAGAATTAAAAGATAATAAAGATAATAAACCATTAGATGATGTTATTCATGATATTGTTTCTTTTTTATCGCAATGGTTAGCCTATCATATTTTAGATAATGATAAGAGAATGTCAAAAGTAATATTAGCATTAGAATCTGGAGAATCTTTAGAAGCTTCAAAAAAGATTTCAGATAACCATATGAATGGCTCTATGAAATTACTTGTTGGTACTGTTCTCACCATGTATGATAGTCTTTCTTCAAGAACATTAGATTTAATGAGGGAAAAAACATTAAGAAAAAAAGCAGAAAAAGCATTAAGTTTAAGTGAAGAACGATGGAAAGTTATATTAGATGGTGGATTAGAAGATGTATGGGATTTCAAATTAAAATATAGTTTAGTAAATCATGATTCGATTTTAGAAACTTTTACAAAAAATATAATTAAAAATAAAAAGTATGTAACTATTTATCCACATGATTTAGAATTAATCCAAAAGAATTTAATAGAACATTTTGAAGGTAAAAAAGAAATTTTTATTTGTAAATATAGGTTATTAAAAGATGATAATACTTGGTTATGGGTTTTAAGTCGAGGTAAAGTTGTTTCTAAAACAATAGATGGAGTTTTTAGATTAGTAGGGACAAATTCAGATGTTACTGAACTAGAATTAGCTTCAATTATATATAAAAATAGTTCTCAAGCTATGTTTGTTTCAGATGCATATAATAATATAATAAGTGTAAATGCTGCTTTTACAAAAATAACTGGTTATGAAGAAATTGATGTCATTGGAGAGAACCCAACAATTCTATCTTCAAATGATAATGAAAAAATAATATATGAAAAAATGTGGAAAGATATTAACAAAAAAGATTCATGGAGTGGTGAACTTATAAATAAAAAGAAAAATGGTGATATTTATATTGAATATTTAAATATAAATGTTGTTAGAGATGAAAAAGGTTATTTGGATCACTATGTTGCCTTATTTACGGATATCACTGAGAAGAAGAGTAGTGAAGATATAATAAAAAAACAAGCAACATATGATTTCTTAACACAATTATATAATAGAAATATGTTTCAAATTCAATTAGAAGAAGAAATTGTTAAATTTTCAAGAACAAAACTTCCATTTGCATTACTTTTTATTGATTTAGATCACTTTAAAGATGTAAATGATACTTTAGGCCATGATATAGGTGATAAGGTATTAATTGAAGCTTCACGTAGAATATTATTAAATATTAGAAAAACTGATTTTCTAGGAAGATTTGGAGGAGATGAGTTTACTATTATTTTACCAGAATTAAAAAATATAAATATAATAGATAATATTGCAGATAAAATTATTAAAAGTTTAACATTACCTTTTTTTATTGATTTAAAGCAGATTCACATTTCAGCAAGTATAGGAATAACAATTTATCCAAATGATGCCTCAGATGCTGTTTCATTATTGAAAAATGCTGATCAAGCAATGTATGGAGCTAAAAAATTAGGAAGAAGGCAGTTTAATTACTATACACAAAAAATGCAAGATGAAGCACAAAGAAGGCAAGATTTACTTTCAGGTTTGTATAGTAGTGTTGAATTAAATCAATTAGAATTATATTATCAGCCAATTATAGATTTAGATAGCAAAGAAATTAGAAAAGCAGAAGCACTTCTCCGATGGAATCACCCACTTTATGGGATTATTTATCCAGGAGAATTTATTACTTTATTAGAATACTCGGGTTTAATTATTAAAGTTGGAGATTGGATTTACGAAGAAGTTCTTAAACAAATAAAAAAGTGGAAAGTTAAATATAATATTGAATTACAAATAAGTATAAATAAATCTCCAGTTCAATTTAAATCAATTGACAGTATGAGGAATTGGAAGTATTTATTAGACAAATATGGTTTATCAGGTAAAAATATTTGTATAGAGATTACTGAGAATTTATTGATGGAAAGTGAAGATATTGTTATAAACAAACTTTTAGACTATAGAAATAATGGTGTTGATATATCTATTGATGATTTTGGGACAGGCTATTCATCTCTTTCATATCTTAAAAAATTTGATATTGATTATATAAAGATTGACCAATCTTTTGTTCGTAATCTTACAGAGGATTCTCAAGATATGATTCTATGTGAAGCTATGATTGCAATGGCTCATAAATTAAATATAAATGTTATTGCTGAGGGTATCGAAGAGAAAAACCAAATGTCCTTATTAAAAGATATAAATTGCGATTACGGGCAAGGATATTTGTTTTCCAAGCCAGTTAAATCTTGTGAGTTTGAAAAGTTGTTTTTAGAAGAGTACTTGTAAATTTATTATCAAGTTTCTTTCCTTTAAATATTGTTATAAATCAAATGAATCTTTAATAGCTTTTATTAGTGTTTTTCTTTGTTCTTGATTATATGATTTATATTTTACCATTCTTGTAAGGAAGAAATAAGGTAAACTAATTATCTTGTATATAAAAGGGAAGTTTTTTCTTATAAAATAAATTCTATTTCTTGTTACATAGTAAATGAAAAACAGACTTTCACTTCCTCCTGTACTAACACTTACTTTATGTGCAACAACAGCTTTTGGGAAATATACAATTTTATATCCACTTGCATTGGTTCTATAAATAAAATCACTATCATCATAATAAACGAAATATTTTTCATCCATTAATCCAACTTTTTCAAATACTTTTTTATGTATTAGCATAAAACAAGTTGGTGCATAATTTACATATTCAATATTTTCATATTGACCAATATCTTCTTCTAGTTCACCCCTATGAGGAGATGTTCCTTTTAATTTAGATATGTGCCCACCTGCTGTCCATATTTTATTTGTATTATGATAGTGTATTTTCGGCACTATTATTGATACATCATTTTCTACTGTATATTTAATTAAATCTTTAATTGTATCTTCAGAAAATTCAATATCATTATTTAATAATAATACATATTCGCAATCATCTTTTAATGACTCTTGTATTCCTTGATTATTACCTTTTGCAACACCAAGATTTGCATTATTGTTTATAAAAACTGAATTAATATTAAATTGATTTGATAATTTTATAGCTTCATTAAGTACATCATCATTTGGTGAATTATCAATCACATATAATATAAAGTTTTTATAGCTTTGTTTTACTAAGCTTTGAAAAAAATCTTCTAATACTTCTATACTATTATATAAAACTGTTACTAGTCCTATTTTAGGTTCATTAGTCAATTAGAAAGTCCTTTACTATATTTTTAAGCATTTAATTTCCTATAATAATCTTCATATGTTTGGAATAGTTTTTGTTTAAAATCATTATTTTTAATTTTGTAATTTTCATTTAGAATATTTAATTTAAATTCATTTATGAAATCTACTACTTCTCCTAGTGTTGTATCAAATATTGTTTCCACTTCGAAGTATATTTCTTTGGAGTTTTTTATTTCTATTTTTGATACAAATTCATTTATTACATCTTGAATATAAACATAATGCATTTCTATATTTCTATCAAATACAATTATATCTAAGTCTTTTATACTGTTGTATATCCAAGTACTTATTCCAGAATTATAGTTTTCTTTACAGCCTTCTCCAAATACATGATGAAGTCTATATATGAAACAATTTATTTTTTTTTCTTTTGAATATTCTTCTATTAATAATTCAGCTGCCCTTTTTGTTCTTCCATATTCATTTAATAGTAGCTTTGAATGAATTGAAGAAGCTAGTAAAATAGGTACAATTTTCTTTTGTTTTTCTAAAATATCTAATATCGTTTTTGTCAAAAGAATATTTGATTTCATAAATTCTTCATCACTACTCTTTGGTCTTACTTCACCAGCTAGATGAAAAATAAAATCACACTTAGAAATTAGTTTTTCTAAATCTTCAATTGTATTAGTTCTATCAAATTCTAAGATATTAATATTTTTATTGTTTTTTAGTGCACTAAGTAAGTTTTTACCAATAAAACCTTTTGACCCGGTAACTAAAATATTAAGCAAATTTACACTCCAGATTTAAATAAGTTATTTGTATTTTATAAAAATACATCCGCTACGTAAGTGATTTATTTAGGAGAAAAAGATTATTAATATTTTGTATAGAAGATTTTTCTTAATTATCTACAGTTTAAAAGTACTTCTTTTGATAAGGTTGTTTCAATTATCAAGTTTCCCTAAAAAATTATTAATTTTTTTAACAAATTCACTAATTCAATTAACATCTCTATCAGATTAAAATAAAATTTATCTGTATTTAAAAGTAATTTATTGGTTTATATTATAGCGTTTTCATGCTTCTTAATTTATTAAATAAATTAAAGTGCATGAAAAATGATATTAGATATTTAAATCTATAATTTTTTATAAATATTTTACTTTAGATAGTTGCTTTTTTTATCAATACTATCTATCTCTTGTCCTATATCTTGGTATCTTTTAAAGTAATGTTTTACAAAAGAAGAAATCTTCTCATTATTTGGCATAAAATATTTTCCTGTTTTTGTAGCATATAAATTTAAGAATTTTGTTGCATCTAATTTATCTAAATAGTGTTTTGCTAAAGCTGTATAATTTACAAGATACCATTTTCTTAATTCTTCGTATTTTTCTTCACTTAAATCAATATTTAATTTTTTATTATCTTCATCCCAAGATAAAACACCCGTATCAAATAAACCATTTAAATGAATTAAACCTTCACAATAATAAGGTTGAACTTCATCAACTTCCATCCATCCAATAAGTCCTACACTTCTTTTTACAAGGTCAATTAAAACTTGCTCTTTTAGATGTGCTTCATCAGTGTTGGTATCTAAGAAATATGAAATAAGTCCTCCTGTTGTTGCTTTGAACTCTTCTATATTTTTAAAATTCCCTGTTTTATTCATAATAGATTCTGTTTGCTCATCGCACCATAAAATATGTCCATATTCATGTCCTACGGTACTTATATCATATACTTGATGCCATGATGCAGTTTCATTAAATAAAAATGTTCTATCATGGGTTAATAGTTCTTGACCGAAGATTTCTCTGCTTAGAGCTAAAAATGGCTTTGCCCTGCTTGCTTGTAAAATTTCATCAGAAAAGGCAAAGATTTTTTTACCTTCTTCAAGACTTACTATTTCATCGTTTGGTACAACTTGTGCTGAAAACATTCCTTGTAATTCTGCTCCAAAAAATAAAGCAGGTCTTCCAACATAAAGTTGAACTTTATCAAGTGATTTTAAAGAGAAATTATAAATCTTTTCGTATTTTTCATTTGCATCAAAACTATTATAAATTTTTGCAAATGCATCTTTGATTTTATTTACCCTATGGTCATTTTGAGCAAATTTTGGATTTGTAAGTCTTATATCCCATTCAAGGGCAACTGCTTTTCTAAAATGATCTTCATAATATTCTAAAGGATGTCCTATTTGAATAGGTGTTTTTATTTTCATCCAAGCCCTATCAACATCTGCCCATTTAGAAACAAGTTCTTCTGTTCTATCTTCAGAAAATGCTTTAATAAGTGCTTGAATATATAAAATATAATCCCATTTTTGATTGTAAATATCATCTTCAAGTTCGATTAATTTATCTGCAAACTCTTCTAACGCATCAACTACTTCAGTTGTTTCTTTTTTAAAGGCTTTAATATAAGCTTGTGATTTATATTTATCACCATCTTTAGTCAGCGCTGAATAACATCTATCAGCAGTAATTCCACCATGTCCTAAATCTAAAAGATTTTCATTTTCAAGATATTGCATAATTTTTTCTTCATTTCCATCAAATTTAGCCACTAATTCTTTATTTATTCCATTTATAATATGTGCTGTCCATGATGTTTGCCATGCTGACATTTGAAGTCCTACATTATAAACACCTACAAATACTTCTTGATAAAAAGGTGTTAATAATTTATTTTGAACTATTAAATCTATTAATTTTGTATGATTTTCATGCCAATACTCTTTTACAAAATTATAAGCTTTTTCTTGAAGTTCAATAATTTGTTTTTCATTTTTTTCAAGTTTTTTTAGAACTTGAACTAAAGAATCATCCCTTAAGCTTACAAGTCTAGTTACAAGTGCAAATCTTAAGTCTTTTGTCATTGATAAATCTAATACTTTTGCAAAATCATCTATAATTTCTAGTTTATCAAACTCTTCATTTTCAAGATGAGCAATTAGTGTATTTGTTTGTATTTTTTGATCATTTAAAAAATCATATATTTTTTGTAAGTCGTTTAAAAAAGTTTCTTTAGTCATAGTTTTAATCCTTGTATTTATAAAGAGATAGTTTATCTATTTTGTACTTTTTTTTACTTAAATTAGCACTCAAGTATAAAAAGTGCTAAATTTTATAAAAACTTTAGCTTCCTTTTATAAAGTTTTGATAAAATTCTCTTCTAAAATTAAATAAATTATAGGAGAAATTATAATGGCAAAACATCAATTTCAAACAGAAGTAGGACAATTATTACACTTAATGACTCACTCTTTATACTCAAACAAAGAGATTTTTATAAGAGAACTTGTATCAAATTCAAGTGATGCAATCGATAAATTAAACTATTTAAGACTTACAGATGAAAATTTAAAAGATGCATATGCAGATTGGAAAGGTGAAGTTAACATCACTTTTGATGAAGCTGATAAATCATTAACAATTATTGATAATGGTATTGGTATGAATGAAGCTGATTTAATTGCTTCAATTGGAACTATCGCAAAATCAGGTACAAAATCGTTTGTTGAAGCATTAACAGGTGATGCTAAAAAAGATTCAAATCTTATTGGTCAATTTGGTGTTGGTTTTTACTCAGTATTTATGGTAGCAGACAAGGTAGATGTTATTTCTAAAAAAGCAGGAGAAGAAACAGCATACAAATGGACAAGTGATGGAACAGGAGAATTTGATTTATCACCTTGTACAAAAGAATCATCAGGAACAGTTATTTATATTAAATTAAAAGATGAAGAAGCAAGTGAATTTGCAAGTAAACATAGAATTAAAAACATTGTTGAAAAATATTCAAATCATATTGCATACCCAATTTTCTTAAACTATAAAGAAGAAGTAAGTGAAACTTTAAGTGAAGAAGATAAAAAAGCTGGAAAAGAAGCAAAAAAATCAATTGAAGATAAAAGAGAAAAAATCAATGAAGCAACTGCTTTATGGATGCAACCAAAAGCTAAATTAAAAGAGCAAGAGTATAATGATTTTTATAAATCAATTTCTCATGATTCAACAGATCCTATGCTTACAATTCATACAAAAGCAGAAGGTGTAAATGAATATACAACACTATTTTATATTCCAAAAACTGCACCTATGGATATGTATAGAGCTGATTTCCAACCAGGTGTTAAACTTTATGTTAAAAGAGTATTTATTACAGATTCTGAAAAAGAATTATTACCAACTTACTTAAGATTCGTAAGAGGTATTATTGATTCTGAAGATTTACCATTAAACGTAAGTAGAGAAATTTTACAAGAAAATAGAGTTTTAGCAAATATCAAACAATCATCTGTTAAAAAAATACTTTCAGAAATCAAAAAACTTTCTAAAGATGAAGAAAAATATGCTGAGTTTATAGCTCAATATATCAGACCTTTAAAAGAGGGTGTTTACCAAGACTATACAAACAAAGAAGCTATCTTAGAACTATTAAGATATAAATCAACAAAAACAGAAGCTGGTAAGATGACTTCATTAGAAGCTTATAAAGATAGAGCTGATTCTGAGCAAAAAGCTATTTATTATATCGTTGGTGAAAATGAAAAAATATTAAAAAGTTCTCCATTATTAGAGTCTTATAAGAAAAATGAAATCGAAGTTTTAATCTTAGATGATAAAGAAATTGATGAGATTATTACTCCAACAATGGGTGCTTATAAAGAATGGGAATTTAAAGATATTACAGCTTGTGAACCACCAAAAGTTGAGCAAAACGAAGAAGAGAAAAAAGAAGTTGAAGAAAAATTCAAATCTATCGTTGAGAAAATCAAAGATAAATTAGGTGATGCAGTAAAAGAAGTAAAAATCACTACAAGATTAAGTGAATCTCCATCTTGTGTAACGAAAGATGCAGGTGATGCACAAATGGCTCAAATGATGCAAATGATGAGAGCTATGGGACAAGAAATGCCAGCATCTGCTCCAATTTTAGAAATTAATCCAGACCATGAAATCGTAAAAAGATTAAATGCTTGTTCAGATGATTCTACAATCGAAGATGTATCTTGGATTTTACTAGACCAAGCAAAATTAAGTGAAGGTATGGATATTACAGATACTGTAGCATTCGCACAAAGACTTTCAAGAATCACAGCAAAAGCTCTATAAAAGAGCTATTTGCATAAATCTTCTGCGTTAGAAAAAGTTTTTAACGATTGAACATACAATTAGTATGTGCTTGAGTTAAAAACTTTTTACCTTGAATTTCAAACAACTAACTCTTTTATTTAAGTATGTTAATTGCTATTATTTTCTAATTCTTGAATACTTTCTAATATTGCTTTTGCTAAATCTTTTGTTATTATTTCTTCCCATTTTTCAATTTGATGTTCTAGATTTTCATCACATACAACTTCCATAACTTCATTGAAAAATATACCATCGTTTATATGATTTACTATTTTTTCTATTTTTATTTCACCATTTTTTAATAACTCAAGGTTTTCATTTGCAAAATTTTGAACAGCATCCATTGCTGCTTGTTTTTTTAGCTCTTCATCAAATGATATGCTTTCATCTTGAAGGCTTCTTAAATCTTTTAATAATTCATAAATAGATCCAAGGGCTAGTTGGAATTCTATTTCATAATTCATATCTTCTGCATTTGTAAGACTGATTAAATTGCCTAATGTTACTTGATAATATAACTCATATTTTGCTAAGTTATTTATTGTTTCATTTCTTTTAAAATAATTTTCAATGTTCATGTTTTTCCTAAATAGTTAAAAAATAGTGTATCAAATTTTTTGTTTATTTTCATAACAAAATTATTGGTTTTAATAATTTTTGTATTATACTTTTATTAACCGAACGGTTAGTTAATAAAATAGAAGGTTATTTAATAATGAAAGAATATATTTTAAAAATTGCTACAGATGAATTCGCAACTTTAGGTTATAGTGCTTTAAGTATGAATAATCTTGCCGAAAAACTAAAAATTAATAAAGCAACAATATACTATCACTTCAAAGATAAAAAAAGTTTATATAATGAAGTTATATCTTCGCTTATAAAACTAAATGAAAAAGAAAAAGAAGAGATTGTTAATAGTTCACTAGAACCAAAAGAAAAATTTAAACAATATATTAAGTTATTAATTAATACAATATATGATAACCCGAAGATTATTTCTCTTACCCTAAGAGAAATGGCAAATTTTGATTTAGGTATAGAATCTAATATATCAAATGAAATAGAAAAAGATCTTATTTCGATGAAAAAAATTGTTTTACAGTTAAATTTGAAAGAAAAATATAAAGATATTGATTTTTATGAATTAAGAGCTATGATAATTGGGACAATTTTTACTTACTATTCTATGCAAAAGACACCTTTGGAATTAAATAATATTAAAAGTTTGGATAAAAATGATAATAAAATATTATCTTATATTGAAGAGTTTATTTCAAATATCTTGTTAGATGCTTTATGCGAAAATTAGGAGAATAGAATGTTGAAAAAATTAATTATATTACTTTTTGTTGTTGGAATTTCATTGGCGGTATATTTTTATGTATTTGTTAATCAACAAACAAATTTACCAGAAGGTTTTGCACTAGGGAATGGAAGAATAGAAACCACTCAAGTTGATATTTCTTCAAAATTATCAGGAAGATTAATAGATATAAAAGTAGAAGAGGGGGCTTTAATCCAAAAAGATGAAGTCTTAGCTCATCTTGATATAAAAGAATTAAATGCAAAATTGCAAGAAGCAATTGCTTATAAAAATCAAGCTATTGAGAATAAAAATTATACCTTGGCAATAGTTGAAGAAAAACAAAGCGAATTATCTTTGGTGAAAAAAAATTACAATAGAGCATATTCTTTATACAATAGTAAAAGTATTCCACTAGCAGAATTCCAAAAAAATGAAACAGAACTTCAAACTGCACAAGCTGCATTAAATGCTTCTAAAAGCCAAGTAATTAGCGCTCAATCAACAATAAATGCCACATTAGCTCAAATAGAAACAATAAAAGTAAATATAGAAGATTCAACACTTTATTCTCCCGTTAAAGGAAGAGTTTTATATAAAATTGCCCAAAATGGGGAAATTGTTTCAAATGGTGGAAAAGTTTTAGTTGTTCTTGACTTGATGAATACTTATATGACAGTATTTCTTCCTACTTCTCAAGCTGGGCTAGTAGACATTGGTTCAGAAGCTAGAATAGTACTAGATGCAATACCTAATATTGCAATTCCTGCACATATAACTTTTGTTTCTCCTTTAGCGCAATTTACTCCAAAAGAGATAGAAACCAAAGCAGAAAGAGAAAAATTAATGTTTAAAGTTAAGGTAAAAATTGATTCAAATGTTTTAGAAAAATATTTTGAAAAAATAAAAACTGGACTTCCTGGGGTTGCTTATATTAAACTTGATAAAAATGCAACTTGGCCAGAATATTTAACTCATTTACCAAAAAAATTAAGTGAAAGAAATGAGTGAATTTGTTGCTAGAATAAATAAGCTTTCCCATAAATATGGTGATGTTATTGCACTTGATAATATTACCTTAGATGTTCCAGCTGGAAAAATGATAGGATTTATTGGACCAGATGGTGTGGGAAAATCTACTTTATTATCTATATTATCAGGGGTTAAAATAATTCAGACAGGAGATGTCTCAGTTTTAGATGGAGATATTAAAGATAATAAATATAGAAAACAGATTTGCCCAAAAATTGCCTATATGCCTCAGGGTTTAGGGAAAAATTTATATATGACTCTCTCTGTTTATGAAAATATAGAGTTTTTTGCAAGACTTTTTGAACAAGATAAAAAAGAGAGAAAAGAAAGAATTTTTCAATTATTAAAAAGTACGGGTTTACTTCAATTTAAGGATAGACCAGCTGGAAAGCTCTCAGGAGGAATGAAACAAAAGTTAGGACTTTGTTGTGCTTTAATTCATGATCCTGAAATTCTTATTTTAGATGAACCAACAACTGGAGTTGATCCTTTATCAAGAAGAGAATTTTGGAAGCTAATAGATAAAATAAAAGAAAAAAACCAAGATATGAGTGTTCTTATTACTACAGCTTACATGCAAGAAGCGGCAGGTTTTGATATGATAATTGCTATGGATGATGGAAAAATTCTTATGGAAGGAACTTTAAAAGAACTTTTAGAAAAAACAAAATGTGATAATATTGATGAAGCTTTTATCCAACTTTTACCACAAGATAAAAAAATTGGACATAAAAAATTAATTGTTCCTCCCAAAGATAATTCGCAAACTTTATATGCCATTGAAGCTGAAAATTTAACTATAAAATTTGGAGATTTTACAGCTGTTAATAATGTTAATTTAAAAATTAAACAAGGAGAGATTTTTGGTTTTTTAGGTTCAAATGGTTGTGGTAAAACTACAACTATGAAAATGCTTACAGGATTACTTACTCCAAGTAGTGGAGATGCAAAACTTTTTGGTGAAAAGTTGAAAGAAAACTCTTTGAAGATTAGAGAAAAAGTTGGATATATGACACAAGGTTTCTCTTTATACAATGAATTAACTATTTTAGAAAATCTAGATTTACATGCAAAACTTTTTCATATAAAAGAGAATAAAGAAGAAAGAATAAATTATCTCTTAGAAAAATTTGATTTAAAAGAGTATAAAAACAATTTAGCAAATGAGTTACCCTTAGGTATAAAACAAAGACTTTCTTTGGCAACTGCGGTTATTCATAGACCAGAGATGCTTATTTTAGATGAGCCCACTTCTGGAGTTGATCCCATTTCTAGAGATAATTTCTGGGAATTATTGATAGATTTATCAAGAAATGAAAATGTTACTATTTTTATCTCTACTCATTTTATGAATGAAGGTGCACGCTGCGATAGAATCTCTTTAATGCATCAAGGTGAAGTTCTGATAACCAATAGTCCAGATCAGCTTGTAAAATTAAGAAATAAAGATAATTTAGAAGAAGCTTTTATCTCTTATTTGGAAGAGGCTTTGGATAAAACTTCAAATAAAGAAATAGAAGAAGAAATAATATTTGAAAAAAAATCCCAAGAAAATAAAAGTATTAGTTCTTTTAGTTTTTTGAGAATTTTCGGATATAGTTATCGTGAATCATTAGAATTATTTAGGGACAAAGTTAGACTTACCTTTGCTTTACTTGGAACAGTGATTTTAATGTTTGTTATTGGATATGGAATAAGTTTAGATGTTGAAGATTTGAAATTTGCAGTTTTAGATCAAGATAAAACTCCTTTAAGTAGAAATTATATTGAAAATGTTTCAGGCTCACGCTATTTTTTAGAAAAAGAACCTTTGAACTCTTTTGAGGAATTAGATGAAAGAATGAAAAAAGGAGATATTAGTTTAGCCTTTGTAATTCCCCCAAATTTCGGAGTAAATCTTACAAAAGGTTATAGTGAAGAGATAGCTGTTTGGATAGATGGCAGTTTTCCTTTTCGAGCAGAAACTATTCATGGATATGTTCAAGGACTGCACTATAATTATATAGAAAATTTTTATAAAGAGAATTTTGGGATTAATATAAAATCAGATTTAAATATTCTTTTAAGATATAGATATAACCAAGATTTTAAAAGTATTTATTCAATAGTTCCAGCAGTAATCCCAATGCTTTTGATTTTTATTCCAGCTATTTTAATGGCATTAAGTGTAGTAAGGGAAAAAGAGTTGGGGTCAATTACCAATTTTTATGCAACACCTGTTACTAAATTAGAATTTTTATTGGGTAAACAATTGCCTTATATATTTGTTAGTTTAATTAGCTTTTTTGCACTTGTTCTTTTTGCTATTTTTATATTTGGAGTACCTTTAAAAGGAAATTTCTTTACTTTGAGTCTTGCAGCATTTCTTTATATTATTTGTACAACAGGAATTGGACTTTTAATGTCATCTTTTGCAAAGACTCAAATAGCAGCACTTGCAGGAACAGCAATTTTTACCCTTTTGCCTACAGTTCAATTTGCTGGACTAAAAGATCCTGTTAGTTCTTTGGAAGGAATAGGAAAGATTATTGGTGATTTCTTCCCTGTAACATATTTTATAAATGTAAGTAGAGGTCTTTTTAGTAAAAATGTGTCTTTTTCTGACTTACATCTTGAATTTTTTGCTTTAGGTGTATCTGCAATTGTTATTACAATGCTAAGTTTATTAGTTCTTCGAAAACAGGAAAAATAATGATAAGAACTATTTTAAATATTTATAATTTAAGTATAAAAGAGTTAAAAACACTTTTTTATGACAAAGTTATGGTTTTATTGGTGATTTATTCTTTTTCATTTGCAATTTACATAGGTGGAACGCAGACTTCAACGGAACTGCATAATGCTTCAATAGCATTTGTTGATAGTGATAAATCAACACTTTCAAGTAGAATAGTAGATGCTTTTTATAAACCAAGATTTAATACACCAGATATGATTTCTTATGATGAAGTTGATGAAAAAATGGATTCTGGATATTACTCTTTTATTGTATTAATTCCTTCTAGTTTTGAACAAGATATAATATCAGGTAAGACTCCTGATATTTTAGTAAGTGTAGATGCTACAAGAATGACACAAGCTGGAATTGGTTCGGGATATATTCAAAATATTATAAATCAAGAAGTTCAAACTTTCTTAAAAGGAAGTTATGAAAGTAGTGTTAATCCTAAGATTATAAGTAGGTATAAATATAATCCAAATCTTACAACTATGTGGTTTGGAAGTATAAATGAAATTATAAATAATATTGTAATGATTTCTATTTTACTTTCAGGTGCTGCATTAGTAAGAGAACGAGAACATGGGACTATTGAACATCTTTTAGTAATGCCATTAAGAGCTTTTGAAATTATGCTTTCAAAGATATTATCTACTTGTTTGGTGATTTTATTTTGTGTTACTTTTAGTTTATTGGTTGTTATTGAAACTATTTTACAGATACCTTTAAATGGTTCTATTCCCCTTTATTTATTGTGTACTTTTTTAGTTTTATTTGCAACAACTTCAATGGGAGTATTTATGGGAACTATTGTTAAGAATATGCCACAACTTGGAATGATATTTATTTTAACAATTTTGCCTTTGATGTTACTTTCAGGAAGTATCACGCCCTATGAAAGTATGCCTATGCTTTTACAAGATTTTATGCAATTAATGCCAACAAGTCATTTTGTAGATTTATCTCAAGCAATACTATTTAAAGGTGCTGGAATTACTATTATTTGGAAAAAAATGTTGATTATATTTATAATTGGTAGTGTATTTTTTATTCTAACATTAATGCTTTTTAAGAAAAGTTTAGGTTTAGAAAATTAAATAAGAATAAGTTAGTATTAACTTTTTAATAATTTATTAAAAAATCCTTGAATAAAAGTTTTTAATATGTTAAAGTATAATTCTTAAGATTAAATTAAAGGTTCCAAAATGGGTATGATAATAAATGCTTTTAAATCACTTTTTAAAACACTTTCAAAGCTATCGAGACCCTATTTTACCTTAGAAGAAAATCAATTAAAATTCAAAATAGATTCTGATAATTTTTATTTATTTCCCATATCAAATATTGAAACAAAAACTAGACATGATCCATATGTTTTAGAGGCTTTTACTCTTAGTGCAAATCAACTTTATGTTGAGTATATTCATACAGATGCAGATGTTACTTGGAATGGACAGGCTTTTTCTTTTTTTATAGGTTTATTAAAACGTGATATAAGAGCTAAATCAATGGATTTAGTTGAAAAAAAAGAGTTTAATCATTATGAACTAATGGTATATAAAATTGACAATTCTTATATATTAAATTTGATTTATATTTATGAAATAAACAAAGAGATTTTTATAGTTGATTTAAAAGGTGATTTATACGAAGGTTTATTAAAAAACTTTGAAAAAGGTTATAAATACGAATTTGAAAGAAATAAGAAATTAAATTTAACTTTAAATACAAGTGTTGTAAAAAATAATGCTATTCAAGGGTATTTTAGAACAACAAGTGGGGGCGACTAAGAAAAATCTTAGTCTATTTCCCAAATACTTGTTTAAGTATTGAAGTAGTTTGTTCAACAGGATTTGCTCTAATTGCTGCTTCTTTTTGTCCAATCATTGTGAATAAGCCATCAATAGCTTTTGTTGTAATGTATTCATCCAAACTTTCATCTGAACTTCCAGGAATATAAGAATCTACTCCAAAATTTTTAGCAAGACCTACAACACCACTGTTATCAACTAAACCTTTTGCATTTGATTTATATAAATTATTAACCGTATCATAATAAGAGGCAACTTGATTTTCTTTCATAGTCTCTTGAATAATAGGAGCGATTAATTTTTTTAATGAATCACTTGTATTTGCTTTGAAGTAATTTGTAGCTGCTTCATTTCCTCCTGATAAAATAGCTTGTGCATCTGTTACTGTCATTTTATCTATTGCATTTACAAATACTTCTGCTGTTTTAGGAGCTGCTTTTGATGCTGCTGTATTCATTGAGCTTATTAAGTCATCTGCCATTTTATCTCCACCAACACTTCTTATTAGAGTTTCTGCTTTTGCTAAATTATCTGGTAATGGTATTTTCACAGCCGTATTATTTAAATATCCATTAGTGCTTCCTAATTGTGTTACTGCATAATTAACACCTGTTTTTAAAGCTTCCTTTAGTCCATTTGAAACTGTTGTATCACCTAGGTTTGAAGTACTTGAACTTGCAGTACTAGTTGTAGGTTTTGTAGTACTTGATTGTTGAGTGTTTGTTTGTTCTTTTGTTACATTTTCCACAACACCTTTTGCAATTGCACCTAAGTCAAAAGCAAATGTTAAACTTGAACTTAAAATTAATGTTGATACTATAATTGATTTTTTCATAATGATTCCTATAATATGTTAATTTTTACATTTACATTATATAATACGAACTATGTATAAATTGTGAAAAAGGATAAAAAATCGAATTAATTAATGAAATTTGTAATTTTATTTATTACTACAAAAATAAAGTAATAGAATCAGAAGAGATAGCTAGTAAACATGAGGAGCAAATATCTAAGTTTGCTAAAGATTTAAAAGATTTAAATTTTCATATTGAATATGAAGAGAACTTTTTAACAATTTTGGGTTATTCATATAGACTTGAAGATATTAAACAAAGGCTATTTTTTACATTTTCAGAGGCTGTTTATGCAGTTGATTTAGATAAACTTATGAGAAATGAAGACTCATTAAAACTTAACTGTATAGTTTATATTTTAGTTTTAGATGTTTTAATCAAAGAGTATAATACAAAGCAAATTGATGAAAATCTAAAACAAAAAGCCCTAGAAGTTTATAAAAAACTAGAAGATAGAAAAGCAAAAGAAAATTCTAAATATCATATTTATCAATATTAGAGCTATAAATAGTTTAAAAATCAACCCTTTGTGGTTTGATTTTTATTATTTCTTTTTGATTTGTACATTAGTTTATCTACCCTTTCATAAATAGATTGAGCATTGTCATTTGGTATTGTTTGAGTAATTCCCATGCTTATTGTAATTTTTCTGTTTTCAATAATTTGCATTTCTGAAATATCAATTCTGATTTTTTCAGCAATATTATAGGCTTCATCAAGGAGTGTTTTAGCAAAAATTATTACAAACTCTTCTCCCCCAACTCTAAATAAAAAATCGGTTTTTCTAATAATTGATTTTACTTCATTAGTTATTTCTATTAATACTTTATCTCCAATATCATGTCCATATGTGTCATTTATATATTTAAAATCATCTAAATCGTACATTGCTATTGTAAAATCAGTTTTATATCTATCATATAAATCAAATTTTTCTTGAATTCTCTCATTGTAAGCTTTTCTATTAAAGATTTTTGTAAGCTCATCATAATAAGCTTGCTCTTTTAATTTTTCTTGAATTTCATATAAATTTGTTAAGTCCCTTGCAATTCCTAAAATTCCATTTTTTTTCTTGTCTTTATATCTAAAAGGTATTTTTTTTGTTTGAAAAAGAATTTTTTTATTTTTAAATATAAGCCATTCACTAGTTGTAATTAAATTATTACTATCAAGTACTTCAAAATCTTCTTTTCTAAAAATTTGAGCAAGATCTTTTTCAAAAAGTTCAAAATCAGTTTTACCAATAATCTCAGCTTCTTTTTGAGCAACTAAATTTTCAAAACTTTTATTACAACCAAGATATCTTAATTGACAATCTTTATAAAAAATTAAATCATCAGAAGAGTTTATTACTGTATGTAAAAGTTTTTTTGTTTGAGAGTTTTTTCTCAATAAATATATAACTAAACAAAAAATGATAAATAATGAAATTAAAATTATTATAATTATATTTCTTTCTTGTTTTGAAATTTCAAGATTTATAGTTTTAGGTTGATTCTCACTATATATAAACTCTTTTAAATCTAAATCTTTATTTACTAATCCTAATAATTTAAAAACATTTGCTATATTATTTAACTTATTTTCATTAAATTCACCTAATTCATTATTTGTTGGATAAGCAAGTTTTTTTAAAACTTCACCTTCTTTTACTAAATGAATATAAGTTTTATTTTGAGTATTGAATTTAGAATAAATTACTTCAGCGGTTTCTGCCAAATTTTCAAAGGCATATTTCCAACCTTTTAAGCTTGCTTCATAAAATTCTTTTGTAATTTTTGGATTATTTTTTATATATTCTGAAGAGCTAAATAAAATATCACTATAAAAATCAAAACCGAAATCTTTGGGATCGAAAATTTTATATTCAATATCTTTTTCTTTTAATATGATAGGTTCGTTTGAGATATAAGAACCCATTGCATCTGTGTTTCCATTTATTAAGTCATTTAAATCAAAAGAATGTTTTTGTACTATAAAATCATTAACTGTAAGTTCATTGGCACTTAACATTGCTAAAATAGAAGCTGAATATTTAGCATCTGAAGTAATCATGATTTTTTTATTTTTTAAATCTTTTACCCTATTTATATTAGAATCTTTTTTTACTAAAAGTACCAATGGTGATTCTTGAAAAATAGCACTCAATACAACAATATCTTTTCCATTAATTTTTTCAATTATTAAAGATGAACTTCCAACTGCAAAATCTGCATTTTGTGTTTCTACTTCTTTTACTATATCTGTATTTAAGGTATTCTCTTTTATCTGAACATCTAAATTTACATCTTTATAGAAACCTTTTTCTTTTGCCATATAATAACCTGCAAATTGAAACTGATTTAACCAATTTAATTGTAAAGTTATTTTTTTATCATTTTGTGCATATAAAAACATCGTAAGAACATATGTAATCAGTAAAATCTTTTTCATAAGTAATTCCTTTATATTTATGCACAGTTATAAGGTCTATAGTAACACAATCTCTTTTTCAATTTGTTTAATATTATCTGTTAAAGTTATTATATTTAAATCCTCTTTATCAATCATATTTTCTTTATATAAAGATTTTCTTATAAATTTTATTAGATATTTCCAATAATCACATCCAACTAAATAAATTTTAAAACCATTTAATTTTCCTGTTTGAGTAAGTGTTAAAACCTCAAACATTTCATCTAATGTTCCAAATCCTCCTGGAAATATTACACAAGCTTTTGAATACTTAACTAACATATATTTTCTTGAAAAAAAATAGTTAAATGTTAAACTTTTTGTTGTGTATTCATTTTTCGTTTTTTCATTTGGTAAATAAATACTAAGTCCAATTGATTCAGCTTTTTTTGCTTCAAAAGCACCTTTATTCGCAGCTTGCATAATTCCATTGCCACCACCTGTAATAACATTTATATCTTTTTTTGAAAGTCTAAATGCTAATTTCTCTGCTAACTTTGCATATTTATCATTACTAGAAGTTCTAGCACTTCCAAATATAGTTACACTTTTTCCTAAATCTTCTAATAACTCTTTACCATCATTAAAATCAACTGCAATTTTATCTTTACATATAACTTTTTCTTTTTTCATTCTTTTATCTTTTTACTTAATTAATAACTTATCTATAGTAGTTATAATTGTCTTATTTTTATATTGTGAAATGACTTAAAAATTTATATATTTTATTAAATAATAAAAAACTCACTTTAATCTCACTAAAATTAGATAAAGTAGATTTTTTATAGGGAGTACTTTTGTTTTCAGAAAAAAATATACCAAAATTAATTATATTAACACCTATTATTACAGTTCTTTTAGTAGCTTTCTTCACTATATATTTTTTTATACAAAATCAATATAATTATTTTGAAGAAGAAAGCATTAGGCTTGAAAAAGAGTATCTTCAAAGACAAGAAGATATTTTAAAAAAAGAAGTTGATTATATTGTCAACTACATAGAATTTCATGTAAATCATAATACAAAATTAAATGATAATGAATTAAAAAATGAAATTTTGAAATATACTGAAACTATTCGTTATGGTAAACATGGCTATATCTGGATACATGATACAAATTATTATTTAAAAGCCCATCCTTTTAGACAAGATAGATTAAACACTTATGATATTGACTTAACAGATGCTATAGGAACTTTTATAACAAAAGAATTTATTGACAAAACAGTAAAAAGTCCAAAGGGTGTATTTATAGAATATTTTTGGCAAAAACCAGGAGAAGTTAGTTTTTCAAAAAAACTTGGTTTTTTTAGATTATATGAAAAGTATAATTGGGTAATAGGTGCTGGTCTTTATGTTGATGATATTCAAAAATCTATTTCTGAGAATAAAAAGTTATTAGAAGAAAAAATTGATAAATATGTTAGATTGATTGTATTTATTTCTTTTCTTATTATTTTAATTATTAGCCTATTATCTTTTCTTATGTCAAAAAAAATTACAGAAGTATTTCAGAAATATCAAGAAAACGTGAAGAAAAAAGAACTTTTACTTGAAGATATAAATAAAAATTTAGAAGAAAAAATTCAAATTGCAATTGAAGAAGCTCAAAAAAAAGATAGAGCAATGCTACATCAATCAAGACTTGCACGAATGGGAACAATGCTATCAATGATAGCTCATCAATGGAGACAACCATTAAGTGAAGTCGCTGGAATTTTAATGGAGTTAGAAACAGCTTCAAAATTTAAAAAAGTAGATGATAAGATGATAAAAGAATCAATTGAAGAGTCTAATAAACTTATTCAATTTATGTCATATACTATTGATGATTTTAGGAATTTTTTTAAGCCAGATAAAGAGAAAGTACATTTTTATATAGAAGACCCTTGTATGGAAGCTATATCTTTAATAAATGCTTCCATTAAAAATCATAATATTGATTTTCATTATAATATTAAAATGAATTATGAAATATATGGTTATAGAAGAGAATTTGCTCAAGTGTTATTAAACCTTATGTCGAATGCAAAAGATGCTTTAATTCAAAGAGAGATAAAAAATCCAACAATTAATTTAGAAGTAGACTACATAGATACTTATGCAATTGTTACAATAAAAGATAATGCAGGTGGTGTAGAAAATGAATATATAGATTTGATTTTTGAACCATATTTCACTACAAAAAGTAGTTTACAAGGAACAGGACTTGGTCTTTATATGTCAAAAATGATTATTGAGAAAAATATGAGTGGTGAGCTTAGTGTTGAAAACATAGATGATGGCGCTATTTTTAAAGTAAAAATCAAGGCTTACAATGAATGATATTATAGAACAATTAAAAAATTATACAGTTTTATGTGTTGAAGATGAAGATGGTATTAGAAAAAGATTAGTTAATACTTTAAAGTATTATTTTGCTGATGTTTATGAAGCATCAAATGCGGATGATGCTTATGCCTTATATTATGAGCATAAACCAACTATTATAATTTCTGATATTGAAATGCCTAAAAAAAATGGTATTGAATTAATTACAGATATTAGAAAAAACGATTTAGCAATAATTGTAATCATGCTAACTGCTTATTCAAGTGAAGAGTATCTTTTAAGTTTAATAAACTTAAATATTAATCACTATATTTTAAAACCTGTAGTTTCTGAGAGTTTATTAAATGGTATTGTAAAAGCTTTCGGAGATAAGCTGGAAACTAAAATTAAATTTACTGAAGATATTTATTTTAATACGAAACAAAGAGAGCTGTATTATAAAGATGAGCTTGTTATATTAAGAAAAAGAGATAAAGATTTTTTGTTGCTACTTCATGAAAATAGAAATAGAGTTTTAAGTTATGAAACAATAGAAGAATATATTTGGAAAGATAAATCTATGAGTATGAGTGCTTTAAAAACTTTCATAAAAGAATTAAGACAAAGATTGCCTATTGATTTAATCACAAATGTACCACAAGAGGGATATAAGCTAGCAAATTTCTAAAATATATAAAAAAACTCACTTCTTACTCACTTAGAATTATTATGATGTCTTCATATAAAAACTAAGGAGTTTAAAATGTTAAAAAATTGTCTATTAATCGCTTCACTTGTAGGTTCAGTATTCGCAGCAGATGTAAAAATGAATCTAAATGAAAGAGAAAGTGCAAATCATTTTCATACAAAAGGAAGCGAAAAATTTGCTTCATTAGTAAAAGATTATACTAAAGGAAGTGTAGATATTACAGTTCATCCAGGTTCTTCTTTAATAAAAGGAAATCCTTTAAAAGCAGTAAAAGATGGAACAGTTGCAATGGCTGATATGTTTATACCTTTTACTGCAGGAGGAGGTAAAGTATTTGGAATTTCTGCCTTACCTTTTATTGCTCAATCATATGAGGATGCATTTAAACTTTATCAAATTGCAAAACCAGCTTATGAAAATACTGCTAAAAAATGGAATCAAAAACTTCTTTATTCTGTTACATGGCCAGCTTCAGGATTCTATGGAAATAAAAAACTTGATACATTAGAAGGTTTTAACGGTGCGAAAACAAGAACGTATGATAAAAATTCAGCGGATTTTGTAAATATGGTAGGTGGAAATGCAGTTGCTCTTCCTTGGGGAGAAGTTTATTCAGCACTTAGAACAGGAATGGTTGATTCTGTTATTACATCTTCAACTTCTGGAAAAGATGGAAAATTTTGGGAAGTATTAACGGACTTTACGAAAATTAGTTATGCATATCCTTTACAGGCAGTTACTATCAATCTTGATTTTTGGAATTCTTTAGATAAAACTCAACAAGATGCAATGTTAAAAGCAGCAGCTGAAATTGAAAAAGAACAATGGTCCGTTGTAAAAGGTGAAGATAAAGATGCCCTTGATACTATGGCTCAAAATGGAATGGTAATTTCAGAAGCAAACGAAGCTTTAAAGAAAGAACTATCAAGTGTTGCAGACAAAATGTTAGTAAATTATTTAGCTGATGCTGATGATGAAATAAAAAAAATATTTGAAGAATATAGAAGATAAGTTATGAAAACACTTTATAATTTAGTAAATAAGCTCTCTTTATGGGGCGCTTATTTATCTTCACTTTTATTAGTTTCATTAGTCTTATTGATTTTAACAGAAATTTTTATTCGATACTTTTTCAATATGTCAACTTTGATTGCCGATGAGTATAGTGGATATTTATTTTTAGCTTCAGTATTTTTAGGTTTATCTTATACTTTTAAAGAAAATGCACATATTAGAATTAATATTTTAACTTCTAGAATGAATGAGAAATCAAATAAATTTATTGATATCTTTGCAGGAACTATTACAATTATTGTTTTGAGTTTTGCACTTTATCGCACAATCTTATTTACTTTTGATTCATATGAAATGGAAATGCTTTCAGAATCAGTATCACAAACACCATTATATTTAACACAATTAGTTATGCCATTAGGCTTGAGTTTATTTATACTAAGTGTTTTAATCTTTGTTATAAAAGGATTAAAAAATGATATCTGATCCATTAATTTTATCAATTGTTCTTATTTTTATTATGTTTGTGTTTCTTTTATCTTCTATTTGGATTGGAGTTTCGCTTATTTTAACTGGTATTGTTGGTATGTTGATATTTGAAAATAATCTTCCTCCTGTTATTTCAATTTTTGATAAAATTGGTGATTTATTAGCTTCATCAATGTATGATTCTTTGAATTCATGGTCACTTGCAGCTTTACCAATATTTATTTTAATGGGTGAGATATTATATAAATCATCAATTTCAACACGACTTTTAAATGGTTTAACCCCTTGGTTGAATTTTATTCCAGGAAAGCTTCTTCATGTGAATGTTGCAGCATGTTCACTTTTTGCAGCAATATCAGGCTCAAGTTCCGCAACAACTGCAACTGTTGGGAAAATAACACTTGATGAACTTAAAAAAAGAGGTTATTCAAAATCACTTGCTATTGGATCACTAGCAGGAAGTGGAACATTAGGTTTTTTAATTCCTCCATCACTTATAATGATTATTTATGGGGTATTATCAAATGTATCAATAGGTAAACTTTTTATGGCTGGAATATTACCTGGATTATTACTTGCAACACTTTATTCATTTTATATAATGATTGTTTCAAGTATAGATAAAAGTGTAGTTCCAGAAGAAGACGTTAAATATACTATGAATGATTATATTCATTCATTAAAAGATTTGTTTCCAGTATTTTCTTTGATACTTGTTGTTTTAGGTTCTATTTATGGAGGTCTTGCAACTCCAACTGAAGCTGCTTCTTTAGGAGTATTAGGTGCAGTTGTTTTAGCAATTTATTTTAAAAGCTTTACCTTTGATGTAATGAAAAATGCTTTATTAAATACTATAAAAACTTCTATTATGATAAGTTTTATAATTGTAGGAGCAGGGTTCTTATCTCAAGTTGTAGGATTTTTAGGAATTGCTAGAGCAATTAGTGAGTTTATAGGAACATTAGGTTTAAGTCCTTTGATGTTGATTTTAATAATTGGAGTAATGTATATTATTTTAGGAATGATTCTTGATGGAATTTCTATTGTAGTTATGACTTTACCAATTGTATTACCAATTATAGTAATGGCTGGTTTTGATCCTTTATGGTTTGGAATTTTCTTAGTCTTTATGGTTGAATTATCCCAAATAACTCCACCTGTTGGATTCTCATTGTTTGTAATACAAAGTATAAGTGGAGAAAAAATTGAATATATATTAAAAGCAACATTGCCATTCTTTTTATTAATGATTGTGGCTGTTGTTCTAATTACATTTTTCCCAGAAATTGTACAATTCTTACCACAATATATGACTGCAAAATAATTTTAAATTTTACGGAGGAACTTTCCTTCGTATTTTTAAATTAATAAAAAAAAATCTCTAAATTAGCAAAAAAACTCACTGATTTCACACTTCTAAACTATAATATTGATATAGTAATAAAAATATTAGGATATATAAAATGAGTATAAAATTAAATTGTGATATGGGTGAAAGTTTTGGAATTTGGAAAATGGGACTAGATGAAGAAATTATGCCATATATTGATATGGCAAATCTAGCTTGTGGATTTCATGCAGGCGATGCGCTTATTATGAATAAATCAGTTCTTCTAGCTAAAAAAAATAATGTAACAATTGGTGCACATCCTTCATATCAAGATTTAGTTGGTTTTGGAAGAAGAAGTATGTCTTGTACAGATGAAGAAATAAGTTCACTTGTTTTATATCAAATGGGTGCATTAAGTGCATTTTGCAAAGCACATAAAACTTATGTATCTTATGTTAAACCACATGGTGGACTTTATCATGATATGATGAATAAGGAAAATGTATTTAAATCAATATTATCTGCAATTTCATCTTATGATAAAAGTATAAAACTTATGATTTTATCAAGTCCACAAAATGATGAATATGCTGCAATTGCTGAAGCTTATAATATTTCTTTATTATTTGAAGTATTTGCAGATAGAAATTATAATGATGATGGAAGCTTGGTATCAAGAGCTCAAAGTAATGCAATTCTTGATAATGAGGAAGCTGTAATAAATAGAGTTAAAAATCTAAAAGAAAAAGGTACATTATTCAGTGTTACAGGAAAAGAGTTGTCTTTAACAACTGATGCACTTTGTGTGCATGGTGACACAAAAAATGCTTTAGAATTTATAAAAATACTAAGAAAGGAAATTTCTGAATGAATTTTAAAATAGCCTCTGCTGATTCTTTAGTTATTTATTTTGGAAATGAAATAAGTGAAGAGATTTCAAATACTGTACAGAAGGCATATTTATCATTAAAGAATTTAAAAATTGAAGGAATAAAAGAAATTATTCCTTCATATACAAGTATTTATATTTTGTACGATATTTTTAATTATGATTACTCTTCTTTTGTTGAAATACTAAAAAATAATATAGATTTAAACCACCAAGATAATAGTGTAAAAAATATAATAAATATTGATGTGTATTATGGAAAAGAGGTTGGTTTAGATTTAGAGGATATGAGTTTAAAAACTAATCTTTCAATAGAAAAAATTATAGAAATACATTGTTCAAAATCATATGATGTTTATGCAATAGGTTTTTCTCCTGGCTTTGCTTTTCTAGCTAGTGTTGATAATCAAATTGCAGTTCCTAGACTTTCAAGTCCAAGAAAAAGTGTTCCAAAAGGCTCAGTTGCTATTGCTGATTCACAAACAGCTGTTTATCCACAGCAAAGTCCAGGAGGTTGGAATATTATAGGTAGAACTGCTATGGAACTTTTTGATAAAAATTTAGAAAAACTTTCCCCTTTTAGTGTTGGGCATAAAGTGAAATTTAATCCCATATCAAAAGAAAAGTTCTTATCTCAAGGTGGAATGATATGAGTTTAGAAATTATAAATAATCCTATTTTAGTAATGCTTCAAGATAAAGGGCGTTATGGATACAGTGATATTGGAGTTACAAATTCAGGAGTTATGGACGAGTATGCTTATTATTGTGCAAATAAAATGCTTGGTAATTCCTTTGAAACAAATATTTTAGAAATAGCTTTTTCAAATGTTATATTTAAAGTAAATGAACCTACTCAAATTGCAATTACAGGGGCAATTTGTGAGTTTTTTATAAATGATATCCCAAAACAATGTTGGGAAACACATAATGTAAAAATAGGGGATATTATAAAAATAGGAAAAATTTTAAAAGGCATTAGAGTTTATTTAGGAGTTTTGGGTGGCTTTGATATTAAAAAAGAGTTTGGAAGTAATAGTACAACTATAAAAGAAAATCTTGGTGGAATAAATGGTGATAAATTAAAAAAAGGTGATATTTTAGCTTTTAAACAATCAGTTTGTTCATATAATATTAGATTAAAAAAAGAGTTAATCCCCTCTTATACGGAAGATGAATTGATTTTAAGAGTAGTTTTATCTTATCAAAGTGAGTTATTTTCTACTAAAGAAAAAGAGAAATTTTTTTCAAATAGTTTTACAGTTAGTAATGATTTTAATAGAATGGGATGTAAATTAAATGGTGAAGCAATAGTATGTGATGTTAATGGAATTATTTCAGAAGGAATAAGCTTTGGAGCAATTCAAATCCCATCTGATGGACAGCCAATAATACTTTTAAAAGATAGACAAACAATAGGTGGATATCCTAAAATTGGCTCAGTGTTACCTATTGATTGTTTTAAATTATCTCAAGTCAAAGCAAATACTAAAGTTAAATTTTTAGAAATTACAATAGATGAAGCTACAAAAAAGATAAGAAATTTTTATTCTTCTTTTTTGTGAGCTAATAGCACTTCAAAAATATCTTTTGAATTTTGATCTTTCTTAAATAAACTTAATTTAAAAGAATATTTTGCTTTTATTAATAGACCTGAATTACTTTTAAGTGTTGTTTTTAATAAAATTTGTTCAAGATTTTTTATTCTATTTAAAATTTCTTGTCTTGTTTCATCAAAAATAAAGATAAAGAATTTGTTTTCAATATATTTAGCAATTTGAAAATTATATTTTTCATCATTTAATTTTTCATTTATAAAATTTACTGCAAAGGCTAATAAATTATTAGCAAGTAATTCACCATACTCTTTTTTAATATAATCATAATCAATAACATCTAATAGTATGCAAATTCCATCTTCTTTAAAGTTTGCATTTTCATCTAAGAGTTTACTATAAATCCATTTTCTATTGTATATTCCTGTTATATCATCAATAAATAGTTGGTTTGTTAAGTTTCTGATTTCTTCTTCTAAATTAATCATTTTTTCAGAAACATTATCTAAAGATTTGCTATCTTTTTCTAAAATTGCTTTATTAGCATCTTTTACATTATCTTGAAGTTTAATAGTACTTGAGATTATAATTTTCATATACTCTTCAATTTTATTGAAATCTTGAAGTATCAAACTATTTATTTCTTTTGTAAAATCAATATCATCTAAATTTATTTCTATTTCTTTTGCATAGTAATTAAATTTTTCAAAATATGATGAGGGAAGAATTATTTTATTATTTAATAAATTATTAATAGTTAAATTTGTTATTTGCTCTAGCTTCTGGTTCATTAATTTCCTTTGATAATATCATTTATATGCAAGGGTTTTCCTATTTGATAACCTTGTGAATAATCTATTCCAACACTTTTTACGTATCTTAAGATTTTTAAATCACTCACAAACTCAGCAACTATTTTTATATTTTGTTCTTTTGAAAAAGAAACTATGCTTTTTATTAAATTTAAGTATATGGCTTCATCAATTTTTCTAATTAAAGAACCATCAATTTTAATATAATTAATATCTAAATTTAAAATATTTTCATAATTAGAAAATCCCGTTCCAAAGTCATCAATAGCTATCTTTACACCATATTGTTTAGTTTCTTGAATAAATTTATTTACTAAATCAAAGTTTGATACTTTTTCACTCTCTAAAATTTCTAAAGTTAAATATGAACCAATTTTATTATCTCTTATTTTTCTTAAAAGAGTTTTCTTTATTTGTGGATTTAAAATATCTATATAATCCAAATTTATACTTACATGTATTTTATATTTTAAAATGTAAATAATAATTTTATCAAACAACATTTCCATGAGTTTATTATAAAGTCTACATTTTTTTGCTTTATGAATAAAAATATTTGGCATAATCATATTTCCATTTTTATCAAATATTCTCATTAACGCTTCATATTTTACAATTTTATCTGTATTATTGTCCATAATTCCTTGAAAATATGGCTCTACTAAATTATTTTCAATACTATAATTTATAGTTTCAACTAAATCTTCATTTATTAATTCATTTTTATATAAAAATGAATCATAATAAGAATAGTGAAGGAAATCTTGTTTTGCATTATGTAAGGCTTTTTCAGCATAAACCTTTGTTCTATCATCAGCACTTTTTGAACAACCAATTGTTACATCAATATTTATTAGAAAATTTTTATTTAGAAGTTTGAAGTTATGAGAAACAATATTTTCATAAATTAGATTTTTAATTCCTATAATCTCTTCAATATTTAAGTCATCATAAATCAAAATTTCAAAAACATCAGCATGGGTATTTCTGATTTTTATATGAGATTTGCGATTTAAAGTTTTTTCTATATATCTTTTTGTTTCAATTTTTAAAATTGAGTTTAGTTGGCTAATTATATAATTACCATTAGCAAAATTATAAATAGCATTTAAATCTTGCATGTTTAATATATCAATTAAAAAAAGAGTTTTTATTTCTGCTTTTTTAAAAAGATAGGAAAAAAAATTTTTAAATATCAAAAACAACCTTTTTGCGAATTACTGCATAGATTATATTCCATTATTCTTTAATAAAAATAAAAAATAAAATGAAAAATAAAATGAAAATAGAAAATAAATAATTTTCATATTCATTTATAAAATATCATATTTAATATATATTTAGATAAAATCGCGCAATCTTAAATTAAAGGGATATTTTAAAATGAAAAAAATAAATATAAAAGATTTAGAACTTAATATCGATATTACACAAATTTTAAATTTACATAGTTCAAAAACTCCAATAATCATCGATGTTGATGGGAATATTTACACTAGTGAAAATGATGTAAAGAAAAAAGCGGTAATTTTTAAACAAATAACTCCTAAACAAATTTCATCAATGCTTGATGCAAAAGCAATTGCATCAAATTTATTTGCTGATTATAAACCAAATATTTTAGGAACAGTTTGTAAAATTAAACCTGTTTCAAACTGGCAAAATATTATTGATATGAATAAAGACAATATGCTTTATTTTGATCATCAAAGTGATGGTGTTGAAATGTTTGAAGATAAAGTTCTAGAAGATTATGGTTGGCATGCAAGTGCTTTAGAGATTAATTATAGAGAAATTAGTGAATTTATAGAAGATAATTGTGATGGAGTATTACTTTGTTATGATAATACAATTCAATTTAGTGGTTTTGTAATCATTGATGATATTAATGATGTAAGAGCTAAAGTAAAAGAATATATAGCAAACAAAGCAAAAGAAAATATAAAAGAAAATTTAGTTGATATTGAAGATGATGATGTTATTGAAGCATTAGAAATTTTTGAAATAAAGGCTTAAATTTATGGAACAATTAATCCAAGACTGGGGATATGTTGCATTATTCTTATACTCATTTGGTGGAGGATTTGTAGGTCTTATTTTTGCTGGAGTTTTATCATATGCAGGTGATTTAAATATTTATGTATCCATATTAGTTGCAGGTGTTTCTAACTTTTTAGGGGATCAGTTTTTATTCTTTTTAGCTAGAAAAAATAAAAATTATGCAAAAGATATGATGAAAAAATATGGAAGAAAAATTGCTCTTGCCCATCTTATGATGAGAAAATATGGTTCTTGGGTAGTTTTTGTTCAAAAATATATTTATGGAATAAAAACATTAATTCCGCTTGCTATGGGTATTACAAAATATTCAGCTACAAAATTTGCTTTTTTTAATGTATTAGCAACTATTTTATGGGCTTGTATTGTTGGATACTTAAGTTACTCAGCAGGTGAATATATTCTTAGTTTAAGTGATGATTTTAAATATGTAGGATTAGGAATAGTTCTAGCAATAGTTTTATTAATCTCTTATGTTTTTAAAAAAATAGAAAAATAACTAAATTTTCTGATAAAGTACTTTATAGTTTTAGATATAATAAGAGAAAACTATAAAAGGCTTTATCATTTTAGTAGAAAAATTCTCACAATTAAATTTATCAAAAGAATTCTTATCAAATTTAGATTCATTAAATTATTCAAAACCAACAGCAATTCAACAAAAAAGTTTACCTTTAAGCTTAGAAAATCATGATTTAATAGCACAAGCAAAAACAGGTTCAGGTAAAACTGTAGCTTTTTGTATTCCTTTAATAAACAAACTTGATATTAAAAACTTTAGAGTACAATCTTTAATAATAGCACCCACTAGAGAACTTGCAAATCAAATAGCACAAGAATTAAGAAAGCTTTCAAGACATGTTCATAATATGAAAGTTTTAACTTTATGTGGAGGAATGCCTTTTAAACCTCAGGTTTTATCATTAAGCCATCAAGCACATATACTTGTAGGAACTCCTGGACGTATATTAAAACATATACAGCAAAATAATATTGATTTAGAAAATATTAATTCTTTGGTTTTAGATGAAGCTGATAAAATGTTAGATATGGGATTTTATGATGATATTATGGAAATCATAAGCTCATTACCAACAAAAAGACAGACACTTTTATTCTCAGCAACATTTGAAAAAAATATTGAAAAACTAGCTTCAAATGTATTAAAAGATCCAGTACTTGTAAAAATTGAAGATGAAGAAAAAGTTTATATAAAACAAAAATTTTATGAAGTAAGAGAAGATAATAAAACAGCACTAATTCCTGGAATTATATCATCAAATAAAGCAAAATCAATTTTAATTTTTTGTAATATGAAAATAAAATGTGATCAATTAGCTGATGATTTATATGCTTTAGGTTTAGATGTTTTAACACTTCATTCAGATTTAGAACAAAAACAAAGAGATGAAACAATTATTCTATTTTCAAATAAATCATATCCTATTTTAATAGCAACAGATGTAGCATCACGTGGCTTACATATTGATGATGTTGATTTAGTTATAAACTATGATTTATCATTAGATGAGAAAATTCACACTCACCGAATTGGAAGAACTGCACGAGCTGGAAAAGGTGGTTTGGCTGTTTCTTTATACACTCATAATGACTTAGATAGATATGATATTATAAAAGATACATTTCCTGATATTCAAGAAGAAGATGTTTCTAAGATAGAAGATGATTTATCATATAAAATTGATTCAGAACAAAGAACTATATTTATAAATGGTGGGAAAAAACATAAGTTAAGAGCAGGGGATATTCTTGGTGCTTTAACAGCTGGTATTGGTTTAGATAAGAGTGATATTGGAAAAATAGATATATTAGATTTTTCTTCTTATGTAGCGATAAATAAAGAAAAAATTGCATATGTTCTAGATAAATTGTCTAAATCAAAAATAAAAGGTAAATTTTATAGAATTTACGAGAAATAAATGTTGAAAAGGGTAAAAGTGTTTAAAAATACATTGTTTTTAAAAATTATTATGATTTTTACCCTTCCTGCATTGGGTATTTTATATTTTAGTACAGTTTTAGTTCTTGATAAAATAAAACTACTAGATGAAATATATAAAACTAATTATAATTTACAATATATGAAAATATCAGAAAATTTAATATATTCTTTACAAATAGAAAGAGATTTATCTCTTAGATATGATGGAAATCAAGAAAGATTAACTCTTCAATTAGAAAAACAAAAAGAGATAAGTGATTTTGATTTTAATAAATATTTAAAATATGCAGATATATATATTTTAGAGGTTCCTGAGCAAAAAGAAATATTAATAGTAAAAAAAGAGCTTCAAAGAAAAATTCATGAATTAGATGAAATCAGAGATGAAGTAAAAAATTTAACAATTGATAAAATGGATATTATTTCTAAATATTCTGACATAAATAATTTACTTCTAGAGTCTATTTCTTCAATAAAATCAATCAAAGCTGCATCGAATTTTAATGAAGAATTTTTAAATTTATATCATTTTTTACTATATAAAGAATCTTTTGCTATGGAAAGAGCATTAATTTCTTTTATTTTAAAAGAGGGAAAAATTGATGAAAAAGTTAAAAATGAATTGATAAAAATACAATCTTTTCAAACAGAGAGTATTAATTTCTTTATTAAAAGTTCTTCTAGTGATATTCTTAATATATATAATGAAATTGTAGCAAAAGAATTAACAAATAAAATAGATAAAATAAGAATGAATATTGAAGAAAATATTAATAATAATTCATTAACATTAGATCAATGGTGGCAAATTTCTACTCAAAAAATAGAAGACTTAGATGAAGTATGTATTATCATAATTGCTAAGCTAGAAGAAACTACAAAAAATATTCAAAAAAAAGCATTTATTGATCAAAATGTAAGTTTGTTATTTTTATTAATATGTTTTATAACTTTAATTAGTTTATTATTTGTATTGAAAAATATTATTTTTAGACAGCAAACAAACTTTGATAAACTTAAAAAACAGAAAAAAGTATATGAATTACTTAATGATACAAATAAGTATTTGTTAAAAAATAATACAAAAGAGAATTTATATTCTCAAATACATCAAATTATTTCAAAACACCCAAGCATGGTATTTAGCTTTATTTACGATATGGAAAATAAAAGCGAAAATGAGGATATTATTAAAAAAGATGAAGTATATGCTCAAGAAGGGGTATTAAAAGATTTACTTTTAATAGGACTTGATGAAAGTAGACAATTAAATAATGATAATTTGATCAGTAAAGTAATTAGTACTAAATCAAATGTAATTATTGAATCTTTTGAAGATAATAACATATCTGTATTTTTTAAATATTCAAAACAATTTAGTATAAAATCAGCTGCTGCTTTTCCTATTAAAAAATTTGGTGAAGTGGTTTCTATTTTTGTAATATATTCAAATGAAAACAAATTTTTTGATTACGAAGGTGAAGTGTTATTTGATAAATTAGTTAGTGATTTATCTCATATTTTAGAAAAATTTGATTATGAAAAGAATAGATTAAATCAAGAAAGAGAAGTAAAGATTACTTCTTTTGCTTTTGAATCTAGTGAACCTATGATAATTACCGATGAATTGGGAAAAATAATAAAAGTAAATCATGCTTTTTGTAATGTTATGGGATATTCAAGAAGTGATATTATAGGAAAAAATCCAAGAATCTTTAAATCAGGCCATCAAGATAAAAATTTTGCAGATCAATTATGGAAGAATTTAAGAAATAAAGGTTCTTGGAGTGGGGAAGTTTATAATAAAAAAAGTGATGGTCAGATTATACCTTTACGAACAACAATTACAGCAATAAAGAATCATGATAATGTAATCACACATTTTTTGGGTCAATATATTGATATCTCTAAACAAAAAGATAAAGAAAAAATTCTAGAATATCAAGCAAGCCATGATAACTTAACAGGCTTACCAAATAGATTATTATTACTAGATAGAATAGAACATGCAATTACCAAAGTAGTTAGGCATAAAATAGTAGGTGGATTAATATTTATTGATTTAGATAACTTCAAAGAAGTAAATGATACTTTAGGTCATGATATTGGTGATTCATTACTTATTATGGTTTCTAAAACAATAAAAGAAGTGATAAGAGATGAAGACACACTTGCAAGAATTGGAGGAGATGAATTTATTATTTTACTTGATAATATTGGAAATAATAAAGAAAATGCAAAGATAAATATACTAAATCTTGCAGAAAAAATAAAAGATTCATTAAATGCAATTACCCATATTGAGGGGCATGTTAATATATCTACTCCAAGTATAGGAATCACCCTATTTAACGATTCTTCTGTTAGTATTAGAAATATTATTAAACAAGCAGATACTGCTATGTATGCAGCTAAAAAACAAGGAAAAAATTCAATTGAATTCTTTTGATTAAGAAATTTAAACAACTGCTTATGCTACAATCCGGCTAAATTTTATACAATACGAGGAAAAATTATGAAAAGTGCAACAGCTAGACATTTATTAGTTGATAGTGAAGAGTTATGTTTACAATTAAAAGAAAAAATATCAAATGGTGAAAAATTTGAAGATATAGCAAAAGAATATTCTTCATGTCCTTCAGGATCAAATGGTGGAGATCTAGGAACTTTTTTCCAAGGTCAAATGGTTCCTGAATTTGATGCAGTAGTATTTAATGAAGAGATAAACGTAGTTCATGGTCCTGTTAAAACAGACTTTGGTTACCATTTATTAGAAACAACTTCAAGAAGAGATTAATATTTATTACGAGAAAGTTTCTTTCTCGTTCTCTACTTCTTCATCCCATAAAATAGAAACCCCATACTCTTTATCTGTTATAACATATTTAAAATACTCACTAGAACCACGTCTACCATGAAGTCTAATAACTACTTGTTCATCTTCTAAAAGTTTTTTCATTTCATATTTAGAAAAACTTCGTTTATTCCATCTTAAAAACACATTTGAATATACTCTAAAAGTGCAAGTTGAATCAGATGTAAAAACAAATTGTTCACTATCATCATACTCTTTTTTTGCATTTTCACAAGTATATAAATTTACTTTTTTACCATTAGCTGTACTTTTTATAGCTATAACATTTGCTTTACAATAAGGACATTTACCTAATATCATATTAAAACTCCTGATATTTTATAAGTTTATTTTACTTAAAAATTATCAAAAGAGAAAAATAAATTTCATTTTGTAATATTTATTTTATGGAGCAAGTCTTGAAATAGTCCAAGTATTATCTTTTTGTAATTCATATAAAAATCTATCATGAAGTCTATCTTGTCCACCTTGCCAAAACTCTATTCTAATAGGTTTTATTGTATATCCACCCCAAAAAGAAGGAAAAGGAACTTCTCCTTTTACAAATTTTCTTTTTATTTCATCAAATTTTTGCTCTAGTAAACTTCTTGAACTTATAACTTCACTTTGGTGGGAAACCCAAGCACCTATTTGGCTACCCTTAGGACGTGATAAAAAATATTTCAAAGATTCAGTACTTGAAATTTTTTCTATACTTCCTTCAACCTTTACTTGTCTTTCTAAATCTAACCATGCAAATAAAGCTGCAGCTTTTGGATTTTCTTCAATTTGTTTTGCTTTTGTACTTTTATAGTTTGTAAAAAAAACAAAACCTTTTTCATCGAAAATCTTTAATAATACAGTTCTAATACTAGGCATCATATCACTTCCAACAGTTGCTAGAGAAAAAGCATTTGGCTCTGTTAACTTTGCATTTATAGCTTCATTAAACCATGTTTCAAATTGCATAAAAGGATTTTGATTTAAATCTTTTATATCTAAACCTTTTGTTGTGTATCTTGCTCTTAAACTTGTTAAATCCAAAATTTATCCTTTGAAGTGATATTTTTTATTTTAGCAAAATAACTATTTGTTTCATTCCTCAAAAATGTCAAATAATATATTTCTTAACTCTATTTTCATCTCTTCATTTATATATTTTTTATTTGAATATAAATAAAAAGGAACAGTATTTCTCATTGAGTATTTTAATCTTTTTCTTAAAGTTGAGATTTCATCAAGATTAATTAATTCTTCTCCATCATATAAATAGAACTCTTTTGCAATTCCTAGTTTAAAAGAAACTATTTGATAAGAAAGATATAGATTACTCTCTTTATCTTCCCATCTTTTGATAAATTTATCTAATTCCAACTGAAGTTTTTTTGCTCTAACATCAGTAATATATCCAAAACTTTCTCTAAATTTATATCTTTCAACTGTTGTAAAATCTAATACTTTGTAAAATTCATTTAAATTTTTCCAAGGACTTCTAAATCTTCTTTTTCCAAATAAAACCTCTTCAAAGCAGTATTGATATTTTATATCTTCTTGTGTTGGATTTTCTTTATCTTTTATTTCAAAATATTTTGTTTTAAACAAAGATATTAACCAATTTTCATCAAGCATAGAAATAATATCAAGCTCTTTTTCTACATTATCTTTATTTTTAAAATTCCATAACATAGAGATATTATTTGAAATTTTCTCATTTATATCAGCACTTTCAAAATACTTATTAGCTAAATATTGAACAACACTTTCAAGTAAGGTATCAGTTTTTGCAATCCCATGATTAAATATTACTTTTTTATATAAATTAAACCTCATTTCCAACATGTGTTCAATATCTATTAAACTCATATCAAAAAAACTTAGATAAAATTTTTCATTTTTTTGTACAAGGACAGCTTGTTTGGTAATTCTTATATGATCATTTGGGCCTGTTATATAACCACTTGCAAGCATATCTCTGTTTATATAATCAAGCCTATCAGCATCAACTGTACTATCTATAAAATTATGTAAAACTTTGAAATCAAAATCTTCATAAACTTGCTCTTCTAGTATTAAAATTGATAATCTTTTAATAAGCCTTATATACTCTTTTTCATGAGCCTTTACAAGTAACTCTTCAAGCTCATAATCAAAAAGAAGTTTTAATAAGTTTTCTCCGATAGCTTCATGTAATACTTCTTTACTATTATTAGTAATACTTTCATAGTTTTCTTTAAATTTCAGCTCTTTTTCACAAAGTAATTCTTGATTTTTTTCTTTATCTTTTATTTTGTTATATACTTTTTTTAAGGCATATTCTACTTGATGAGAAAAAGGCAAATGTCCCACATCGTGAAGTAGGGCAACTATTCTTAATGTTTGAAGAAATACAGCATAGGTTGCTCTTTGTGACTTTGATTTTGTAGGAATTGTAAATTGGTATAAAGCTTTATTATCAAAATACTCCATATCATCAATAGTAACTTTTATATTTTCTTCTTTGATTATTGATTTTATTACTTTTTTTAATGAAGATAAAAAATCGTTTTTTGTTTTTTTATCAGCATTTAAAAGTGCATTTTTAAACATAAAAGAAGCTAAGTGCATAGTTCCTAAAGAGTGAATAAATCTTTTAGTTGTAATGGATGGATATGAAAAATATGCTAAGGCATTTTGTGTTATAAATTGTAATCTATTTACTATTTTAGTTTGTAAAATCTTGTCTTCAAGTTTTGTGTACTCTATATGATTGTATATAGTGTCATTTATTAATCTATTTTGTATTTGATTTTCCTTTTAATATTTTCTTTTATATCATTACATATTATAATTTTGTTAGTTTTTATTACTGCTTAATTTTTAAGTAATATGTGAATTTATTTCTTATTAATTACAAAGAGTATATCATACTAATAATTATTATCAATAAATAGAGGATTATTATGGAAGATTATTTTATATATGCTATTGTTTTATTAGCTTTGTTTTTTATTCTTAAAAAAACATTTGGAAAAAGTGGATGTGGATGTGGAGGAGAAGGAAAATGTTCTTCTAAAAAATAGAACTTTTTAGTTCTATTTTTTAACTACTTTAATCTTTTCTATTTTCAAAAATTCGCTCCGTAAATTGAGCAAATTTACCTCGAACTGCTTTTTCTAATTCAATTGCAAACATTTTAAGTTCAGGATGTATCTCATTTGTTTGTTTTAAGAGGGTTGTAAGGCCGTTATTATACTTATTCAAGTATAAGTTATCTATTTGCCTATTTGATCCAATTACAATAGCCATACAGCTCTCATCTAATCTTGAAAGTATTAATTGGGTTGTTTTTTCACTAGAATTCTGCCATTCATCCATAATTACAATTGCGCTGCTTAGCGTTCTTCCTCTAGCTTCCCCTGGCCATAATGTTTCAATACAATATTTTGATTGAAGCTCACTAATTTTTGATTCAATTGATTCTTGATTTTCTTTATTTTCACTCTTTTTAAGATGTTTTTTTGCTATAAATTCTAAGGTGTCTTGTAAAGCCATATTATATATTCTAAACTTCTCATCATTTCCTGCTAAATATCCAATATCAGCACCCTTATCAAGGGATTCAATGGAGTTTCTTACATAAACTATTTTATCATATAATCCTAAATCAATTAATCTCATGGCGCTCACAACAGACATCAAAGTTTTTCCACTTCCTGCTTTTGCATCAATTACTAATAGCTCATACATATTTGATAATATTGCTTTTGTAAATAGTTTTTGTTTTAAATTTACAGGTTTTACATTTAATGATTTAAAATCATTCTCTTTTAAAATATCTATTTTCCCATTTATGATAATTCCATACTCTGTATTACCATCATTACTTTCAAAACTATAAGCAAAATTTTGTGCTTCATGCTCTTTGTTTATTAGAGTAATATCTTTATTTTCTAAACTATTAAACATTGAAGAATCAAGTTCAATACTTTTTACAAAATTAAATTTTGGAACAGTAGATTTATCATCATGTAAGGTTTCTGTTTTGATGCTTTTAAATAGTGCAAAGGTCCTTGCATACACATCAAGGGATAGAAAAATTGTTTGGCAGCCTTTGTAGTATTCTTGGGCAATGGAAGCAACTTCAATGATTCTTTTATCATTTGATTCAGAGATATGTATTTGCTCAATTACAGTGTCGTATTTATCTTTTGAAATAATATCCATATTAATCTCATCATTAAAAAGTTTCACAACTTTAAAGCCAAGTTTATAATCAACCTCTTTTATTTTCATCTTTGCTAGTAGTCTTGCAAACTCTCTTGAATAATACCCAAGTTCACTAGTCAGTTTCTTTTTATCCTCTAATTCAAGAAGAACTGTTTCAGGTATTACGATGTGGTTAGTTTTATTGTCTGAAATTTTGTAGAGATTTTGAAGATTTTGTAAGATGATATTTGTGTCAAGGACATATACTTTTTCTTTCATAAGAAAATTTTAGCATACCTTGATTACAAAAAAGTTACTTGAATTGTATAAAAAATAGATTTTAAAGCTTAAGATTTCTCTTAAGCTTCTGAAAGTTTTGCAAGTGTATTAATCATAGCAATTGCAGTTTCTTCGTTTAAAGGTTTTTCATAAGTAGTTAAAATTTCTCTTGCAAGAATATTTGCACCTAAATGTTGAAATTGAATTCTCATAGCTTGAAGACCTTTTGCTCCACCTCCACCACTATGAGTAGCAAGTCCTACAATCTTTTCATTAAAAGCATCTCTCCAGTCTTTTGTAGCTCTTGATGTCCATGCCATTGCATTGTTTAGAACAGGAGGCATTACTCCATTGTACTCAGGAGCAACTATAATAAAAGCTTTTAATTCTAATATTTTTGTAGCTAAATCTAATGCAGTTTCAGGAATTCCATTTTCTTGCTCTTCAACTGTACTATAAAGAGGTAATCTTAAATCAACTAAATTTATTAATTCTACTTCACAATTTTGACCTAATGCTAACTCTTTAAGTTTTAATCCTAATTTTTGATTGTTATTTGAACTTGCAACTAATATTCCTATTTTTGCCATAATTATCCTTATTTATATTTTTAAAAACAAATTATAACGAAGGAATACTTTTATTTGATAAATTTATTAGAATAAAAATTTATTCTCTAGTAAATCTTATTGTAAAAACGGCTTCATTTTCATTATTTTTTACACTTAATAAGGCATTGCAATTATTTTCTATAATGCTTTTTGCAAAATATAATCCCAATCCTGTACCATTTTTTTCATGTTTAGTTGAAAAATAGGGGTCGAAAATTTTATCTAGAATATCTGAGGGAATTCCACCTCCATTGTCAATTATTTCTAAATATAGATATCCCTCATCTTCAAAAGTACTAATTTTTATATATGGATTTTCTATTTGTTTTTCTAAAAGAATATCTTCAGAATTTTGTAAAAGAGTTAAAATTACTTGAGTTACTTCGCTCATATAAGTTTTAATTACTGATATTGAATTAAAGTTTTTAATAATTTTTATATTTTTATATGAAATAGAATCTTCAATAATATGTAAAGACTTTTTAGCCATTTCATTTAAATTTGTTGTTTCAAGTAACTTGTTTGTTTTATAAAAATTTTTAAAATCGTTTATTGTATTACTTAGGTAAGTGGTGTATTTATTTATATCTTCAGTGGTATTTTGTATTAATTGCTTATTTTCTTGATTTAAAATCGTTTTTAATTTTAAGTTTTCACTTGCTGCACTAATTGCAGTTAAGGGCTGTCTCCATTGATGTGCAATCATACTTAGTAGTTCACCCATTTGGGCAAGTTTTGATTGTTGTTGAATAAATTCATTTTGAAGTTTAATCTGAGTTAAATCTACAACAGTCATAATAGTATGAATTTTATTTTCTATTAAAATAGTTTTCCCTGCAATTAAAGCTGGGAAAATAGTTCTGTCACCCCTAAAAAGATTTATTTCAAATGGCTCAGATATTTTATCTTTTAATTTATTATTTACTTCAAAAATTAAATCTTGTGGAATAAAATCAGATAACTTTTTACTTACAGATTTTTTATCAAAAGAGTGTTTGAACATAACTCTTCCTGAGTTGTTTAATCTAACAAGAGTGTTATTCTCATCAAATATTGCAATGGCCTCAATGGCCGTATTTAATAAATCGAAGAAATTTTGATTTGAATTAATTAGTTCCTCATTTTTCATTTTATAATCTTTTGTTTTTTCTTCCACATCTTTTACTAATTTTTTATTATATTTGTTTAAAAGTAATTGTTTATATATAAAAAAACAAGTCAAAATAAATATTAAAAATAAGATTTTATAAACTAAACTATAATCAATAGAAGTATTGTATTTAATATTTATCCAGTTGTTTAGTACCTTGTTATGAAAAGATTCATCAATGTTTTGCACTTGGTTTTGTAATATATCAAAAAGAATAGGATCGTCATTTCTAACTCCTATTCCTAATTCTAAATTTACTTTGTCAGTTTTACCTGCAATTTTAAGTGAACCCACGAAATCAGTTATAAAAAAATATCCAATACTAGCAAGTGTTCCCACTTGTCCATATAGCTCTCCATCTATAACTTTTTTTAATCCATCTTTTATTGTTGGAACTTCAACATAGTTTATATTAGGATAGATTTTTTTTAATTCTTCAACATAAGCATAGCTTTTAGGTACACCTATTTTTTCATTAGTTAAATCTTTAAAATCAGAGATAAAAGCTTTTTCATTATTTGTAGCAATTACCACAGGTGTTTTTAAATAAGGGCTTGTAAAATTTAAGAATTTTTTTCTTTCTTCTGTTTGCATGGCAGAGATAATATCGCATGTTCTGTTTTTAGCTAATTCTAGGGATTCTTTCCATGTCTTAACGGGTACAACGGTAATTGGAATGTTTAAATTTTTAGAAAATATTTTATAATAATCAGAAGTAAGTCCAATATATTCACCATTTTTATTAAAATCTTCAAAGGGCATAGAATCAGGACCAATACATAATTTCAGTTCTTTTTTATTGCTTAGATAATTTACTTCTTCTTGCGTTAATTTAATATTATTTGTTAATTCTTGAGCAAATATATTTACTGTTATTATTAATAAAATTAATAATTTCAAATATAATCCTTTAGATCATTTTAGATATGATAACACCTAATATATAAAAAATTGGTTAACAATTTTTTTTTATTTAATTAATAATAATAAAATTATTTTTATTAAACTTTATTGTAAAAATAGCTTCATCTTCATTATTCTTTGCTGTTAACAAAGCATTACAATTATTTTCTATAATACTCTTTGCAAAATATAATCCCAATCCTGTACCATTTTTTTCATGTTTTGTTGAAAAATAAGGATCAAAAATTTTATCTAGAATATCTGAAGAAATTCCACCTCCATTGTCAATTACTTGCAGATACAAATATTTTTCATCTTCAAAGGTATTTATTTTTATATATGGATTTTTTATTTGTTTTTCTAAAAGAATATCTTCTGCATTTTGTAAAAGACTTAAAATAACTTGAGTTACTTCGCTCATAAAGGTTTCAATTGATGAAGTTGAATTCAAATTCTTGATGATTTTTATATTTCTAAATGATATTGAATCTTCAATAATATTTAATGATTTTTTAGCCATTTCATTTAAAGTTGTTAATTCTTTTGATTTATTAGTTTTATAAAAATTTTTAAAATCGTTTATTGTATTACTTAGATAGCTTGTGTATTTATTAATATCATTTGTCGCTGAGTTAATAGTATCAGGATCTATTTTATTTAATAGTGTTTTTAATTTCAGATTTTCACTTGCAGCGCTAATTGCTGTTAATGGTTGTCTCCATTGATGTGCAATCATACTTAAAAGTTCACCCATTTGAGCTAATTTTGCTTGTTGTTGAAGAAATTGATCTTGAAGTTTTATCTGAGTTAAATCAACAATGGTAATGATAGTATGGCTTTTATTTTCTATTAAAATTGTTTTAACAGCTATTAAACCAGGAAAAATAGTTTTGTCACTTCTTAAAAGATTTATTTCAAATTGTTCAAATATTTTATTGTTTAATCTATCTTTTACTTCAGAAATAAAATCTTCAGGTATAAAATCTGATATTGTTTTATTTTGAGAATTCTTTTTAAAATAGTAGTTAAACATAAGTTTACCAGAGTTGTTTAACTTAACTAAATTGTCATTTTTATCAAATATTGCAATAGCTTCAATGGCTGTATTTAATAAATCAAAGAAATTTTGATTCGCATTAATAAGCTCTTGATTTTTTTTCTTATATTCAAGGGTTTTCTCATCAACTTCTTTTTTTAATTTTTTGTTATATTTTTTTAAAAGTAATTGGCTAAAAATAAATATTACTAGAATAATTAGTAAAAAAGGCATGGCTTTTTTTAGTAAAAGATAGTTCGTTTCATTTTTTTTCAGATCTAAGTCTTCTTTTGAAGAAAAAATAAAATCATTGATAAGCTGTTTCTTTTCATTTAAATTAAAATTTACTTTGTTATATAATACGTCTATTTGTTTAAATAAAAACATTTCATCAATAGAACCGATTTCATACATTTTTGGAAGAATTAATCTATCTGTATAAATAGCTTCATTTTCTAAAAACTCTTTTGTTAAATTTTGAGTATTATATTTTTTTAAAATTATTTCAATAATTTCTTGAGGATTATTTAAAGCATACTCCCATCCTTTTAAACTAGCTTTTTTAAAAGCATCTGTTCTATTCCTATGTAATGATACTTCCTTATCTGAGGTAAAAAGTTCAAGTTGTAGGTTAAATAATCCATATTCACTAGGATTGATGATATTATATTTTATATTTAACTTATCAAGTTTATAAGGTTGATCTGAAATGAAAGCAGTCATGGCATCTACTTTATTTTCCGCAAAATCCTTCACATCAAAACTATGGGGTATAAGATTTAAGTCATCAATTTTAATTTTCTGTAAAGAAAATATATAATTAAAATTTAAATCAAAATCATTTTTCCCTGCAGCCATTATATTTTTGCCAAGTAAATCTTTTGGATATTTAATGTGTGGTTTTGTTATAAGAACAAGTGCAGATCTTTTAAAATATGAAGATATTAGTTGTATAGGTTCTTTTTTTATATATTCTACTAAAATATTTGAATTATAAATACCATAGTTTGATTTTCCTGATATTACATCTTTTATTATATTCTGGCCTAATTCATACTCTTTTAATTCAACATCTAAACCAACGTCTTTATAAAAACCTTTTTCACGTGCTGCAATAAAACCTGCAAATTCAAATTGATATTTCCAATGTAGTTGTAAAGATACTTTGGATAACTTTTTTTCTTGTGCAAATAAATTTGAATAAAAAAGAAAAAGAAAAAGTATAAGGATTTTTGTCATAAATAATTTTTCCAATATTTTAATAATAGAAATAATAGCAAAAGAATTTTAATGTAAGCAAAAATAAGTTATTTTTTTATATTAATTTAAAGAATGTGTTTAGATTTACTTTGGAAGTGAAATTTGAATTTTATGATTATTTTGAAAATAACATGGTGCGAATGGTGAGAATCGAACTCACACTCCGAAACCGGAACGGGATTTTAAGTCCCGCGCGTCTACCTATTCCGCCACACTCGCACATGTGTATATAAAGACTTCAAAAGAAGTGGTGGTTCGAGACAGAATCGAACTGTCGACACAAGGATTTTCAATCCTTTGCTCTACCGACTGAGCTATCGAACCATTTTTTCTTTTGAATAAAAGTGGTGGTGAGAGAAGGATTCGAACCTTCGAAGCCGTAGGCGGCGGATTTACAGTCCGCAGGATTTGACCACTCTCCAACCTCACCGTTGAAAATAAAACTTAAATTAAATGGATGGGGTACTAGGATTCGAACCTAGGAATGACTGCACCAAAAGCAGTTGCCGTACCACTTGGCGATACCCCAATAATTTAAGTGGATGGAATTATAATCATAAGTTTATTAAAGTTAGCTAAAATTTTTGGAAAATCCAAAAATTTTAGAAATTATACGCTAAATTAACTTTTGTTGCTTTTTGTTCTTCATTATGAGTAATAAAAATTGAAGTGTTATTATTTATATAATTAGATAATAAAGCTCCTGTTAATGCACCTGCTACATTAAAAGCCATATCTTCATTTGAAAATTTGTCATCTGTTAACTCTTTTATTAATCCAGGTGTTGATCCTAATATCGTTGCATAAGAAATTTTTTCTATATCATTTAAACTTGTGAAATTTTTATGAATTATCGTTTCACTTGTAAATCCAAATATTGCAGAAAAACCATAATGTTTTACAGAGTTCGAATCACCAGCATTTGCTCCAATAAGTCCTAAAAAACCAATACTTAATAATACTTTCTTTAATCTCATATTCTTACCTTAAATTTTTTGATTATTCTATCATATTTAATTTTATAATACAAATCTTTATTTCTGTAAAATTCGATTAATTAGTATTTTTATGGTATTATTATTCTGACAGTAAAAAATTATTTAATTTTAAAAGGTAGTAAATATATGTTTATGGAACATTTAGCTTTGTCTTATAAATGTCATAGCTCAATTGGTAATAGTTTAGATCTAAATCGTATGTTAAAGGAAGTGTTGATTACTTTTGTGGAAGACACAAACGCTTCGAATGGTTTTTTTTATCTATTAGATGAATCAAATATATCTTATTTATATTTATCTTATTTTCCAGAAAACATATTTGATAAAAAATTATTAGAAACAAATATTGAAAATTTATCATTTACAAAACTTATTGATTTTGATGATAAAAAAATATTATTAATTCCTTTGGATAAAGGAGCTTTTACAATTGTTTATGATGATTCTGATGTAAATTTTGAATTTTTATTATCTATGTTTCAAGATTTAATAGTAAAACTAAATATTAGTATTGATGCTTGTTTAAATATTCATAGAATGAAAAATAAGAATGCAATGCTTAATAGTTTAACAAAAGAATTAAAAGAGCAACAAAAACAATTAATAGAATCAGATAAATATAAAAATGATTTTCTAGCAAATATGTCCCATGAATTAAAAACTCCCTTAAATTCAATAATTGTTATTTCATCAATTATGGGAAAAAATAAAAATAAAAAATTAGATGATGAACAAATAAAAAATATGAAAATCATTAATACATGCGGAAATGATTTATTACTTTTAATAAATGATATTTTAGATATTTCAAAAATTGAAGCAGGGGAAGTGTCACTTAATTTATCAAAAATTAATATTCATGAAATGATTGAAGAATTAGTAAATGAAATGACTCCTTTAGCTAATGAAAAAAATCTTTCTTTAGATTTTAATTGTTTATTGAAAGATCTTAGCCTGTTAAGTGATTCACATAGAATAAAACAAATTTTAAAAAATCTTTTAAGTAATGCCATTAAATTTACTTCTAAAGGAACAATAAGTGTTTTTTTAGAAGAAAATGCTAATGATATTACAATAAAAGTAATTGATGAAGGTATTGGAATAGCAAGAGATAAATTAAATCATATTTTCGAAAGATTTAAACAAGCAGACGGAAGTACAACTAGAAAATATGGTGGTACAGGTCTTGGTTTAGCTATTTCTAAAGAACTATCAATTTTATTAGGAGGAGATATAAAAGCTTTTTCTACTTTAGAAAAAGGTAGTACTTTTGAATTAATCTTACCTAAAAAAACAAATATTCAGAATATCTCTGATGATAAAGTTACCATTTCATCAAAAGAAGATAATACGATTATTGAAGATATAGTATTTTTTGATATGGAAGATGTAAATATAAAAGATACAATTATTGAAAAAAATAAAGAATTATTAATTATAAATAGTGATCCTGCTTTTTTCTTTCCTATTGCTATTTCTTTAAAAAAAGAAGAGATTAAATTAGATTATTCTAAATCAATAGAAGAGTCTTATGAAAAGTTAGATAAATCTTATGATTTAGTGCTTTTAGATGACAGAGATTTAGATGATGAACTTGAAGATTTTATATCTTATTGTCAAGATAAAAATATAAACTTATTAATTTTATCTTTTAATCTTATTGAAAATAATAACTATATAAATAAAAATTTATCTAAAACAGATTTGATAAATAAAATTCTAAATAATTTGGAGAAATAATGGAAAAATTTACTCTTTTACTTGTTGATGATGTCCCTGAAAATATATATTCTTTAAGAATGATGATTGAAGATAGTTTTGATGTAAATATTTTTTCAGCTCTTAGTGCACAAGAAGGAATAGAAATATTGATGAACGAAAATATTGATTTAATTCTTACAGATGTACAAATGCCAGAAATTGATGGTTTTGAATTTATTGAATATTTAAAAAATATTGATAGAACAAAAAATATTCCAGTTGTTTTTATTACTGGTATTTATGATAAAGATGAGTATCAAACACGAGGTTATAATTTAGGTGCAGTTGAGTATATAACCAAGCCTATTCATGATATTTTGCTAAATTCTAAATTAAAAGTTTATATTGATATTTTTGAAAAACAAAAAATAGATGAAGCTCAAATTATATCAAAAGATAAAATTTTAATTCACCAATCGCGAATGGCAACTATGGGAGAAATGATAGGTGTTATTTCTCATCAGTTAAAACAACCTTTAAACATTTTATCTTTATATTGTTGTGATGTAAAAAATAATTTTGATTTTAATGAGATAGATGAAATATTTGTAAATGATTTTTCAAAAAATACTAGTGAGCAAATAAAATTTCTAAGTGAAACAATTGACAATTTTAGAGATTTTTTTAATCCAGATAAACAAAAAAGAAATTTTAGTATTAAAGATGCAATTGAAAGATCTTTAAGGCTTTTGGGCAATCAATTTAAAGTAAATCAAATAAAATTAAATTTAGAGATTAGTGATCAAAATGTTTATGGAATAGAAACAGAATTGGATCAAGTTATTTTAAATATTATAAATAATGCTATTGATGCTTTTAAAGAAAGAGAAACAAAAAATAGAGAGATAAATATTAATGTATTATCAAAAAGTGCTTATACAATATTGATTATTGAAGATAATGCAGGTGGTGTTAATTTGCAAAGTTTAGAAAAATTATTTGATCCTTATTATACAACTAAATCCCATGGAACAGGAACAGGATTATATATGGTTAAGCTAGTAATAAAAAATAGTTTTTCTGGGGATTTAAAAGTAAATAATAGTGAAAAGGGATTAAGGTATATAATTGCCCTTCCTCAAAAAAATAATATAAAATAAGCTGATTATTGCTCTGATGTAATATCTCTTATTTTAGATTCAAGGGATCTTATTACATCACTTAAATCATTTATTCTTCTATTTTTACTATTATTTGATTCCATAAGAAGAGATAACTCTTTTTTGGTTGCTATAATTTCTTCTTTTGATGCTTCATTTTTTTCTTTAAGCTTTGAATTTTCTTGTCTTAAACCAGTAATAATTTTTGAATATTCTTCAATTTCTTTGCTTTTTACAGTCATGTGCCCATAATATTTTTCATCAACATTATGCATTTGCATTTCATAGTGTTCTAACTGTCTATTTTTACTAATTGTTTTTGCTTTTTGATCTTCTAATTCTTCATATATTCTTGGAATATATAATTCTAACTGTTTTAGTTTATCTGTTAATTCAGCAATTTCTTTTTTATATAAATACTCTTTTTTATTGAATTCTTGAATACTCATTAATACTTTTTTATGAAATTCACGTTTTTCATTATTTTCTTTTGTAGTAGAAAATCCAATTGTTATATACTCATCAATTGAATTAGTTTTAATTTTGAATATTGTATTTTTTAAATAAAATGCTTCTTTATCTTTTGCTATAAATTTTGTATTTCCACTCCAGATTTTTCCTTCTCTTATAAATTCCCACGTATTATTAATTTCTTCTTTAGGAATATCCGGATGAATTAAGTCATCAAAATGTAAATTTTCTATTTCTTTTAATGAATATAATGAAGCCTCTAAAAGACCTCTATTTGCAAATGTAATCTGTCCTTCATCATTCATTCTATAAATTAAAGCCACACGATCAACAGCTTCTAAATAAATAGCTAACTCTTTTTGTTTTTCATCCAATTGTTTTTGAATAAAATTCTTTTCACAAGCATCAAAAATTTTCCCTAATAAAATATCTGTTTCGATGGGTTTAATTATGTAGTTAGAAACATTTAAATCAATTGCTCTTAATATATTATTTGTTTCATTTCTAGCTGTTACAAAAATCGCAGGAACATCAGAGTCTATTTTTCTAATATTTTCTAACATTTCAAGACCATTCATAATAGGCATATTTATATCTGAAATTATTAAATCAATAGATTCTTTTGTATTTTTTTGTTTATTGAAATTATCTAAACCTTCTTGCCCATTTGCAGCTGTTATAACTTTTTTAAAAAGCTTAGTTAATATTTTTGCAAGTAATTCCCTCGCAAGATCTTCATCTTCTACAAATAGTACAGTTTGGGTTTTTAGATATTCAATATTTGCCATAAATCTCCCTATTCGTATGGTGTCACAGAAGGTGGAAACTCTTCAAATGCTTTTTTTATTGAATTTATTATTGCATTTTTATATTTATGGTTTTGCATAGGGTTTGAAAATTGTAGATAATCTACAGCTCCTTGTTGCGTTTTTTCTTTTTTATAAACATAAACAACTTTTTTTCCAAGTTTCATACTATTTTCATAAAGAGTTCTTGCATAATCATTTATATATGGGAACTCTTTTTCTTTTATTTTATCTCCCCAACAAAAGAAAACAAACTTACCATTAGGTATTAAATTAGCAGCATCTTGATACATAATATCTCTATCAAATTGTGTTGTTTGAAAAGAGTTATAACTCTCTAAATCACTATTGAATTTTTCAAGTAAAACAGGAACATCAATATTTTTTTCTATTAAGTTAAATAAATTTCTTATTTCAACTATTTTGCCAGCACAATGTTCTCTCATTGCTTGTTTAAAAACAGTAATATATGTTTCTGCTTTTAGTTCAATCATTTTATCAAAATTATCAAAATCTTGTTCTAGTAGATATTTATTTGAATCAAATCCTACTGGAGTTACCAATGGATTGTATAAAAAAACTGTTCCTACTATATTTTTTTTTCTATCTTTTGCTGTTTTTATTTTTTCTTTTAATTCTTTAACTGTTATTTCTTCATCTTCTGCATTAAAGTACATATAACTTTCAGTTAAAAAAATTTCATCATATTTAGTTTGAATTGTTCCAAAATATTGCATTAAATTCCCTTGTTTATTTCTTATATTATTTTAGCAAATATTTGTAAATAGATTGCTTTAAGTTTAAAATGCATTTATTTTATTAACTCGATTTTTCTTTAACCACTCTTCTTGAAGCTCTTTACTTTTTTTATTATCAGCTCTTTTACTTATAAATCGTGATTTCACAAAAGCTGAACTTTCGTCATTTTCATTATAGGTATATTTTAGATTTAAATCAGCCATTTCTATTATGTTTTTGGCTCTTGTGGCTGCTACATAATAGATATTTAACTCTTCATTTACTCTTTGATATGACATTTTATTTTTTGTATTTGCTATCTCTTTTTTTGAAATAAAATCATCAGCCATAATAACTTGATCGTATTCTAAACCTTTTGATTTATGGGTTGTTGTAAAGATAATATCAGCTTGATTTTTATCACTTACTAAATGTTCTTTTATTTTCTTATTTATATCAAAAATATTATCACCATAGGTATTTATGAATTTTATAATATTTAAATAATCTTGATTTTTTGTATCTTTTGCAAACTGTTCAAGCTCACTTATTGTATCAAAATCTTTGATCTCATCAATTGTGATTTTGTCATTTTTCTTTTGTTTTAAATAAAAAATAGAGTAAACAGTTTGATTCATAAATGAGTAAGAGTTATATCCACCTTCAAAATATATTTTCTTTTTATCATGGATAAAATAAACTAGTTGTTGCACAAGGCCAAAAGTACTTCTAGCAATTACACAAAAGGGTTTATTAAAATCTATATGGTTTTTTCCTATTTGTGTTATTTTATCTAATCCTGTTATTTTTAAAAGCTTAGATGAGTTTAATGAATATAGGCTATTTAGATTGTTTTGTAAGATTTTTGCATAATTATCTCCAAATCTAAAGCTTTTTGTTAATTCATATGAGGGTAAATCTATTTTATTTAAAGCATTTGAAGCGAATCTAAAAGTATAAATTTGTTGAAAAGAATCACCCACATAAATACGTCTGCAAGTTTGATTCTCTACAATTCCTATCATCACATCTGAAATATCTTGGGCTTCATCAACTAAGATTAAATCATAGGGTAGGTTTGTTGATACTCTTTTATTTAGATAAAACATCTTTAAATAAAAATCATGGGTTGCATCGATGACTTTATTTTTCATGGCAGATAAAATAGTTTTTAAATGCTCTAATACTCTTTTCTCATTTTTACTTATAAGATCCAGAATTTTTGCACCTAGTTCGGATTGTTTTTTATATGATTCTATTAGTTTATCATCAAGTGCTATTAAAGCAGAGTTGCAATAAAAATTTACTAAGTCTTTTATTAAAGCCACA
>CBFHMY010000001.1:0-83795 GCA_965657055.1 uncultured Aliarcobacter sp. | reverse complement strand
CATAAGTGCAAAGATAATAATTAATACTGTTTTTGTATCTAATAAACCAAATTTTTGTGCCATTAAATATATAGGAACCAATACCCCAACAGCTGGTAACATCTTAGTTGATAACATCCATAGTAAAACATCTTTTGTATTTTTCGTAGGAGAAAAAGCAAAAGAGTATGCTGCTGGAACTGCAATTATTAGTGATAATAAAGTTGCACCAAATGATGTAATAATTGAATTCATTGCATGATGGAAATAATCACTTCTTTCATTTACTAATGAATAGTTTTCAAAAGTTCCATCAAATATGAATAAAGGAGGAACAGCAATTGCTTGTAACTCTGTTTTAAAACTTGTTAATATCATCCAGAAAATTGGAAAGAAAAATACAATCGCAATTAACCAAGCTAGAGTAACTAGTAATCTATGTGTAATTTTTTGTTTAGTTTTATAAGTCATTTTTTATTCCTTATGCCATTAAGCTTTTGCCAACTTGCTTGATTAAGAAGTAAGCTACAATATTTGCTAATATAATGGCAAATACACCACCTGCAGAAGCAACTCCAACGTCAAAGTCTAATAAAGCATTTGTAAAAATCATATATGTTAAGTTAGTTCCAGCATTACCTGGTCCACCACCTGTTGTGATTAAAATTTCAGCAAAAATCGATAAATGGAATATCATTTCAATCATTATTACAATTGCTATTGATCTTGATAAATGAGGTAAAGTTAAATAATAAAATTTAGCAAAGAATCCTGCACCATCTAGTTCAGCTGCTTCTTTTTGTTCTTGATCTTGAGACTGTAATGCTGTCATAAAAATCAATAATGCAAATGGAGTCCATTGCCAACTTAGCATTATGATAACTGAAACCAATGGGAAATCAGACATCCAGTCAATTGGTTCTAATCCCAATGAATTAGAAAAAAATGCAAACATTCCATAAACAGGATTCATGAACATATTTTTCCATAATAAAGCATTTACTGTAGGCATTATAAAAAATGGAGAAATAAGCATAACTCTTACTATTCCACGTCCGGGGAAAGTTCTATCTATTAAAACAGCCAAAATTATCCCTGAGATAATGGTAACAACAATAATACTCACTACTAAAATCAATGAATTTAAAATAGCTGGCATAAAAGCAGCATCTGTCATAAAAAATTCATAGTTTCCTAAACCTTCGAATCCGTTTTCCAATGGACTTAAAAGGTTATACCTTATTACTGAAAAATATAAAGTCATTGAAAGCGGTACTATCATCCATAAAAATAGAACGATGATACTAGGCGCTTTTAATAAGTTCATAACAGTATTTTTATTTAATTCAAATTTCATTATTAACCTTGTTAAATTATTTTGTATTTATAAAAAATTTATTATTCTAAATAGACATGAATCAAAAAAAGAGTTACCTCTTTTTTTGATTTAGATATTATTTGTAATATCTTGCTCTTTTCATTGTTCTATCAGCTGTTTGTTGAGAATCTTCTAATGCATCTTTTACTGACATTTTTCCAGCTAATGCTGCACTCATATCTTTTCCAACTGATGTTGCAATTCCTTGGAATTCAGGAATGGTAACGAATTGAACACCTACAAAAGGAGTAGGATTTAAAGTAGAGTCTTTTGGATTAGCTGATAAAATTGCTTTTAACTCAGCATCTGCAAAAACTGCTGCTTTTTTAAAGTTCTCATTTTCATAAGTACTTTTTCTTGTACCTGTAGGAACTTTTTCCCAACCATTAGTTTCACCAACTAATTTAATATAATCTTTTGAAGTTGCCCAAGAGATGAATTTTTGTGCATCTGTTACATTTTTACTACTAGATGGAATTGCTAAAGCCCAAGACCATAACCAGTTTGCACCTTTGCTTGTAACTCCAACAGGAGACTGTGCAAATGCAACTTTGTCAGCAACTTTTGATTGTGCTGGATCTGAAATAAATGATGCAGCAATTGTTGCATCAATCCACATACCACATTTACCTTCATTAAATAAAGCTAAAATTTCATTAAAACTATTTCCACTTGAACCTGGAGGTCCATACTTAGTTAATAAATCAACATAATAACTAATAGTATTATTCCAAGCAGCTGAATCTAATTGTGGTCTACCATCTTTGTCAAACCATTGTGCACCAAAAGTATTTGCCATTGTAGTAATTAAAGCCATGTTATCACCCCAACCAGCTTTACCTCTTAAACAAATACCATAAACACCTTGATCTGGATTATGAATAGCTTTAGCAACTTCTGAAATATGTTCCCAACTTGGATTATCAGTAATAGTCATACCAGCTTTTTCAACTAAGTCTTTTCTATACATAAGCATAGAACTTTCTCCATAAAATGGTGCTGCATAAAGTTTTCCATCATTTGATAAACCATCTACCATTGCAGGTAAAAGATCTTTTTCATCATAAGCTGCATCAAACTTCATTTCTTCAATCCAACCTTTTTTACCCCACATTGGTGCTTCATACATACCAATAGTCATAATATCAAACTGACCACCTTTAGTAGCAATATCAGTTGTAACTCTTTGTCTTAAAACACCCTCTTCTAAAACAACCCATTTAAGGTTGATACCTGGATTCTCTTTTTCAAAAACTTTTGATAGTTTTTGCATTTCTACCATATGTCCATTATTAACTGTAGCAATAGTTAAATCGCCAGCATTTAAGCACATGCTTGCAATTGCAGCAACAACACTCGTTTTTAGTATCTTTTTAACATTCATCTCTCTCTCCTTAGTTTTAGTCAAAAATGAGCTTTTGCCAACACTGATAGCAAAAGCTCACTACTTGTGAAAATAATAACACCTTGAAACTAAATTATAACTTAAGGAAAGGATATTTTTTATACTATTTTAAAAAAAAATTTAGATATTTTTCTTTAGTTTTTTTTAAGTTTTATATTACTCTTTAAAAAAATAAAATAATAATCTTAATATAAAATAAAAACTTGTATACTCCCATTTATAAAATCAAATAAAAGGCTCAATATTTTGGAAATTGAAAATTATGAAAATATTCAATTAATTATCTTTGATTGTGATGGAGTTTTAATAGACAGCGAAACTATAAGTGCAAAAGTAATATCTATGCAATTTAATAAACTAGGCATTGATATAGATACTCAATATGTACAAAAACATTTTATCGGCCAATCGTACTTAAAAGTAAAAGGGCATGTTCTTAAAAATTTCAATACCCAATTAGCAGATAATTTTGAAGAAGAATATAGAGAAGAATTATTAAAAGTATTTAAAAAAGAATTACAAATAATACCAGGAATTGAAAGTATTTTAAAACAATTAAATATAAAAAAATGTGTTGCAACAAGTAGCAGTAAAACTAGAGCTACTAGTTCATTAAAAACAGTTGGTATATATGAATACTTAAAAGATAATATTTTTAGTGCATATAATTTAGGAGATAAAGGGAAGCCTGCTCCTGATATATATTTAAATTCTGCAAAAAAATTCAATATAGAACCTCAAAATGTATTAGTAATAGAAGATAGTCTAGTAGGAATAGAAGGCGCTAAAAAAGCTGGTATGAAAACTTGGCATTTTATAGGAGCTAGTCATTTGAAATATTGGGACAAAAATCATAAATATACATATGAACCTGATTTTGTCTTTGATGATATGAATAAGTTTTTTGACTATTTACCTCATTTATCAATTAATAATAAGAAAGGAGAATAATCATGATACATAAAAAAGGTGATAAATATGATTTAGCAGCACGAGCTGGATGGCTTTATTATGTTGCTGGATACAATCAAGAGGAAATTGCAAATGAATTTGGGATTTCTAGACAATCAGCACAAAGAATGGTTTCCTTATCAGTAAGTGAGAAACTTATAAAAGTAAGACTTGATCATCCTATTGCTAGTTGTATGAAACTAGCTTCTCAATTAAAAAAGAAATACTCTTTAAAAGAGTGTGAAGTAATTCCAAGTGTTACTCAAGATATAAGTACAAATGTAGGTTTAGGGCAAGCAGGTGCTCAAATATTAGAAAAATATTTAGAATCAAAAGAGCCTTTAATCATAGGCTTAGGTACAGGAAAAGTTTTAAATATGATTGCAAATGAGCTATCACCTATAAATGGATCTCAACATAAACTTTTATCTTTAGTTGGAAATATGGCAAATGATGGTTCAGCATCTTCCCATGAAGTTGTAAGTAAAATAGCAGATAAAACAAATGCTACATATTATCCTATGCCACTTCCTTTAATAGTTAAAACCCAAGAAGAACGAGATTTATTACATAATCAACAATCAACAAAAAATATTTTAGCATTATCAAAAAAAGTTGATATTTCTTTTGTAGGAATTGGACAAATAGATGGCTCAGCTCCTATGTATAAAGATAACTTTATAACAAAAGAAGAGTTAGACTCTTTATTAGAAGCAAAAGCAGTAGGTGAAATAATAGGTTGGGCTTTTGATATTAACGGAAATATAATTGATGGATGCACAAATAAGCGATTAACAAGTATTCCTCTTGTTAAAAATCCTGAAAAACTTATAATTGGAATTGCAGCAATTCAAGCAAAATTAACGGCAATTAAAGCAGCTTTAGAAGGTAAATTAATCAATGGCTTAATTACAAATGAAATGTGTGCAAAAGCTCTATTAGCCTAGAGTTTTGCTAAATTTGTTTTTTTACTAGATATAAAAAAGCTTCTTACAATAATTTCTTAGAAGCTTTTTTATTATTATGGATTATTTTTTGTAAAAATTACAACTTTCTAATTGCAATTGATTGTTTTTTCATTCTATATAATTCATTTTCTTCATTTAAAAACTCATCATAATCCAAAACTTCAAAAGAATCATCAAAAAAAGTTTTAAGTTCATCTTTTCTTAATAAAAAATCTGGATTTGAAGATGGTTTTTCATTTACCATATCATGCATATATGTTTCAATAAATAAAATTCCATCTTTTTTAAGAGCATTTGATAGTTTTGGAATAATATTTCTATCCAAAAAGTTTGTCATAACTATAAAATCATAAGAATTTACAGGCACTTCATACTCATCTAAATCTACAACTTTGCAAGAGATATTCTTTAAGCCTTTGCTTTTAAGAGCATCAAGAGCCACTTGAGAAATATCTAAAGCAAGAACATCAAATCCATTACTTGCTAAGTAAATGGAGTTTCTTCCCGCTCCACAAGCTATATCAAGAGCCTTTTTCCCTTTTACTTTCTTTATTATTTGAAGTAGCCTTTCACTAGGTCTTCTTTCTTCAAGTAAAAAAGGTGTCTCTTGATATTTTTTATTCCATTTTATTTCATCTTTTTGTGACATAGTATCTCTTTATTTTTTTCTTAAAAATTATCTCCAATTAAAAATAACTTATTATTTTAATCTAAAATAGTTTGAGTATCAAGGATTGAGAAGGTATTAACTACGCTGCCATCTTCTTCACCTTTTCCCATAAATAATATAGTTCCCATATTTTTTGCCATATATATATAAAATTCATTTTCCATAAATGAATCTTTACATGATAATTCTACTACATTATTATAGTTCTTATCTTTAGTAAAATAATTTACTTTAAAATAAGCATTGATTTTATCTTTAACATTCATACTTTCATAATAATTAGAAAATGTACAAACCAATACATTTCCATCTATGTCACGTTCATCAATGACTTTATCATTGATTTTTATATTTTTTTTGTAAGAAGAGACTTGTTTTTTATCCAATTCAAACTCTTCTTTTATATCATATTGTGAAATATTATATTTTAAATCAATATTTTTATCCAAAAGCATTGATTTATAATTTTCCTTATTAATATCCTCAAAAAAACTATACTTTTCTATTTTAAATAAACCTGTTTTATTTTTCTTATAAACATTAAAATCTACATAGCTACTTGTTTTATTACCATTATTATATTGTTCTGTGTAATTCTTATTTATAACAACTTTATTGTCATTTAAACTTTTTATATTAAACCAATGAGTAGATAAATCATAACTATCAGAATTAACATTTTTTTCAGCACAAGCTGTAAAAAGTGATAAAACTGCAATTGTACATATACTTTTTTTGAACATAATTTCTTCTTTCAATTGTATTTGATTAGTAAAATCTATGTAAAAAAAAACCGAGGCCAAAGACCTCGGTTTTTAAATCCTAAAATAACTATTAAGAGTGAACTAAATTTTTTAATTGAGCTGGAGTAACTTGATGGAAGTTTAAGTATTTATAAACACCCTCTCTGTTTTTCTCTGTAATTTTCTTAGGTACGATTTCCATATATTCTTCAACAGATGGTAATCTTCCTAAAAGTGCAGTAACAGCAGCAACTTCAGCAGATCCAAGATAAACTTGAGAACCTTTTCCTAGTCTATTATCAAAGTTTCTTGTAGATGTTGAGAATACAGCAGCACCTTCAGATACTTGTGCTTGGTTACCCATACATAAAGAACATCCAGGAATTTCAAGTCTAGCACCCGCAGCTGCAAAAATTGAATAGTAACCTTCTTCTGTTAATTGCTCTTTATCCATTTTTGTTGGTGGTGCAACCCATAGTTTTGAAGGAACTTCACCCTCACCTTTAAGTACTTCACCTAAAGCTCTAAATAATCCAATATTAGTCATACAAGAACCTACGAATACTTCGTCGATTTTTTTAAGTCTTTTTGGGTCATTGTTGATATTTGTTAATGTATCAACATCATCTGGATCGTTTGGACAAGCTAAGATTGGCTCAGTAATTGTATTTAAATCGATTTCAATGATTGCTTTATATTCAGCATCTGCATCTGGAGTTAATAACTCTGGATTTGCAATCCATTCTTTCATTTTATCAGCTCTTCTTTGAAGAGTTTTAGCGTCTTCATAACCTTCTTCAATCATTTTTCCGATTAAAGCAATGTTAGATGATAAATACTCAATAATTGGCTCTTTATCTAATTGAACAGAACAAGCTGCCGCTGATCTTTCTGCTGCTGAATCTGATAATTCGAATGCTTGCTCAACTTTTAAGTCTGGTAAACCTTGAATTTCAATAATTGTTCCAGCAAATACGTTTTTCTTACCTTTTTTCTCAACAGTTAATAAACCATCTTGAATAGCTTGGTAAGGAATAGCATTAACTAAATCTCTTAAAGTAATACCTGGTTGCATTTCACCTTTGAATCTTACTAATACTGATTCTGGCATAGTTAAAGGCATCATACCTGTAACACCTGCGAATGCAATAAGACCTGATCCAGCTGGGAATGAAATACCAATTGGGAATCTTGTATGAGAATCTCCACCAGTACCAACAGTATCTGGTAAACATAATCTATTTAACCATGAGTGAATAACACCATCACCTGGTCTTAATGTAACTCCACCTCTTGAAGAGATAAACTCAGGTAAAGTATGTCTTAATTTAATATCTGCTGGTTTTGGGTAAGCAGCAGTATGACAGAATGATTGCATAACCATATCAGCACCAAAAGATAGTGCAGCAAGTTCTTTAATCTCATCTCTAGTCATTGGTCCAGTTGTATCTTGTGATCCAACAGTTGTACAAATTGGCTCAACATACATACCTGGTTTAACACCTGTGATTCCACAAGCAACACCAACCATTTTTTGAGCTTGAGTAAACCCTTTTCCATTATCTTTTGGTTGAGAAGGAGCAACGAACATATCAGAAGCACTTAAACCTAAAGCAGCTCTAGCTTTTGCAGTTAAACCTTTTCCAATAATTAATGGAATTCTTCCACCTGCTCTCATTTCATCTGTTAAAGTATTTGGAGCTAAAGTAAATTCAGAAACCACAGAACCATCTTTTAAGATTTGTCCAGCATATGGTTTAATAGTAATTACATCACCAGTTTCTAAAGCATCAACAGAAGCTTCGATTGGTAAACATCCTGAATCTTCTGCAGTATTGAAGAAAATTGGAGCAATGATAGAACCTAATACAACTCCACCTGTTCTTTTATTTGGAACACCTGGAATATCTCTACCCATGTGCCATTGAACTGAGTTAATTCCTGATTTTCTTGAAGATCCAGTACCAACAACATCACCAACGTATGCTAAAGGGTGACCTTTTTCTTTTAATTTTTCCATCATTTCTAATGGTTTTTCCATTCTTGATTGTAACATTGCAGTTGCGTGTAATGGAATATCAGATCTAGTAAATGCAACAGTTGCAGGAGATAAATCATCTGTATTTGTTTCACCAGGAATTTTGTATACAGTTAGAGTCATTTCTTCTTCTAAAGCTGGTTTATTAGTAAACCATTCAGCATTTGCCCATGATTCAATAATTTCTTTAGCTTTTGCATTTCCAGCATCCATTAAATCTTTAACTTCATTAAATGAGTTATAAACAAGGATTGTATTTTTTAATTCATTTGCAGCAGCATCTGCAACTTCGTCAATTTTTAATGCTTCAACTAATGGAGATACGTTAAATCCACCCATCATTGTTCCTAAAATTTCAATAGCTTTAACTTTTGAAATAACTGAACATGTTACCTTACCTTGAACGATGTCATTTAAAAATGCAGCTTTTACATAAGCAGCATCATCAACACCTGGGTTGATTTTATTTGTAAATAAATCTAAACAATACTCAGCCTCAACAACAGGGTTAGCTTTTAATAATTCTACTAATTCAGCAGTTTGTTCAGCAGTTAAAGGTAATGCAGGTAATCCACCCTCATTTAGTCTCTCTTGCGAATGTGCTTTATAATTTGCTAATAAACTCATATATTATCTCCTCTTTTATTTTAGAAAGTTTGATTTATTATATCACAAAGAAAAAAATTAGTATGTACAAGTTTTGTAAAGAATTGTACAAGTTTTTATTTATGTAAATAAAAGTTACACTATAATGACTCATTAAGCCAAATTTAAAAACAAATTAAAGTTTATTTATGATTTTTCGGGCTTTTTCATATATTTTAAATTTAAATATTTACAAAATTATTCTTATAGGAAAATATTTAATAAAAGGGGTATTTCTTTTTATATTGTACAATAATTGTGCAATATATTTTATTCTGTACATATTACTTGTAAGCTATATAATAATTTAATCTTATCACTAATATAATGATATTTTTGAAATAATCATAAATATTTTACATTTCTAAACATATTATAAATGAACAATTATTGCAATAATTAATATGATTTATTTTATTTATTCTATAATTAATTTATTTGTTATTATAATCACAAACTTTCACAAAAGGCATAAAATGAATATATCACTAATTGATGAATTACAAAAAAAATTACACAATGAAATTCCACTTACTAAAGTAATGAATATAAAAATTGGAACTTATAATGAAAAAGAATTAATAACAACAGCACCACTTGAAATAAATATAAATGATAAAGGTACAGCATTTGGTGGAAGTTTAAGTACTATGACTATAATTTCATCTTGGAGTTTATGTTGGCTAATTTCAAAAGAACTTGGATTTGATAGTAAAAATATTGTAGTTATAAAAAATGAGAACTCTTATAAAAAACCTGTTACCAAAAATATAATATGTTATACACAAAAACCATCAAAAGAGCAATTAGAAGTTTTATATGAAAAACTAAAAACTAAAAAAAGTGCTTCAATTAAAATAAACTCTACAATTATTGAAAATGATGAAATTTGTGTAGAGTTCCAAGGATATTATGTAATTAAATTGTAATTTCTTGAACAGTGATTTGATTTCTACCATTATCTTTAGACTCATATAATAGCTTATCAACTTTATCATAAATTAAATCACTATTTGAATCTATTTTTACTTTTTTAATGTAACCTAAACCAATGGATATTGTTAGATAATTACAAATAGTGGAATTACATGCAATGATTTTTAAATCTTCTACTTTTTTTCTTAGATTTTCCATAATAGAAATAGCATTATCTTTACTATCTACATCAAAAATGACTGCAAACTCTTCTCCACCTACTCTAAAAACATAATCAGATTGTCTATTCAAAACATCTTTTAACACACTTGAAACTTTTTGTAAGGCAATATCGCCTTTATGGTGGCCATATGCATCGTTATAATCTTTAAAGAAATCTATATCAATTAAAGCAAAATAAAATTGGTGATCATATCTACTTAATAGATTAATTTTTTCATCAATAGTTTTTTGAAAATATCTTCTATTATATAATCCTGTCAAATGATCGGTAATACTTAAACTGCTTAATAACTTATTTTTTTCATCAAGTTCATTTAAAGTATTTTTATAATCACTAACATCTAACATCACACCAACAAGACCTAAAATTTTTCCATCAACCACAAAAGAGGACTTATAAAATTGATAACATCTTATTTTATCATCGGCACATTTTACTTTTCCTTCATAAAATTGTTCTTGAGGAGTTGTGAAAAGTTCTTGATCTTTTTCATAATAAATATCAGCATACTCTTTTGGAATAAATTCTTCTAGATCATAAAGTGTTTTCCCAATTATTTTTTCTTTTGGAATTCCTAAAATTATTTTTGAAAATGCATCATTACAATGTTCATAAATTCCATTTATATCTTTATAAAAAATAGGATTTGGAATTGTATCAAATAATTTTTTTAGAAAAATCTCATTTATTTTTATATCTTTCTTTAAAGACTCTACAAGTGATGAATTTTCAAGCTTTTTTATTTTCTCTTCTAATTCTTCATAGCTAGGTTTAATGTGCATAAAATACCCTTTTTATTTAAAGATAATATTTATAAGTTATTATTATTTAGTATATATCTGTTTTTTTATTAATATATTATATAAAATATTAAATTATGGTTTAATACAAGATATTTAGATTTTTTTGTTATGATTAAAAAAATAATTAGGGAAAAATATGTCAAATATAAAAAAACTTGAAAAAATTTTAAAAGAAGAGTTGATTCCAGAACTGGATGAAAACTTAGAAGAGATGATGGATATCGTTGATAGTGGCGATTGTTCAAAAGATGATAGAGATGAATTGAAATATCTAGAAGAGATGAAAGCATATTTTGATGAAGTTGAACTTGATATTTCAAATAACAATCTTACAGAAGAAGATGCTTTGGATATTTTAGAAGTTTTAGAAGATATGAAACTAGATAAAGAGTAAAAATTACTCTTTATCTGAAATTATTTAAATAATATGAGTTGGCATATTGTTTTCTATTTTTCTATCTATAAAACAGTAAACAAAAAATAAAATTACCAAGTAAATCATATAAGTTACATCTAAAAGCTCTTTATTTGTAATAAAATTAATTATCAATAAAGAACTTCCTACTACAAAGACTATTGATAGAACTATCCATAAAAAATATCTTTTTGTATATTTTAAACTAAAAGTAGTAGAACATTTTGGGCAAATATGTTTTCCTAAAAGAGTTTTAAAATATCTTTTTGTTGTTAGCTCAACTTTTTTATTGCAATAGGGACAGGTCATAAAATTACCTTTTTTTTAATAATAATATCATAAAAACAACTGGAAAAAATTTACTTTGACTTAAACAATAATTTTTTAATAACTTTTAAATATTGGGCTGAACTTATAAATGAACCTAAAATAATAAATCCACAGGCAAGTGTAATACTTAATGTAAAAGTTGCATAACCTAATAAAACCAAAATAAAAGTAGATAATAATGGTGTAAAATAGGAAATAGAACCTAAAAGTTTTATATCTGCATTTTTAACTCCATAATCCCATAAATAAAAAGCTCCACCAACTGGTCCTAAACCTAACATCAATGCTCCAAAAAGTTCACTTTGATTTGGTATTACTGTTATTTCAAAAATAAAGTGGCAAATAGTTGATAAAATAACAGTTACAATACAAAATCCTGTCACTGCATAAGTTGGAATATGAGCTAAAGTTCTTGATATTACAGAATATGATGACCATGTAAATGCAGCAATTAAAGCAAATATATATCCCCATAAATATTGTATATCAAAACTAAAACTCCCATTTTTTGAAACCAATAAAAAAGCTCCAACAAGTCCAAATAAAGCTCCTAGAATATGAAACCATCTAAGTTTTTCATTTGGTAAAAATGCAGAAAATAGAACAATAAGCAAAGGCCATAAATAATTTAAAAGATTAGCTTCCACAGCAGGTGCATTTTTAATAGCTAAAAAGTAAAAAAAGTGATATCCAAAGAGACCTACTACTCCAATAATCCAAACTTTGAAAGGAAGTTTCAATAACTCTTTTATTTTAATATTTTGTTTTTTAAGTAAAATAACTCCAATAAATGAAGCTACAAAAAAGGACATAGCAGTTAGCTGAAAAGCTGGTATTTTAGTAGTTAGAATAGAAAATAAAGCTAAACTTCCCCATAATAATATGGCTAATATACCATATATATTCCCCCGTTTTGCCTGCATATAAAACCTTAATTTTTTGCAACTATATCTAAATTAATATAAAATTTTATATTTGATTTATATTTTCAATATGAGTAAATTTGGCATAAAATAAAAAGAAAAGAAATATAAAATTTATCTATTGAAGGAGAAAAAATTATTTATTTAATTTTTTGTTATAATATTTTTATAAATTCATTTTAATTTTATAGGAAAGGATATGAGATGAATAATTATAATTTCAAAACATATAATGAACTTTTTTCCTACATATCAAACACTTATGATAATAAATATTTCTTGAACTATCTATCAAATGGCCAATACAAAAATATCTCCGTTAGTGATTTTAAAAATAAAATAATCTGCCTAAGCCTTGCTCTAAAAGATTTAGGAATAAAAAAAGGTGATACAGTTGGTATTTTTGCCAATTCATCACCTTTTTGGCTAATTTTTGATTTTGCTATTCATGAAGTAGGAGCTATTAGTGTTCCTATTTTTGCAAATATTTCATCAGTTAATCTAAACTTTGAAATCAAAGATTCAAAAATGAAATATATGTTTATTGACTCTCAAGAGAGATTAAAAGATATTGAAGAAGAAAATTCTCACCTAACTTTTATTACCCATAACTTTTGTATAAAAGAGCCAAACTTTTATAATTTTGATGAAATTTTAGTAATAGGTCAACAAATCTGTGATTCAAAAGGCTTTTCAAGTCATGAGGCAGAAGAAGATGAAGTTTTTTCTATTATTTATACAAGTGGAAATACAGGAACACCAAAAGGTGTGATGTTAACACATAAAAATATAGTTTCTCAACTTCATGATATAAATACTCTAATAAATTTAGAAAATAATGAAATTGCACTATCGCTACTTCCACTTGCACATATATTTGAGCGAACGGTTATGAGTTATTATTTAAGTCGTGGAATTAGTATTTATTTTGTAGATGATATAACAAATGTTTCAAATTTATTAAAAATAGTAAAACCAACTATTATGACAGCAGTTCCTAGACTTCTGGAAAAGATATTTAATAAAATCAAATCAAATATTTCTCAAAAACCACTGATTAGTAAAACTATTGCTTCCCTTGCTTTTTCTTATGCCTTAAAAGAAAGCATAGATAGAAATGCCCTACTTTTTAAAATCTATGACAAAATAGTATATTCAAAACTAAGAGAAATATTTGGCTCAAGAGTACAAAAACTAATAAGTGGTGGAGCGCCCCTTTCAAAAGAGATAGCACATTTTTTTGTAAATATTGGTGTTCCTGTTTATCAAGGTTATGGTTTAACAGAGTTTTCTCCTGTTATTTCTACAAATTATCCATCTGCAAACAAAGTTGGTTCTTGCGGGAAAATTCTTCCAAGTGTAGAAATAAAAATAAATGAAAATAAAGAGCTTATTGTCCGAGGCCCTTCTTTAATGAAAGGTTACCTAAATCAAGAAGAATTAACAGCTAAAACTATTGATAGTAGCGGCTGGCTTCATACAGGAGATATTGCTTCTATTGATAAAGATGGCTACCTTTTTATTACATCTAGGGCAAAAGAAATATTTAAAACTTCAACGGGTGAATATGTTAATGCAGTTGCAATTGAGCAAAAACTCTCAAAAAATAGATACATCGAGTTTGCTGTTGTTATATCTCAAAATAGAAAATACACAACAGCCCTACTTTTTGTAGATAAAGAGAAATATGAAATTGCAAAAAAATCAAATAATAACTTGAATATAGAAGAGTATTATAATAGAAGTGATATTATTAAAAATATTTCAAACTATATAGAAAATATTAATAAAGATTTGAATCAATGGGAAAAAATAGTTAATTTCAAAATCATTACCAAAGATATTTCAATAGAAGGAGGAGAACTTACTCCTTCCATGAAAATCTGTAGAAATGTAATTGAAGAAAAATATGAACACATTATAAATAGTATGTATTAGGAGCTAAAAATGAAAGAAAGAATAGCAATAATAGATGGTCTTCGAAGCCCAATAGCAAAAGCAAATGGTAAGCTAAATGATGTAAGTGCTGATACCTTAGGTTCTATTATTACAAAAGAGTTAGTTTTAAGAAATAACTTAGAGTATGAGCTCTTTGATGAAGTTATTATGGGAAATGTAGCCCAACCTGCAAATGCTGCAAATATAGCAAGAGTTATGGCAATAAGGGCAGGATTTCCCCAAAGTACACCTGCATATACAGTTCATAGAAATTGTGCCTCGGGAATGCAGTCAATTTCAAGTGCCATTGAAAAAATACACTCAAATCAAGGTGATTTATTTTTAGTTGGTGGGATGGAATCTATGAGTAATATTCCATTATTTTATAGTGATGAATTTAGAAACTTTATAACAAAATTCACCTATTCTAAGTCATTTACTCAAAAACTTAAAATCTTAAGCTCTTTTAGATTAGGATTTTTAAAACCAACAATTGGATTAATCGCAGGGTTAACAGATCCAATTTCTGGAAAAATCATGGGAATTACAGCTGAGAACTTAGCAAATGAGTTTAAAATTAGCCGTGATGCTCAAGATGAATATGCATTAAATTCACATTTAAAAGCACAAAGAGCAATAGAAAGTGGAGTATTCAAAGATGAAATTCATCCAATTATGACAAAAAATGCTTCAATAATTGATGATGATGGAGTTAGATTTAATCAAACAATTGAAGCTTTAAATAAATTAAATCCAATTTTTGACAGACTTAGTGGAACCGTAACCGCTGGAAATTCTTCTCAAGTTTCAGATGGAGCTTGCAGTTTAATTGTTTGTACTGAATCAAAGGCTAAACAGTTAAATCTTGAACCAATTGGATTTATAAAAGATTATACTTATACTGGACTTGATGCACATAGAATGGGTCTTGGACCTATTTATGCTACAAAAAAACTATTTGATAAAACGGGCGTAACATTGAAAGATATTGATTTGATAGAAATGAATGAAGCTTTTGCCGCTCAAGTTATTGCAAACCTTAAAGCTTTTAAATCAGAAGAATTTTGTAAAAAAACATTTAATAGTAGTGCTTTAGGTGAGATTGATGAATCTATTTTAAATATAAATGGAGGAGCAATTGCCCTTGGACATCCAGTTGGTATGAGTGGAGCTCGAATTGTTTTAACAGCTCTTAAAGAGTTAAAAAGAAGAGATGATAAATTAGCTCTTGCAACGCTATGTATTGGTGGCGGGCAAGGTGCATCTTTTTTGTTGGAGGTATAAAATGAGTAATATGACATTAGAAATCAACCAAAATATAGCAACACTTACATTTGATTTAGTAAATGAAAAAATAAATAAATTATCATTTGAAATTTTAAAAGAGTTTAAAGAAACACTTGATTTAGTAGAAAATGACTCTTCTATAAAAGCTTTAGTAATAGATAGTGCAAAGAAAAATATTTTTATTGCAGGTGCTGACATTAAAGAGATTGAAAAACTAAAAGATGAAAAAGAAGTTTATGAAGCTTTAATGGAAGTTCATGAAATCTTTAATAAACTTGAAAATCTTACAATCCCAACAATTGCATATATAAATGGTGCTTGTATGGGTGGTGGTCTTGAGCTTGCCCTTGCTTGTAAATATAGGGTTTTAAGCACAAATGAAAAAACAAAGCTAGCATTTCCAGAGATAAAATTAGGGATATTCCCAGGATTTGCAGGAACTATTAGAGCTCCTAAATTAATAGGTCTTGTAAATTCACTTGATTTAATTCTAACAGGAAAAACAATTGATGCAAAAAAAGCTTATAAACTAGGTCTTGCTAATATGATTTTTGATGATGCGCAAAAAGAGTTTATGTTAGATGCTTTTGTAAAAAAAGCTATTTATGGAACTGTAAATAAAAAAAATAGTTTCAATCTTTTAAATTATGCCCCATTAAATGAAATAGTTTTTAACAAAGCTTTAAAAGGTTTAGAATCAAAGGTAAACAAAGATTTCAAAGCTCCGTATAAAGCCTTAGAAGTAATTAAAGCTACAATAAATAAAGAGCTTGAAGATGCCATAAAAATTGAAGCAAGAGAATTTGCAAAACTAGCTGTTTCAAAAGAATCAAAAAATATGATAAAACTATTTTTCCTTTTTGAAAAACTAAATAAAAACTATGAAAAAACAGAAAATCCAATTTCAAATGCAATAGTTCTTGGAAATGGAGTTATGGGGAAAGGAATCATCTGGCTATTCTCAAAATATCTAAAAGATGTAAGAATTAAAATAAGAGATATTTCACAAGCAAATGAGATACTAAAAGATGTTTCAAAAATCTATGACTATTTAGTAAAAACAAGAAAAATGACAAAAAATGAAGCAGAGTTAAAACTAAATAAAATCTCATATACAGAAAATTTTACAGGTTTCAAAAACTTTGATTTCATTATTGAAGCTATTGTTGAAGATGAAAATATCAAAAAACAAACCTATGCACAAATTGAGAGTTTAACAAATGAAAATACGATAATTGCAACAAACACATCATCAATTTCAATAGAAAAACTAGCAAGTGAAGTTAAAAATAAAGAGAATTTCTTAGGAGTTCACTTCTTTAATCCTGTAAATTTAATGCCACTTGTAGAAGTAATTCCAAATGCTAATACTTCACAAGAGAGTATAAATAAGGTATTTGAACTTTTAATATCTTGTGGTAAAACTCCTATTTTAGTTAAAGACTGTGCTGGATTTATTGTAAATAGAATTTTACTTCCTTATATGAATGAAGCAGCTTTTATACTAGAACAAGGTTCAAAAATAGAAAAAATTGATAATGTAATAAAAGATTTTGGAATGCCAATGGGTCCATTTACCCTTGCAGATACTGTAGGAGTTGATATTGGATATAAAGTTGCTACTATTTTAAATGAGTCTTATGGAAGTAGAATGCCAATAGCTTCAATTATTGAAAAAATGTATAATGCAAAACTTTTAGGAGCTAAAACAAAAGCTGGTTTTTATGAATATGCAGGACGAGATGTTTATGCAAATTCACATGTTACGTCTATGCTAGAAAACAATAATAAAATTATCGAAGATGAAGAGATAGTTCAAAGATGTATATATATTATGATAAATGAAGCATCAAGATGTCTTGAAGAAAATATTGTAACAGATGCATCAATTATTGATTTTGCAATGATTGCAGGAACTGGATTTCCAGCATATAAAGGTGGATTATTGTCTTATGCAAATGAAATTGGTTTAAAAAATATCTTAGAATCTTTGCGAAAATTTGAAAAAGAGCATGGAAGTAGATTTACACCTTCAAATTTATTGATTAAGTTAGTTGAAGAGTATGAAGATTTTGAAACAGGAGAAGCATTATGGAAGCATTAATTTTATTGTTAGTTATATTTGTTTTTGGGTTTTATTCATTTCCACTATATAGTTATTTTGCATTTATAGGAGTTTATTCTTTAGTATTTTGTGATGTAGGATTTATATTTTGGACTGTTTATTTAATAGCTGCAGTTATACTATTAATACAATCATTTAGAATAAAATTTATTACTTCTAAGATTGTAAATTTTATAAATAAAAATGGTCTTTTACCAAAAATATCGGCAACAGAAGAAGCTGCTCTACAAGCTGGAACAAACTGGGTAGAAGCAAACTTTTTTAAAGCTCAAGTTAATTTCAAAGAGATTCAAGCTGAAAAAGTAACTGTTTTAACAGCAGAAGAACAAGCATTTTTAGATAATGAAGTAAATGAACTTTGTGAAATGACAACAGATTGGGAGATTTTTCAAAATAGAGATTTCAGACCTGATGTTTGGCAATTTATCAAAGATAAAAAATTCTTTGGAATGATTATTCCAAAAGAGTATGGAGGACTTGGTTTTTCTGCTACTGCTCACTCAAAAGTAATTGAAAAACTTGTATCTCGGTCTCAAGTTTTAGCAATTACAGTTATGGTTCCCAACTCTTTAGGGCCTGCTGAGTTAATATTAAAACATGGAACTCAAGCTCAAAAAGATAAATACCTAAGTGATTTAGCACTTGGAATTCAAGTGCCTTGTTTTGGATTAACAGAACCAAATGCGGGAAGTGATGCTACTTCTATTACATCAAATGGTGTTATTTTCAAAGATAAAAAAGGTAAATTAAAAATCAGATTAAATTTTGAGAAAAGATATATTACCCTTGGAAACATAGCAACCCTAATAGGTTTAGCCTTTGTATTAAAAGACCCTGAACACTTACTTGGTGATGTTGAAGACTTAGGTATAACATTTGCAGTAATTGATGCAAAAACAAAAAGTGTTGATAATTCAAAACGACATGATCCACTTGGAATTCCTTTTGTAAATTCACCTATTTATGGAAAAGATGTAGTTATTGATTTAGAAAATATTATTGGAGAAAACAATGGTATTGGAAAAGGTTGGCAAATGCTAGTTGAATCTTTATCAATAGGACGAGGAATTTCCCTTCCAAGTGTAAGTCTTGGAGGAAGTAAATTAGCTCTTAATGTTGTTGCATCATATTCACAACTTAGGGAACAATTTGGATTGAGTATTAATCATTTTGAAGGAGTTGAAGAGAAAATTGCAAAAATTGCAGCATTTACATATATGCTAAACGCTTCAAGAAACTACACTTTAGATGCTATTGATAATGGGTCAAAACCTGGAGTTATAAACTCAATTATGAAATACCACGCAACAGAAAAGTTTAGAACTGTTATAAATGATGCAATGGATGTTTTAGGTGGAAGTGCTATTATTAGAGGTGAAAACAACCTTTTAGCTCACGCTTATTTTGCTATTCCTATTTCAATTACAGTTGAAGGTGCAAATATATTAACAAGAAATTTAATGCAATTTGGACAAGGTTTAATAAAATCTCATCCATATATTTATACACAAATAAATGCCTTAAATAACAATAATGTAAAAAGTTTTGATAGAGCATTTTTTGCACATATTGGTTTAGTATTTAATGCCTTTTCTAAATCTCTTGCTTATTATGTAACAAGAGGACAAATTAATTGCCAAAAAGGACATTTCCAAAGATATAAACAAAAATTAACATGGGTATCAAGTGAATTTACACTTTTAACGAATGTTGCTTTAGGAATTCTTGGACCTAGCCTTAAAAAAAGAGAAAATATAAGTGCACGTTTTGGAGATATTTTATCAAACTGCTATTTAATAACTGCAACTTTAAGAGAATTTGAAAATAATCCAAATCAAAAAGATGAAGATTTAGTGGATTATATTTGTAATTACTGTTTTAATGAAATTCAAATTGCACGAGAAGAGATTATTACAAATATTGGATATTTAGGATTCTTACTTCCACTTGTAAAATTAAATCCATTTTCAATAAAAGCAAAAGATTCTTTAAATGCTAAAATTGTAAAAAATCTAAGTGATGAAGACTACTTAAAAAATATGACAGCAAGCCTATTTATCTCAAGTAATAAAAACGATAGATTAGCAAAAATCCAAGAAGCTGTAAAATTAAATAAAGAGGCACAAAATAGCTTCAAAATTTTAAAAGAGGCTATTAAAAATAATACTATTCAAAAAGATAATTCAGAAAATATGATAAATGAACTTTTAGAAAAAAATCTTTTATCAAAAGATGAAATAGAAAAAATGTTAGAAGCCCATGAATTAAAACAAGAAGTTATAAGTGTTGATTCCTTTGATGCAAAGGTTTATAAGGTTCAACGATGATACAGAGTGATTTGCTAATAAATACAAATGGTTATGTTTTAAGTTTACTAGAGAAAATTCTTAATGCAAACATAGAAATAAAAGGAATTGAAAATATTCCTGTTGATAATCCAAAAATGTTTGTTGCAAATCATTTCACAAGAACAGAAGCTATGCTTGTACCATATACCTTATATAATTTAACAGGTAAAAAAGTAGGAGTAATTGCAGATGATTCACTTTTTAAATCATACTTTGGTGATTTTTTAAAAAATTTAGGAGCTATGAAAAAAAGTGAAGCAAATAGAAATGAGCATATTACCGGGGATTTGATAACTTCTTGTAAAAATTGGATGATTTTTCCAGAAGGAATGATGGTAAAAGCAAAGGATATTACAAAAATTGATAATAATTTTTGTGTAAAAATAGATAATGCATGCCAAAGAGTTTATACGGGAGCTGCTGTTTTTGCACTTACTTCACAATACTTTAGAGAAAAATATTTTGACCATAAATTAGAAAACTATGACACTTTTAGTCAAAAATATTTTATAAATGAATGTAGTGATATTAGTAAAAATGAAACAATGATTGTTCCTATTAATATTAGCTATACAAAAATTAGAAATGGAAGAAATTTCTTAATTGATATGGCTGAAAAGTTAATGGATGAAATGGGTGATAATTTTAAAGAAGAGTTGGAAATTGAAAGTAATTTAATATTAAACTCTAAAATTATAATTCATATATTAAAACCTATTAGTACTAAAAATATCATTGAAAACTTATATAAACAAAATCTTTCACAAGAAGATATTATAAGTAATCTAAGATATGAAGTTACCCATGATTTTATGAATTATATTTATGAATCCTTAACCATAAGTTTTGATCATATTTTTGCACTATTACTTCATTTATATCCAAAAGAACAAATCAATATTGAGTACTTTAAAAGATTAATTTATATGGCAATTCATGAAATAAAAGAGGCTGATTTATTTTATGATGAAGAGATAAATAAAGATTTAATATATCTAATATCTTATGAAAAATTTAAACTTTTTGATAATATTTTAGAAATAGCTATAAATGATGAAATATTACTTATTGAAGAAAATATTTATCTTATAAATAAAAAGAAATTATTAGATTCACTTACTCATAATACTATAAGATTGAAAAATATTTTAAGAGTAGTTTTAAACGAAATTTTAATAAATGAAAAAGTAGTAACAATAGTGCAAACACTATTATCAAAAGATGAAAATGAAAATAATTCACAATTAATAAATATATTAAAAAATGAAGAAAAACAAGAGTTTGAAACTGCCTATGAAAAATATATAGACGATGAAAATCTTAAAGAAAAAAATATAGGACAAACAAAATATTTTGATATTGAAAATTCAAAAAATTGTGTTATTGCAATTCATGGATTTTCTTCAGCTCCAAAAGAAGTAGAACAACTAGCACTTTATTTAAATAAAGATAAATTAAGTGTTCACACTCCAAGACTATCAGGTCATGGAATAGTTCCTGAGGAGTTAAAAGATAAAAAATGGGAAGATTGGTATAAATCTGTTTCAAGAGCAATTACAATTGCATCAATACAATATAAAAAAATTTACTTAGTGGGCTTTTCAACAGGCGGATTACTAGCACTTTTAAGTACTAAAAAATATTATAAAGAGTTTGTAGGATTAGTTTGTATAAATGCAGCACTTCATTTAAATGACCTTCGAATAAAAACATTAGTTCCTGCTATTTCATTTTGGAATGATATAGTAAAAGTATTTGGTGAAGATATTTATACAAAAGAATATATTGATAATTTTCCTGAAAATCCTGAAATAAACTATAATAAACACTATATAGACTCAATAGAACAACTTAGTTTATTAATGAATAAAACAAGAAAAAATTTACATAAAATAAGAAAACCTATTTTAATAATTCAAGGTAAAGACGACCCTATTGTAAATCCAAGCTCAGCCCATGAAATATTTGAGAAAATTGAGTCAAGATATAAATCTTTAAAAATAGTTGAAGCTTCAAAACATGTAATAATTACAGGAGAGAATACACAAGAGCTTTTCGCTGATATATTAGATTTTACTAAACAAGGAGAATAATAATCTATTTTATAATAAAAGTTATTATAGAATAAATTATAAAAATTTATCAAAGGATCAAAATGAAATTTCTAAAAAATATGGTTTTAATACTATTAACTTTAACAGTAATTATTGGATGTACCCATAAAACACCATATACAAATAGATCTCAAATGATATTTATGTCACCAAAAGAAGAATTAGCTCTTGGTGAAAAGTCATACCAAGAAGCACTATCTGAGGCAAAAGTAATAACAGGAACAAAAGATGCTAATAGAGTAAAAGCTATTGGACAAAAAATTGCAAAGGTAGCTGACAGAAGCGATTTTACATGGGAATTTAATCTTGTAGAAAATGAAGCTTTAAATGCATTTTGTTTACCAGGTGGTAAAGTTGTAGTTTATACAGGAATATTGACAGCTGCTAGAAATGATGACCAACTAGCAACTGTAATTTCCCATGAAATTGCCCACGCTCTTGCTAGACATGGGGCAGAGAGAATGAGTTCTGCAAAAGTTCAGCAAGGAATTCAAGTATTAGGAAATGTTGTTTTAGCAGTTGGGGCACCTGAATATCAAAATGTATTTAATCAAACTTATGGAATTGGAACACAAGTTGGAGTTATGCTTCCTTATGGAAGAATGCAAGAGAGTGAAGCAGATGAAATCGGTATTTATTTAATGCAAAAAGCTGGATATAATTTACAAGAAGCTCTTAAATTTTGGGAAAATATGAGTGATGGTAAAAAAGAAACAAGTGAGTTTTTCTCAACACATCCAAGTTCAAGTACTAGAATAGAAGATATTAAAAAAGTAATTGCAAAAATACAATCCTAAGCAAACATATAAAATAAGAGTATAGTTATACTCTTATTTTTTTATTTTCATACATTTTTTCATCAGCATGATTTAATAAGTCTTCTATATTATCACCATCTTGGGGATAAACACTAAGCCCTAAACTAAAAGATAAAGGCAGGGTTAACTCTTCATTATAATATAATGGATTCTTTTTTGAAATTTCTTCTATTCTTTTTAATGTTAAATCCAGGTAATCTAAAGATTTAAGATGTTCAAAAAGTATTACAAATTCATCACCGCCAAGTCTTGCAATTGTGTCTTCCTCTCTTATAATATCAGATAAAACTTCTCCCACATGTTTAAGTAACATATCACCCACATGGTGACCATATTGATCATTTACTTTTTTGAATTTATTTAAATCTATAAAACACAAGGCAAAAAATTCTTCTAAATCTTCACTTTTTGAAATGGCATTTTCAATTTTTTTCATTAACATAGAGCGATTAGGTAAACCTGTTAAACTATCATGATTAACAGAATATTCAAGCTCTGATTGTATTTTCTTTAAATATGTAATATCTTGACAAATAATTATATTATCAAGAGTATTATTATAATTTAATTTCATGGGAATAACATCTGTATGGAAAAAGATATCAATACCATTTAAATCTCTTGCTCTTAATATACTACTTACTTCAGTAGATGAAATTTTAACTTCTCTTGAAAAGAAGTATTTAGAAAAATGTGAGCCTATCATATCACTTTGATTTAAACCAAAAAAAGAGGTACAAGCTTCATTAACCTCAGTAATTATGGCTTTTTCATTTATATGAAAACTAATTAATTTTTGATTTATTAGATTTAAATAAATTTCATTGTTTTTTATATCTTCTTTTTGATTTTCATAATATAAATTTTCTTGATTTATTTGTTGTATTGCTTGAACATAATCCATAGTAAGTTTTGATTGTTTTGTAAACATCGCAATATAAAAGACTTTGTTTGTTTCAAAAGAACAAAGTTCAATATTTATATCATAAAATATATCTCTTTTTGAAAGCATTGGTATATGTAAATAATCTTTATGATTGATATTTAAATCTTTTAAGCTCTCTTCTAAACCAACAAATTCCCAAAAGAAATCTCTTATATCTGAATTTACTGTTAGCTCTTTAGAATCATCAGCAAAATCTATTAGATTATCTGTAAATTCTACAATTTTAAAATCATCTGTAAATAAGATACAAGAGATATTATATTTTTTACAAATAATGGGTAAAATTAATCCTGATAACATCATAATAATTGCTCAACTATTTTTTTATTTAAAGTATTAAATAATTCTTCTATATTACTATCATCTTTTGTAGAAGTTTTAGTAATAAATACTATATTAGGATAAAGTTTTTTTAAATTTATAAGATCGATTTCTTTATATTCTAAATCACTTTTATTTAATGCAATGCAAATAGGTAAATTAGGTACAGTTTTTTCGCAGAGTATTAAATGCTCTGTAATTAAATTAATTGTGTTTTTTCTACTTAAATCAGCAACTATAATAAAACCTTTTGCTCCATTTAAATTATGACTTAAAATTGGTTTGAAATCAGTTTTTCCTTCAATATCCCATATCATAATATTTGAAGTATAAATCCTATTATTTACACAAGTATTAATAACTTTATTTGAAATAGAAACACCTATAGTACTTAAGTACTCTTCATTAAAACTATCTTTAACATAGCGTTTTATTAGACTTGTTTTGCCTGTTCCAAAATCACCTAAAAGAACAATTTTATAACTAAACATTTTAAACCTTTATTTTTTAATAAAAACAATGTGTCTATAAATATATTATATCTAATTTTATTATTAAAAAAGTTTATTTTTTATTATTTATTCTAATATAAGGTGAATAAGAAAATCTAATGTTAAAAAAGATTTTTTAAAGAATAATGCTAGGAAATTATTTAGTATTTAGAAAGCTTCATAAAAATTAAGTTTTTTATATCTTTTATTCAATTCTCTTAGATGAGAATTGAATAATTTTTTAAGTTAAGCTATATTTGTATAAACAGCTTGAACATCTTCATCATCTTCAAGTTTTTCTATTAATTTACCTATTTCTTCTTGTTGAGCTTCTGTAAATTCTTGAGGATTATTAGGAATTCTTTTTAATTCAGCTTTAGTAAGTTCAATTCCTAACTCTTCAAATTTTTGATTCATGTTTCCAAAATCTGTGTAGTTAGCAGTTGCTAAAACAACTCCATCTTCTTCTTCAATCTCTTCAAGTCCAGCATCAATTAATTCTAATTCTAACTCTTCAAGATCCATATCAGCTGTTTTATTAAATTCAAAAATAGCTTTTCTATCAAAGAAAAATTCTAAAGAACCTGTTGGTACTACTTGTCCACCATTTTTATTGAAATACATTTTCACATTTGCAACTGTTCTTGTATTATTATCTGTTGCTGTTTCAACAAAAATTAAAATTCCATGAGGACCTTTACCTTCAAAGTTTACTTCAGAAAAGTTTGTTGCATCTTTTCCACTAGCTCTTTTAATAGCAGCATCAATATTTGTTTTTGGCATATTTTCAGCTTTTGCATTTAAAATTGCAGTTCTTAGTGCTGAGTTCATTTCAGGATCTGGAACTCCAGCTCGTGCTGCCATTTCAATTGCTTTTGCTAATTTAGGGAAAATTCTTGACATTGCCCCCCATCTTTTCATTTTCGACGCTTTTCTATATTCGAAGGCTCTACCCATTATAACTCCAATTTGTTTTTCAAATTTTTGTTGAATTATATCAAGTTTGTAATAATATATTTATAAATATAAAACTTATCCTAAAATAAAATTCGATAATATAAAGGATGAAAAAAATATTATTACTCTCATTTATCTTATTTTTAAACTTAAATGCTTTAAATTTATCCAGCTCAAAAGTTGAAAATGCAAATACAGTTTTGGTGAAAATCAATGGAAAGAATATAAGCAACCCCAAACTAACTTTTGATAAACAAAATATAGATTTTTATAAAAATCCTTTTCTTTCTAATTCCTATTATGCACTACTTCCTATTTCTTATTATCAAAAACTCGGTAAAGATAGAATTATATTTTCTTATTTAGAAAACAATAAAAAAATATTTAAAGGTTTAGATTTAGAAATAATTGATGGAAAATATAAAAGTGAAGTGATAAATGTAAAACCTTCAATATTTAAACCAAATAAACAAAGAGTTGCAAGAACAAAAAAAGAATATCAAGAAGCTATGGAAATTTACAATAGTTCAAGCGATGAAATTTATTGGAAAGATGATTTCATCTATCCTTTAAACTCAAAAATAACAAGTGATTTTGGAACAAAAAGAGTTTATAACGGACAATTAAAATCATATCATGGAGGAACTGATTTTAAAGCAAAAGATAATACTGAAATTATAGCTTCTAATTCAGGAATAGTTCGAATTTCTGCAAATAGATTTTATGCAGGGAATTCAATAGTAATAGATCATGGACAAGGTGTTTACTCATGTTATTTTCATTTAAACACAATGAATTTCAAAGTTGGTGATTTTATAAAAAAAGGTGAAGTTTTAGGTCTTAGTGGAAGTACAGGTCGAGTTACCGGTCCTCACTTACATTTTACCTTTAGAATAAATGGCCTTCAAGTTGATCCATTACAAGCTATTGAAGTATTAAATAATTTAAAAAACACTTATTAAACATTTTTTTTATAATTTTTTTATATAATACAATTTACATATGACAAAGGATAAATTTGAAAAAAATAATTTTATTACTAGCCCTAACAATTTTTTGCTTTGCAGAAAATAAATATCAAGATGATTTTGTACAAGGTTTTGATTCAGAATATAATAAAAACCAAATTGAAGTTTTTGATCCGCTAAGTGGCTACAATAGATTAATGACAAGTTTTAATGATAAAATATATATGAATGTGTTAGACCCAACAGCTAGAGGTTATGCTTATGTAGTACCTCAAACAGTGAGAATTGGAGTTGACAATTTTTTTAAAAACTTAATGTTTCCTGTTAGATTTGTAAATAATATATTACAACTAAAATTTCAAAATTCTGCAGAAGAACTAGGTAGATTTGTAATAAATACAATCTGGGGATTAGCAGGATTTATGGATGTTGCAAAAAGTGAATTAGGATGGAAAGAACATAATGAAGACTTTGGGCAAACTTTAGGTTTCTATGGAGTTGGAGATGGTATTCATATAGTTCTACCACTACTTGGTCCATCTAATCTAAGAGATATTGTAGGTCTTGGAGCTGATTCTTATGTTAGTGTAATTAGTACAACAGGAAACAGTGATTTAAATTATAAAATACCAGATACTTTCTTACAACAAATGGGAATAGCAACGGTTAGTATTGTAAATTCAACTTCACTAAGATTAGGACAATACGAATCTATAAGAAAAGATGCTTTAGATTTATATCCATTTTTAAGAGATATTTATAATCAATCAAGAAAAAAACAAATAGAGGAATAATATAGATGATGTTAAAAAAAATTTTTACGATTTTATTAATAATTACAGCTACATTTTCTTATGCAAATGCATTAAAACAAAATGAAATACAAGAACAAATGACAGAAAAAATCAATGGTGTTTTATTAGTTTTGGAAAAAAAGAATTTAACCATCCCCCAAAAAGGTGATGAAATCATTAAAATAATTGATGAAGTTTTTGATTATGAATTAATGGCAAGAATTTCTCTTGGAAAAGAGACATGGAATTCTTTATCTGAGCAAAAACAAAAAGAGTTTACAAAAATATTTGAAAATAAATTAAAAAAATCATATATTGAAAAACTTGAGCTTTATAATGATCAAAAAGTACAAATTATTGGTTTAAAAACTTATAATAACACAAGATTACAGTTAGAAACACTATTAGTTGGAAAAGAAGGAAATTATCCTATAAACTATAATTTTTATAATAAAGCCAAAGATGCTGAACAATGGCTAATTTATGATGTAGATTTATTAGGAGTTAGCATTATACAAACATATAGACAACAATTTGCTGGATTATTAAAAGAAAAATCTTTTGATGAAATGCTAGTATTATTAGAAAAATCAAATAGTAAATAATGGTAAAAAAAATATATGATACTTTTATATTAAAGTATCCAAGTACTGTTTTACTAGTCCTAATGATATTTATCTCAAGTTTAGCTTATTATGCTACAAAACTTGAGATAGATGCCTCTGCTGAAACATTACTACTTGATGATGATAAAGATTTGAAATTTTTTAGAGAAGTTAATGAAAGATACAATAGTTCAGACTTTTTAGTTGTTACATTCTCTCCTAAATCCGATTTACTTTCAAAAGATAGTCTTGAAGCTATAAAAAATATTTCAGAAGATTTTTTAAAAGTTGAAGGTATTGAAAGTATAACTTCAATTTTAAATGTTCCATTATTACAATCACCTATTCGTCCAATATCAGATTTAGTTTCAGGAGTAGAATCACTTGAAACAAAAGAGTTTGATAAAACCCTTGTAAAAAATGAGCTTTTAAATTCTCCCCTGTATTCAAATGCCTTAGTAAGTAATGATTTTAAAACTACAGCTTTAATTTTAAATCTAAAAAAAGATACAAAATATTTTGAATTACTTGAAAAAAGAAATACTTTATTAGCAAAAAAACGAGAGAACAACTTAAATAATGAAGAAAATAAAAAGCTTGAAGAAACAATATTAGAGTTTAAAGCATATAGAGATATTCAAAGACAAAGTGAAACTTTTGAAATACAAAAGATTAGAACTATTATCAAAAAATATGAAGCAAATGCTAAGATATTTTTAGGTGGAGTAAATATGATAGCCAGCGATATTGTTGGCTATGTTAAAAATGATTTACTTATTTATGGAACATCTTTAATTCTAATTTTAATATTTATTTTATGGTATATTTTTAGGCATATTAGATGGATTATAATTCCTTTATTTATATGTTTAGTATCTGTTATTGCAACAGCTGGAACTTTAGGTCTTTTTGGCTGGGAAGTTACTGTAATATCATCTAACTTTATTGCCTTACAATTAATTATTACTATTTCAATAGTTTTACACTTAATAGTAAGATATAGAGAATTAAATGTAAAATATAAAAATGCAAGTCAATACAAACTTGTTATAAATACAATTCTATCAAAATTCAACCCATCTTTTTTTGCAATAATCACTACAATCACTGGATTTGGTTCTTTAGTTTTATCAAATATTGAACCTGTTATTAATCTTGGACTTATGATGAGTACAGGTATTGCAATTTCTTTAGTTTTATCTTTTTTAATTTTTCCAGTTATATTAATAATGATGGATAAAAAAGATGAACATGAGCAAGAAAATACAAGATTTTCTTTTATAAAAAAATGTTCAGATATTGTAGAACATAATGGAAAAGCAATTATTGTTACAAGTATTCTTGTGTTGATTTTTTCTCTAAGTGGAAGTTTAAAACTTATAGTTGAAAACAGTTTTATTAGTTATTTTAAACAATCAACTGATATATATAAAGGTATGCAAGTAATTGATGAAAACTTAGGAGGAACTACTCCTTTAGACATTATTATCAAATTTAAAGATGAACCAAAAGCAATTATAAAAGAAGAAGTAAAAGATCAATTTGATGATTTTGAAAATGAATTTGCAAAAAATGCAGATGATAAACAATATTGGTTTAGTCAAGATAAAATGGATACAATAACAGCTGTTCATGATTATCTAGAAAGCCTTCCTGAAGTTGGAAAAGTTCAATCATTAGCAACCTTATTAAAAATTGGACAAACATTAAATAATGGTAAGAAATTAGATGGAATTACGTTAGCATTACTATACAATCAATTACCTCCTAAATACAAAACCTTGATACTTTCTCCGTTTATTAATATTGATGAAAACGAAGCTAGAATCACAATTAGAATAGTTGATTCTAATCCTAATTTAAGAAGAAATGACTTATTAAATAAAATAAGAAATGATTTAAAAACTGTAATTCAAAATAAAGAAACAACAGTTAAATTATCTAATTTAATGGTTTTATATAATAATATGCTTCAATCTTTATTTAATTCTCAAATTGCAACTTTAGGTTTTGTAATTGTTATTTTATTTATTATGTTTATAGTTTTATTTAGATCATTAAAAATAGCTCTAATAGCAATTGCTACTAATATAATACCAATTTCTGCAATATTTGGGATTATGGGTTGGCTAAATATTCCTTTAGATATTATGACTATTACAATAGCTGCAATTGCCATAGGAATAGGAGTTGATGATACAATACACTTTATACATAGATTTAAAGAAGAATTCAAAGTAGACCATAGTTATGTTAATTCAATGAGAAGATCACATGAAAGTATTGGATATGCAATGTATTATACTTCTTTAGTAATAATCATGGGATTCTCTATTTTGGTGTTATCAAATCTAATTCCAACTATCTATTTTGGACTATTAACTGTAATTACTATGATTACTGTATTAGTAGCCAATTTATTATTATTACCAAGATTAATTTTGATTTTCAAACCATATGAAAAACTAAAGGATAAAAATAAATGAATGTAGCAATATATTGTGGTTCTTCATTTGGGAATGATATAATTTATGAAGAATCAACAAGAATTTTAGCCAAGAAGTTAGCTTTAAATAAATTAAATATTGTTTATGGTGGTTCACTTCAAGGATTAATGGGAATTATTTCAAATGAATCACTTAAATATAATAATATGGTAACAGGCGTAATTACCTACGACCTAGTTACAAAAGAAATCGAAAATAAAAATATTACAAAGATTTACAAAGTTGATACAATGAATCAACGAAAAGAAAAAATGGAAGAACTAGCAGATGCCTTTATAGCAATACCTGGAGGTTATGGAACATTAGATGAGACATTTTCTGTATTAACAGCGGCACAAATTGGACACCACGAAAAACCATTTGCCTTTTACAATGTAAATGGTTACTATAATAAACTAATTGACTTTTTAGAAAACTGTGTAAAAGAGGGTTTTATTGGAAAAAGTTTTGTTGATATGCTTATCATTAGTGATAATATTGACGAAATTATAAGTAAGATTCAATCATACAAAGCTCCAAAAAACAAATGGGTAAAATAACAAAACTAATATAACTTTAATCTATTTACCTTTTGTTAATTTTCTATTTAATAAGAGTTAATAGTAATGGATTATAATTGTTTTACAAGTTAATTATAAACTTAATTTTTTGCGATGTTAAGATTTTAGATTAACCTTCCTCCTACTACTATATACAAAGTCCACCAGGGAAGCTTTTTAGCTTTCCTTTTTTTTAAATGTAATTATAAACTTAGCTCCAGTATGCTCTTTATTCTCATAAACATATTTATAATTTGATACTTCTATTTCCGCTTTATGTTTAACTACTAAAATATTATATGTCATATGAAGACCAATACCAGTACCAAGAGACTGATGTTTTGTTGTAAAATATGGCTCAAAAATTTTACTAATGATCTCTTCATCTATCCCTCCACCATTATCATAAATTATAAGTTTCTTTTGCCCTTCTTTATATATTGATTTAATAAAAATATATTTATTTGATTTTTCTTCCCTTGAAATAATTGCATCTTTTGAGTTATTAATAATATTTATTAAAGCCTGAATCAACTCATTTTCATTGGCAATTAATTTATAATTGTTCTGAATATCTCTTATTAAAGTAATATCATGATTTTTAAGAACTGAACTGGTAATAGAATTTACCTTATCTAATAAATCAAGAACAGAAAACTCTGATTGTGTATTTGTATTTTTTATGAAATTTCTAAAATCATCAATTGTATTACTAAGATATTTTGTTTGTAAAACAACATTATTCATATCTTTTTCAAGAGTATCCAATTCTAAAAGATTAAACTTATGATTTACTATTATGCCGCTTGCAATTGTACTAATAACAGATAATGGTTGTCTCCATTGATGGGAAATATTTCCTATCATTTCACCCATTGCGGCTAGTTTTTCTGACTCAAATAATTTTTTCTCTATTTTTTGACTTCTTACAACTTCCTCTCTTACTTTTTTAGATAGATTATTATTTAAATCAACTAATTCATTTCTTTGTAATTGGACAGTTTGTGCTAAAAACTCAAACTCATTTATTTTTTGCTCATCGAATTTTATATATGAATTCTTTTTAGATTTATTTAATTTATTAACAATTTGCTTAATTGGTTTACTAATATATGTTGATAAAATATATGATAATAAAAAACCAATAAAAACAAAAATGCTAGAAAGTATTAATACGTCTTCTATTTCTGATAACAATTCCATGTTATATTGCTCTTTATTCGCTTCAATTATCTGGTAGCCCATATTTATATCAAGAAATTCAAAAGATGAATAGATTAAAAAATTATCTTTATTTGATAAAAAACTCAATCCATAGTTTTGCCCAATTTCTCTCTCTTTTAATTTTGAATATAAAATCTTACCTTGTGGATTTATAATTAAAATATTTTTTATATAAAGATTTTCAATTGAATCAACTATATTTTCAATATTTTTTAAATCATTATTATAAATATATCCTTTAATGTTTTGAGCTAAAAAAGTATTAATTGTTTTATTTGTATTTATTAAATAATTTAAAACTCTTTTCTCGTTTTCTTTATATTCTATTAAATATTGAAAAAGAATAAGTACAAAAACAATAGAGAACATAGATATAAAAATTTGGAATTTCAATGAAAAGAAATTTATATATTTATTATTTTTCATATTTTTTAAAACTTTCTAAAAGATTAAGATTATATTTTTCTAATCTTTCTTTTATAAAAACAATTTCAGGGCTTCCTTTATTCCAATAAAAAGCACCTATTATATTTGTATTATTTTCTAGTAAATCTTTTTCTACACAAAAAGCAACTTTATCTTTTATCTCTTTAATTTCCTCTTCTTTTGTAATTATTACGATTTCTGAATTTTCAATTTTTTCTGCTAATTTAAGATATTGTGATGATAAAATCATTCTTTTATATTCATCATCATTCACATAGACTTTTATATTCTCTTTTTTAAAAACTGCATAAAATAATTTATCATATATTTTTGCTGCTGTTTCTATATCAAAAGAATATATATATTGTATTTGAACTAAGAAAAATATTAATAATCCAAAAAAAAGTTTTTTCAAAACATGTATTCCAATGTCGTATAAATTCTTCTATCAATAGGACTTGTCTCTCCAATAATAGTTTGTGCATAATTTAAAGAACGAAGTTCATCTTTATATGCAGTGTTAAATAAATTTTCACCTTTTACAGATAAAAATAGATTATCACTATATTTATATTTTATTCCGGTACTATAATCAAACCATGCATGTTTTTTTATACTATTTTCTCTATATATAAGCTCATTAAATATATCAAACTTGTCAATTGTATTTAAAAATCTAACAAAACTTCCATACTCTTTATAATCACCAACAAGAGGAGCATCATTAATAAAGTTAATAAAATAATTAGTAGAAACACTATTTAATGAATTAAAATCATATTTATACTCAAAATTAACAAAATTTGTTTTTTTAATATCATCATAATTATCTATTGAACCTCTCCAACTAGAAGTTGTAGGATTATATGAATATAAAGGATTGTAATATAAGGCATTTTCCTGTTTATTTTGTCCAAGCATAAAACTAAAATAGTTATTATTATTTTTATATTCCAATTGACTATAAATAATATTTGATAATTCAGGCTTTAATTGATAATTATTACTAAACCATGAAGTATATAAATAAGGTTCAATTAGATTTGGAGTATGATAATAAAATACTTTAGCAGTAAAATCTTCTTTATTATATATATACCCTATTCGATATAGTCCGAAATCATGATCATCCACATTACCATTATTATCAATAGTCGAGTATTTTATTCCTCCTGAGATTATTGAATTATCATTTAAAGATAATTCATCTTGTACAAATGCTGAATATATATTTTGTCTATTATACTCTCTTGATCCACCTGTATTAATACCATTAATCTTAGAATATTTAACATCCACTTCTTTCATTCTTGCATTCGCACCAATAAAAAAACTATTTAATGAATTTTTAAACCCATAATTAATTTCAGAACTATAAACTGCATCACTATATGCCGATTGATAATCATAACCATAAGGAAAATAAATAATATTATCATCTCTTACATGTAAATTATTATCAGCTTTTTGATAAGAAGCTTTAATTTTTACATTATCAAAGTATGTATTAATATAACTCAATTGATAATTATCTGTTTCAATTAAACTTTTCTCCGCAGAACCATTTATACTTGTATGTAATAAAGGATCTACATCAACATATTGAGTATCAATTAATAGATGATTATATTTATCTGAAATTGTTCCTAAGAAATGTTTTCTATCTTTATCTTTACTTATTTCATTCCCATTAATTACAGGATTATCTCTTTTATCATTTAAGTTTGAAACATATGCAAAATATGAAATATCATTTAAAGTATCTGTATAAAAAGCACTTTGTTGATTGAAATTATTACTACCATTAGATAGCAATAATTTTCCACCATTATCTCTTTGGGCTGTTTTTGTATGTAATTTAATTAAAAGACTTGTTGATTCAACACTATATTCAAAAGAAGGTGCATTATAATAAACTTCGATATGATCAACAAAATCTAATTCAACATTCCCAAATAAAGCAAAACCACTTCCATAAATACCACTAACCATTTCATGGTCATCCAAATATACTCTAACAGAAGAAGAACTAAAAGGAACAAGATCTCCCAAAGTATTTAAATTTGATATACCAAATCTATTTTCCTGATAAGTAAAAAGAGGCAAAGACTTTACAATATCTTTAAGATTTCTAGCTTGCATTCTTTCAATATCATTTCTTGTGAAAATAATCGAGTAAGCAACATTATCGATTTTTGTTTTTTTTGATAAATCACTTTTTTCAGTAAATTCACCTAAAAGATGTTCTAGACTAGTATTATCTTCAGCTAAAACACTAGATGATAGAATAGCCAAACTTATTAGTTTTAAAAATTTCATATTTTATTTTTTCCTATAAAAAGTTATTTTATTCTACAATATTTTTGTTTATATACGGTTAACTTTCATTATTTACTAAAACTAATTATTTACACTATCTTATAGTATAATTTAAAAAAATTTAGGAAAATTAAATTATATGAAAAAATATATTCTTTTTGATAATGATGGAGTTCTAGTTGAAACTGAAAACTGGTATTTTGAAGCAAATAAAAAAGCTTTAAAACAACTAGATATAAATCTTCAGATGAGTGAATATCAAGAAATAATGGCTAGAGGTGGAACAGCTTGGGAAGTAGCAATAAATGCTGGAATTACAAAAGAAATAATAGATAAGCAAAGAGTTAAAAGGTATATTTATTATCAAGAATTTTTACATACAAAAAATCTCGAAATTCCAAATGTAAAAAAAGTTCTAAAAAATCTTTCAAAAAAACATAAGATGGCAATAGTAACCACATCAAGAAGAGTTGATTTTGAACTTATTCATAAAAATAGAGGAATAAGTGACTTTATGCAGTTTGTATTATGTGTTGAAGACTACGAACGAGCTAAACCATATCCTGATCCATATTTAAAAGGGTTAGAGCTATTAAAAGCTTCTGCAAAGCATGCAATTGTTGTTGAAGATTCACAAAGGGGATTAATTTCTGCTGTTAATGCAAATATAGAGTGTGTAATTGTAAAAAATGAATTTACAAAAACACACGATTTTTCAAAGGCTAACTATTTTATAGATACACTAGAACAATTAGAAACTATTTTAAATTAGTTTTTAATTGCTAAATTAATATATTCTTCTAAATCTTTTTTTGGAGTTTTTCCAATGAATTTTTTTACAAATCTACCCTCTTTTGTAAATAAAAACATTTCAGGAATTTTTTTAACATCACCTAACTGTTTTGCTAATTTGAAATTTTCTTCTCCTACAGTTATAGGATACTCTATTCCATGTTCTTTTATAAAATCTAAAATCTCTTGTTTTGGTTTATCTTTTTCAAATAACACAGAAACTATTTCAAAATCATTTTTATATTTTTCTCTTAGCTCTTTTAAAACTGGAAGCTCTTCAATACATGGTGGACACCATGTAGCAAAAACATCTACTAAAATAGCTTTTTTACCTTTATATTCTTCAAAATCTAAACCTTCACTAGTACTTTTTAAAGTAATAAACTTTTCATCTGTTGTGAGTAGTGTAAAGTTTTCTGAAACAAACTCTACAGGAGCACTATTTTCTTTTGAATTTGATTTTGCAATTGCACTTTCATCAATTGTTGTTTTATTGTCACAAGCACTAAATAAAACACCAATAACCATTAAACCTATTAATAAACTTTTTTTCATTATTTACCCAAACCTGATAATTCTTGTATTAAATTTTTAGCTTCAATATCATCAAAAAATATATTCATAGAAAGCTCATAATTTACTCTTTTTATAAATTTTATTTTTTCTTGAAATTGCAACTCTTTATTCTCTTTGTTCTCTTCTAAAATATTTAGAAGCTCCTCTTTATAAGCTTGAATTAACTCTTCTTTTTTAACTGGTGCTTTTTTTATAACAACATTTTTATTCTTTTTAAAATAAATAAAAACTACAGTTAAAACAGCACTTAAAAGTAAAGCTAATACATATTCCATTTTATTTACTACTTCTTGCTATTGCTTTTGCTTCTTTAGCTATTGTTTCAGCTCGTCTTGCAACTTCTAAAATTTCAGCTACTTTTGCATTATAATCAACTTCATTTTCTAGTTTTTCAATTCTTTCTAAAACATTTCTATAATCTATATGGCCAATTGTTTCTAAAACTCTTGGAGCATTCAAAATATGTTTTATAAGTCCTAAATCTTTCCAGTTAAATGTAATTTTATTATCTAAATGCTCTTTATAATTTTCATTTATTGCTGTTTCATTTTTAACAAATGCTAAATCTAAATTAATATCATCTTCTTCTTTAGCAAAGAAGTTATAATATAAACTTTGTAAATAAATTGGATTTTTTAAATTTGAAATATACTCATAAACTTTTTCTTTCTCACCATTTTCAATCATAAATGCTAAAATTACTTCTGAAATTTTTACATTGTTACTTGAAAATAAACTGTCTATTTTATCATTACAATTAATAAATATTTTTCCTGATTCTTCTTTTGTTAGAGCTTTTGCAAATTTAAATAAATTTAAATTAAAAGCAAAACTAAATCTATTTATTTCCTCTTGTAAAGGATTTAAAATTAACTCAGGATTTTTCAAAGTATTTGCATAAGAAATAATACTATTTACATATTTAATATCATTTTCTTTAAAACTAATATTTTTATAATAATTTTCAATCTCTTTGATTAGATTTTCATCCAATAATATTCGAGATTTATCTTCATAAAATTTACTTAAGTCTTCATTTGCATATTTTTTGGAACTTTTAGCTATCAAAGAATATACAGATGAAATTTGCTTATAAGATTTTATTTTCTTTTTAATATTAAAATCTTTTACTAAAGCCAATTGAGAAGCTAAAATATCTGCTTTTAGATCATTTAAACTATTGGCAACTTCAACTCCTCTTTTTGGTAAGTCAGAAGCAATTTTTAATAACTTACTATCAAATTCATCAAAATCAGTAATATTTTGTATTTTTGATACAAGTCTTAAAAGCTCTGATTTTTTAAAAGCATTTCTAATAAAAAAAGTTGCTATTAACAATAAAATTAATAGTATTAAAATTATCATATAAATACCATTTGGATTTTGTGAATATATTAATCCTAAATCAAAATTCGACTCTTTTACAAGCGTAAAAAAGTCACTAGTTTTTTCTAAAAATGACATCATTCTCCCTTTTATTTATAAATTTCAGACTCCACTAAATCAAATAAATCTTTTTGTGATAAAACACTTAATCTTTTTTCATTTACAAAAATAGTTGGAGTTCCCCTAACATTTAATTGGTTTGCGTCTTGCGTATCAATATCCATAATTTTATCAATTTTTGGATTTTTTGAATCTTCTTTTAATTTATTTATATCTAAATCTGGAATTACAGCTAAAAATTCCCATAATAATTCTGGTTTTTCATTATTGTGTTGTGCCCATAAAGGCTGTTTTTCAAATATTACACTTAAAACTTCTTCATATTTATTTTGTTCTCTTGATGCTTCAAGAATTTTCACTGCAAATCTTGAGTTTTTATGATTTGGTACATATCTTACAACTAATTGAATATCTTCATGATATTCTTTATAAACTTTTCTCATAATTGGATGAAATAGTGCGCATGATTCACACTCAGGGTCTAAAAACTCAACTACTGAAATATTTTTTTTATTTTCACCAAATTTTATTGAATGATCTCTCACTAATGAAGAACTTTTACTTAATGTTGATACTTCTTCTTTTTTTGTTTCATTACTTTTATAAAAATAACCGAAACCTACAAATAATAACACTAAAACAACTAGTGTTCCTAATACTAACTTCTTATTCTGCATTTATTTTAATTCCTTTTTCGTTTTTACTAATAAAATTAGTATTGTAGTATATGCAAAAAAAGATAACAAAGGAATAGTAATAAAACCTAACCAATTAATATAAACTGTTGAACAAGGTACGCCTTGTACGCAAGGGGCTAGATTTTCTGGGATTATTCCAAACATTAATAAATTATGATAAATAGATATAATCCATCCAAAAACGACTAATAATATTGCATATTTAAATACTTTATCATCTGGAAATAAAAGATTAATCAAAAATATAAGAACCAATGGATACATAAATATTCGTTGATACCAACATAAAGAACAAGGTACAAAATGCATGATTTCTGAAAAAAATAGACTTCCAAGAGTTGCTACTAAAGATACTATAAAAGCTAAAAAGACATAGGTCAAACTAGAGTTTGACCTATTTTGTGAGTCTAAACCCATTAAATTAAGCTCCTCCACCAATATCTGAATTTAATTCATCATGAATTTTACTTCTAGGAATTGAATCACATAAAGCAACTGATTCATTTAGAGCTTTAAAAAATTCACCAATATTTTCATATGGAATTTCAACTTGAGAAACTTTTGTTTTCCCATGAGAATAAATAGCAATACTAACAACAGGGCTACTGTATTCACCATAAGGTTTTTCAATATGTTCGATTCTAACTGTATCATCAGTAGAATGAGCTAACTTAAACGTCTTAACTTCAATATGTTTTGATGGCATAATATACTCCTTTTATTTTATAAATAATTGTAACAAAAAATTGTAGCATAAACAAAACATTTTAACTTATTTAATTGATGTTGCTGTTAAAAAGAGATAATTTTTCCCAGTTAAAGTAACCCTATATTTTTTTTGCTGTAAATATTTTTTACAAAAATAAACATCTTTATATAAAACAGATTGCTCAGAGTATGAATAATTTGCGGCCTTTGCCCCATAAATCATTTCACCATTAATCCATCTACAATTTGGGAAACCCAAGATTATAGAGCCTTTATCTTCTAAATAATTTTGAATTAAATCCATAAATAGTAATTTAAAATTTAATCCAGAACTTTGTAAAGTTCCTATTGAAATCAATAGGTCTGCTTTTTTTAGATTTAATTCATCAAGCTTATTTATATCATAATTATAAAAAGTAAAGTTTTCTTGTGGAAATCTATTTTTTGAATATTCTATGGCACTTTTTGAATAATCTATTCCTATTAAATCCATCTTATTTAATGTTTCTTCATCTACTAGCTTTTTTATAACATCAAATTCATCAGCTTTATTTATACCTAAATTTAAAGTATTTCTTTTTTCTTCAATTTTTACATTTTTTAATGCATTTAAATATGTATAAATAAAAACTGGTTCTTCATTTTTATTAATTCTAAAAAAAGTTGAATTTTCTCCATATTTTTCATTTTTTTCATCATTTAAGTCATTATGAAAAGAATCAAATTTATTTAATTTCTGAAATTTTAAAATAACAGTATTTTCATATAAATGAATAACTAACATTTTACAAAACAATATTTCTGCTAAATCACTCCATGATTTATATGATCTATAAATAAACTCATTATTTTCTATTTTTAATTTTTCACCTGCATATATATCATCTTTTATATTTGGATTTAAAACCTCTATAGATATTTCATTATGATTTTTCAATTCATTATCTAAGTATTGAATTATTTCAAACATCTCTTCATTGATAAATTTTTTCATTAATAATCTCATTCTTTACACAATTTTTCCGATTATATTATACTTTCAAAAAATATACAATGTTTTTTATAGCTTATTAAATAAAATTAATATTTAAAATTAATAAATTTTTAATTTTATACACTTTTTATACATTTTATTTCAATAATATAAGCTCTATTATATTTATTTAGGAAAAAAGGATCAAATATGAATATTCAAACAGCAGATTTATGCGATGACAATAGAGACAAAAAAATAGAAGTTTTATCTTCAAAGTTTATAAATTATGGTGGACGAAAACAATTCTCAGGACAAATAGTAACTGTTAAATTAGATAAAAGTAATTGGCTTTTATTGGAAATGTTAAGAGATGAAGATGGAGAAGGAAGAATCGTTGTAGTAGATAATTCACAAGAATTTTTTGGAGTAGTAGGAGATAAGTTAATGGCTTTTGCACTTAAAAACAATTGGCAAGCAATTATTTTAAATGGTTATGTAAGAGATACAGATGAAACAAAAAATATCAATGTTGGGTTAGCTGCCATTGGGACTTGTCCATTAAGAAATTTTGAAGAAACTCAAGGACAAAGGGATATTGAATTAAATTTTGAAGGACTTACTTTCAATTCAGGTGATTATATTTATGCTGATAATGATGGAATTATTCTAACAAAATCAAAGCTAATATAACATCTGATTTAATTTAAATAATAAGTATCTCAATTTAGTTAACAATATAATAAACGAAAAAATGCTAATATATTATATTAATTATTTAAAAGGAAACTAACGTTGAGATATATTATCTTAGGTCTTATCATGGCAGGTTTATTCCAGGTGTTTTTTTGGATTACACAGGATAACCGTGTGTCATTAATTGAAACTTCATTTGAAAGAGTTGAATCACTTTCATACTCTCCATTTGAAGGTTACGATAAAAAGGTTTTATCACCTGAACAAATAGAAGAAGATGTAAGTATGCTTTCGCACTTTACAACTAAACTTCGTACTTACTCTACTGCGGATGCTAAAGTAATTTTAGAAGCAACTTCTAAAACAGATATACCTATTGATTTAGGTATTTGGATAAGTGGTGATCATAAAGAAAATCATTTAGAAATACAAAGAGCATTAAAATTATTGGAAAAATATCCAGATAATATTGCAAATGTTATAGTAGGAAATGAGACACTTCTTAGAGCTGATTTAAATGAAGAAGAATTATTTGCTTATATTGATTTTGTTGCAGAATTTACTAATAAGCCAATCACTTGTGCTGAAACATGGGATGTTTGGGAAAGAATTCCAAACCTTGCAAAACATGTAGATTTTATCACTATACACATTTTACCTTATTGGGAAAAGGTTCCTATTGATAGATTTAATGACTTTATTATTGAAAAATATAGTCTTGTTGAAAACTTATTCCCTTATAAAAAGATAAATATTGGGGAAACAGGATGGCCAAGTCATGGGTATAATAACAATAATGCCGTTCCTAGTTTAAAAAATCAAGCTGTTGCAATTAGAGGTTTTATAAATCTAGCTTCTGAAAAAGGTTGGGACTATAATATTGTTGAAGCATTTGATCAACAATGGAAAGGTTACGATGAGGGTAATGTTGGACAATACTGGGGAATTTTTACATCAGATAGAGAATTAAAATTCTATTTAAGTGGTGATATTGAATTAAATCAATATTGGTTATACCAAATGATTGCTGCAATTATTATTGGAGCTTTATTAACATTATTTGGACTTAGAAACCAAAAAATGAATATAAATCATGCTTTAGCTTATGCAGTTACAGCTCAAGGTATGGCATTTGGTATTGTAATGGCTGTTATATATCCATTTGCAAACTACATGAACTTTGGTATGTGGGTTATGTGGGGAATGGGAACATTCTTAATGATTCCATTAGTAATTATTACCCTTGCAAAAGCAAATGAATTATTTAGAAATTCTTTAGGTGTTGGACCAGAAAGACTTGTACCACTTGATTTAAGATCAGATAATATTCCTTTTGTTTCAATTCACGTTCCAGCATATAAAGAACAACCACATGTTCTTGCTGAAACATTGCAAGCATTATCAAAATTAAATTATCCAAATTATGAAGTTTTAGTAATTATTAATAATACTTCAGAAGAGTATTATTGGAAGCCAATCGAAAAGTTATGTAAAGAACTTGGAGATAAATTTGTATTTATGAATATCACATGTACAGGATTTAAAGCAGGTGCTTTAAATGCAGCATTAGATTATACAAATAAAGAAGCTGAAATTATTGCTGTTATAGATGCTGATTATGTTGTTGAGTCTCCTTGGTTAATAGATTTAGTTCCTTTATTTGATGATCCAAAAGTTGCAATTGTTCAAGCACCTCAAGATCATAGAGATGGTGAAGAATCAATTATTAAAGCTGCTATGAATGCAGAATATGCAGGTTTCTTTGATATTGGTATGATTGATAGAAATGAAGAAAATGCAATTGTTGTTCATGGAACAATGGTAATGGTAAGATTAAGTGCTATGATGGAAGTTGGTGGTTGGGGAACTGATACTATTGTTGAAGATAGTGAATTAGGTCTTAGATTATTTGAAGCTGGTTACCTTGCACACTATACAAATAGAAGATATGGTTATGGATTACTACCTGATACTATTGAAGCATTTAAAACTCAACGTCATAGATGGGCTTATGGAGCTATTCAAATTCTTAAAAAACACTGGAGAGAGTTTACACCATCAGCTAAAAAATTAACATCTAGACAAAAAAATAAATTTGTTGCTGGTTGGTTCTTCTGGTTAAGTGATGCCTTAGGTCCTGTTATGGCTATTATGAATATTATTTGGGTTCCTGTTATTATATTTGTTGGGGTTACAATTCCTACAATTCCATTAACAATTCCTATTATTACAGCATTTTTAGTAAATGTTTTACATACTTTTATTTTATATAGAATGAAAGTAAAAACATCATTTAAAAATACAATTTTAAGTTCTATTGCATCTATGAGTTTACAGTTAATTATTTTCAAAGCTGTTTTCGATGGTTTTGTAAAAGATGGTTTACCATTTAAAAGAACGGATAAAGGTGGGAAAGCTAAAAAAGCAGCTACAACTACTAACCCTATTAAATATGAAACTATTTTAGGTACTTTATTGCTAATATCGTTCTTTGGTTTAATATTCACAAATAAAACAGGTATTACAGAAATTTATGTTTTTGCAGCAACTATATTTATTCAAAGTATTCCTTATATCTCAGCAATTGTTATGAGAATATTAGAAGTACAATCTCTAAAAAATCAGAAGTCTTAATAAGACTTCTGAATCTATAATAAATTTTCAATACTACAGTCTAAAACACTCTTTTTAAATCTACTATTTATTAATTATTTTGTATATTATATATTATCTTAACCACTATACTAAGGAGTAAATAATCAATAAAATAGTTATTTATTTATTGTTATACACAAGTTTATCTTCAAATGAATTTAGATTAAACTCTCTTATAAAAGAGCAAGAAAGTCTAATTAATAAATATGAAATAAATATAAAAATAGCAAAAGCAAAAAACTTATATGAGAGAATAAATCTTTTATCACAAACACTAAAATGTTTTAAAAATTCGCGTAGTAAAAAAGATATAACAAATTGTAAAAGTGAAGAACAAAAAAAGATTATGGAAATAATAAGAAATAGGAATTAGAAGCCAAAAAATGACTTCTAATAAGATAGTTTTCTAATCGATAGGAACTACAGGATTCAGTGTTGATGTATTATGCAAGAAGTGTCTATGTTTTTCGAATTGATCAATAATATCAATTACAATTGCATCTTCATCATAACCATAAATATCATAAGCTTTATTTCCATCTTGTAAATAAACTTCAGCACGAGCATATTTTTTCTGCTCTTTTGTTGGATTTACAGATTCAGGATAAGCATAACTTGGAGTATCGTAATTTCTAGCTCTTACTTCATAAATAAAGTCAAAATCGTTCGAATGTTCAACTCTAAGAACTGAAATAGCTTTTTCTTTATTACTTATAACTTCTACATTCCATGAGTATTTTGAAAGCTCTTCTTTTACAGCTTCCATTGCAATTACAACATCGTCATTTATAAATCTTTTTGTCTCTTCAACTTTTGGGAACTCAATAATTCTATTAAGTCTTACTTTCCATGTTCCACTAATTTTTCCATGTCGACCTGCATTCATATGGTGTCTTAAACTTTCATTTCTAATTGTCTCTAATTTAAGCGCTTTATATAGTCCCCAACAAGCAATTAGCATAACAATAGCAAATGGTAAGGCAATAATAATAGAAGCTGATTGTAAAGCTCCTAAGCCACCTGCAAGCAGTAGTGCAATAGCAACAATACCTTGAGTAACTGCCCAAAAAATTCTTTGCCAAACTGGATTATTATCATTTCCACCTGAAGCTATAGTATCAACAACAAGTGATCCTGAATCCGATGATGTAACAAAAAAAGTAACAACTAAAATAATAGCAACAACTGATGTAAATCCAGAAAAAGGAAAATGCTCTAAAAATTTAAATAAAGCAGTTGAAACATCTGCTGAAACTGCAGTTGATAAAACAGTAAATCCATCATGCATAATAGCATCAAGGGCACTATTTCCAAATACAGTCATCCAAATAAAAGTAAATCCTACAGGAACAAATAATACTCCCACAACAAATTCTCTAATGGTTCTTCCTCGTGAAACTCGAGCTATAAACATCCCTACAAAAGGAGCCCATGCAATCCACCAAGCCCAATAAAATAGAGTCCAAGAACCAATCCATGAAGTTTTATCATAGGCATACTGATTAAAAGTCATAAATACAATATTTGATAAGTATGAACCAATATTTTGAATATATGCATTTAATAAGAAAAATGTAGGACCAGCTAGAAATACAAATAACAATAAAAAAGATGCTAAATAAAGATTTAATTCAGATAATCTTTTAATTCCACCATCAAGACCTAATACAACAGAAATTGTTGCAAGTGCTGTAATTATTGCAATTAATATTATTTGAGTGGTAATTCCAACGGGAATATCAAATAAATAGTTTAATCCTGAATTTACTTGTAATACACCAAATCCAAGTGAAGTGGCAACTCCAAAAACAGTTCCTAAAACGGCAATCGTGTCAACACTATGTCCAATTCCCCCATAAATTCTATCTCCAATTAAAGGATATAATGCAGATCTAATAGATAATGGTAAGCCATGTCTGAATGAAAAATATGCTAATACTAAACCAACAACAGCATAAATTCCCCAAGCATGTAATCCCCAATGGAAAAATACTATATTCATAGCCATCTTAGCTGATTCTATACTTTCACCCGTTCCAACAGGAGGTGATACATAATGCATTACTGGTTCAGCAACACCCCAAAACATTAGCCCTATTCCCATTCCAGCTGAGAAAAGCATCGCAAACCATGAAACATTTGTATATGAAGGCTTTGACTGATCAGGGCCTAATTTAAACTTACCAAATGGTGAAATTGCTAAAAATAGCACAAAAAGTGTAAATATACCTACACTTAACATATAAAGCCAACCGAATTTTTCTGCTACAAAATTTTTAACTGTGCTAAAACCTTCGCTTGCAATTTGTGGCATTATCATAGTAAATACTACTAATATTACTATAAATAATACTGATGGTATAAATACTGGTTTTAAGATCGTCGTCTTAAACTTTTGATTCATTATTTTCCTTTTGATTTTCTAAATTTTGTTCTAAGTCTAGTTCTAAAACTACACTTCCTGAAGCCACGGGAATATTTACAAACACACTCATATCATCATCTGCAATTCGTTTTTTAGATAATGAATAAAATCCTAAAAAAACACCTAATAACGCAAATACTACAAATATAAATTCAGAGTAATAATAAAGCCCAAATCCTAATATTATGGGAGCAAGAAAAGATCCTAATCCATAAGTAAATAAAAGAGCTCTACTGATTTCAACTATATCTTTGTTTTCATCTACAACATCATTTGCTCTTGCTAATGCCAATGGATAAATTGAAAAGATGCTAAGTCCTAATAAAATTCCTAACACATAAATCATATTTTCATAAGATAAAGCAAAAATAAATAATGTAGCAATAAAAGCTATATAAAATCCATTATAAGCTATAAGTTTTCTTCTTCCATATTTATCTGATAACAATCCAATTGGCCATTGAGAAATAAGCCCTCCAATAATAGAACAAGCCATAAACAAAGAAACCATTTCAATTGAAGAGTATTTTTGAATCAAATATATTGGTATCATTGTAAAAAATCCACCAACTAAAAATCCACCAATAAAGCTACTAACTAAAGCAAGTGGTACCACTGAAATAAGTTTTGGAAAACTATATTTTTCAAAGGGTTTTAAAGTGGGTTCTTTTATTTTTGTCATTGAAATAAATAAAACAGAAAAAAGAATTAACACCGAACCTAAAATAAAAATTATATAAGTAGTATCACCTTTTATATTTAAAAATAGTTGTCCAAGAGCTGTCGCTAGATAAAAAATAATCGTATAAATAGCAAGTATTTTTCCCCTATGAGTTTGGCTAGATTTTTCATTTAACCAACTTTCTATTATTATAAGTAAAGCATAAAAAGCAAAGCCTGAAATAAAACGTAGTAATGCCCAAAGGTATTCATTAAAAAACAAAGCTTGTATTAAAAATGAAATAACCATTAATGAAGCAAATGTAGCAAAACTTCTAATATGACCAACCGAAGAGATAATCTTTTGACTAAAAATAGAAGAGCCTATTGCCCCTAAAAAAAATGAAGCATTAATTAAACCAATAATGGCATCATTTAAACCTAAATCTTTTAAATAAACTCCAACATAAGTAAGTATCATTCCATAACCAATAGCTAAAAAAGCTATTGCAAAAAATAAAGAAGAAATAGGACTTAGTGAGAATTTTTCTATATACGAGTGTGTGTTTGTATTGTCATTCATTTATTCAAAATAACATATTTTGTCTTAACTTTCACTGTTAGTTATATTTAAGTTTCCTAAAATTATCATATAATTACATGATAATTACAAAAAATCATTTTTCAAAAGAATGTAAATCAGGAAAATTACTTCTTAAACTTTCCATAAACCATATTGCAGGATCATGTTTTATTGTTCTATAATTAGCATCTTTTTCTAAAAATAAAGGATGATTTTCAAATTTAGTATATTCATAGTGACCAATCAAATATTCAATAGTTTTATATTTTTCTTTTAAGTAATTAACTAACTCGATATTTGCTTTTAGTTGTTCTTGTGTTAAGTCTTTTTTATTTCCACCGATGTTTTCTATTCCAATACTTGAAAGATTTAAGCCTATTACATGTCTTGCCATATAAGTTTCTGGCATTAAAGAATAAATACTACCATCAAAATCTACTAAAAATTGTGCTGATACATTTAAATTCCCAGCTTTCATTATGTAGTTTCTATCAGGGGTTAAAATTTCTGAATTAAATCTATCAAATGATTCTTTTAAATCATCCATTGCTGTATGGTGAATAACAATAATCTTGGGAACTATATCTATATTTTCAACTTCTAAGCCATAAGAGTTTTTTATATATTCTTTTGTTAAGTCAATTCTTTTTTGTGTAAAGTCTAAAGGCATTTGTTTAATTTCTATAGAATTTGCATAAATAAAAAGAGATAATATTAGTAAAATTTTTTTCATAGCGCAATTGTAACAGATTTTTTTTAATTTTCATTTGTTAATTAAATGAATAAAACTATATAATAAGGTATAAATAAAAAGGAATATTATGGCAAACATAAAAGAAGATTTAAAAGATTTAGTAGAAAATACTATGATTCCTGAAGTTGAAAATTATTTAGAAGATTTACTTAAACTTTTAGAAACAAATTCACAAACTCCTGATGATGTATTAGCTATAGAAGAAATGGAATCATTTTTAGTTGAATTACAAAATGTTTTAGCAGTTATAGAAGAAGACAAAATGCCAGATAGCGAATATCAAAGAATTTATGATTATATTATGCAAAACTTAGATGAACATGCACACGGCCATGAAATTGAGCAACAAGAAGATTAAAATCTACTTGTTTTCTAACTCAAGTAAAGCCTCTTCCACCAATAAACGCCCTACTTCAATATGGGCATGAACAAATTTCTTAATATTTAAATCTTTTAATTGAGCTTTTTCATCTATTGATTCAATTTTTAATAAAATATTAGCTTCTTTATGAAATTTTAAAACTGCTTCACAAATCAATCTTTTCATATGAGTATCACTAACAGTTATTATGACGCTTGAGGCCTCATCAACTTTTAAAGACTCTAAAACAGGTAGCTTATCTAAGTGTCCAAAGTATGCCATATAACCTAATTTTCTTCCAAGAAGAACATGTCTTAAATCATCTGAAATTATTACAAAAGGAATATTTCTTTCACTTAAATCTCGTGCAATAACCCTACCTAAAATAGAAAATCCACAAATTACAATATGATTTTTTGCTTTAATTGGCGTAATTTTATCTGATTCATAAAACTCAACAACAAAATATGATGCTATTTTATAAATATTATTTATTATAAATGGTGTTAAAATCATAGATAAAACAGAAATCAAGATTAAAAAACTTGCCATTTCATGAGAAATCAAATTATCATTTGAAGCTAATGCAAAAATAGCAAAAGAAAACTCTCCAACTTGACAAAGGGCAAGAGCAGCTTTAATAGCTGTACTTTTATCTGCTTTTCTTCTAATAATTACATAAACAACTAAAGCTTTTATAAGCATAATAGCTATAAAAATAGCCAAAATTATATGCACATTATACAAAAAATATAAGGCATCTATTTTTGTTCCTACACTAAAGAAAAATGCTCCTAAAAGTAGGTCTTTATAACTTGAAATATCAGACTCGACTTTTACACTAAAGTTTGTATCAGAGATTATCATACCTGCAATAAATGCTCCCAATGAATATGTAAATCCAACTTCATGAGCTAATAGAGAAGTTCCAATAACTATAGATAAAACTGAACCTAAAAACAACTCCTCAATTCTTGTGTCTGATGCAAATTTTAAAAGCCAAGAGATAATTTTTTTTCCAATTGTAAACATAAAAAATATAATCGCAAGTGCTAATACAAAAGTTTTAGCTAACACTTCTGTAATTGATAAAGTATCATTTGTCAAAAATGTAATTAAAAGTAAAATAGGAATAACAGCTAAATCTTGAAAAATCAAAATAGCAGTTGATTTCTCACCATAAGGCGTATGATTATCCTTTGATTGTTTTAAATAAGTTAAAACAATCGCAGTAGAAGACAAAGAAAAAGCCAATGAAACTATTAGTGAAACTTCGACTCCTAAATTAAAAATAAAAAATGCCACAAGATATATTAAAAAAGCACTAACACTTACTTGTAAAAAACCATTTAATAGCAAAATTTCTTTCATTTTTTTGATTTTATCAAAGCTCATCTCAAGACCAATTGTAAACATCAAAAAAACAATTCCAAACTCTGCTATAAGTTCTAAAGAGCCTATGTCAAGACCATTGAAATTAAATCCATAACTAATAAGGGTACCTGTTATTATATATCCAATAATATGTGAGATTCCAAATTTTTTTAATACAATATTTAAGATAGTAGCTATAAAAATAGTTAAAAATAGTGTTAGTAAAATATTTTCCATATTTCTCTTTTTAATAAAATGTATAAAAATTATATCAGAAAATTATTTGGTTATTTTATAAGTGACTGTATAAAATATATGCTATGAATCTTCTTTCATAAAAAAGTAAAAAATTTTTAATTAAACCATAAATTAGATATAATTCCCAAAAGGATTTATATGAAAAAAACATTCCAACTAATAGTTGAAAACAAAAACAAAGATAGACAAGTTGATTCTATAAAAAATGATGTAAGAAAATATATCAAAAGAGAAAGAAGTAAAAAATTACCTGAAAATTGCAACTACTGGAATTTTGATTGTAAATTTGGTAAAACAGCCCAAGAAGCTGCAGAAATCAGATTTGTAGATATTACAAAATCAATTGATATTGCAGCAACTGAAGGTTTTGATAGCTTTTATTTAGAACTTGTAGCTCGTGCTGAATTTAGAAAACCAAAAGAAAAAGGTCAAGATAATGACGAAGATGAATTAGAAGATTAATTTTCTTCTATTTCATTATGTATGATAATATGAGAATTGATCATCTTTCTCTTTTAATTTATATCTTTTAGATAATGACTCAAAAAATGCTTTACCTAAGTCTTCACATTTTAAGGCTTCAAGAGTAAGGGATTCATCTAACATTGGATTTATTATTAATTGATTTAATTTATTTATACTAAGATTAGAATTAACTCTTTTTTCTAAAATAACTTCATCATTTTGACAAATAAACCCTTCTTCTAAAACTTTTGCATACCAACCTGTTAATCCACTATTAAAAATGAAATTTGTCATATCTTTTTGATTTGTATTTGCACTTAGTTTCCAACAAGGCTGTCTTGGTTGTGTTATTTGAACTTTTGTTTGGCCTATTTTTAAAATATCTCCAATACAAATATCCTCTTCACAAACATCTGATAAAATCAAATTTTCTCCAAAATATGCCATATCTGTCATCTCAAAACTATCATTAAAAAAAGAGTTTATTTTTTCATAAGTAATAGCAGAAAAAAGAAATAAAGCTTTATTCTCTCCACCATGATGGAGTAAATCACATTGCTCATCATTTTTAAAACCTATTTTTGTAAGATATGCTTTTGAAACTGGATATTTTTTTATTCCTGAAACCAGTTCATTTCTTTTATTTTCTATTTTTGCTGTGGTTACTTTTCCTACTTTGACATATAAAACATTTGAAATTTTTTCATTCATTTAAAGCTCCATTTTTCAAAAGGAATATTATGATTTTTCTAAATTTCAATACTATAAAAACAAGAAAAAATCTCATCTTTTTGCAAAGTAATTATTCCTTTTTTATCTTCTAAATTTTTTGAAGAATCAAAACTATCTGCAACTCCAAACCAAGGTTCAATACATAAAAAAGGCGCACCACTTGGCTTTGACCAAAGGCCTAAGTATGGAAAGTTTTTAAAATCTAATTTTATATAGTTTTTGTAATTAGTATTTTTAAAAGATACTGTTTTAATAGATAAATCATTAAAAACTAAAGCATCATCTTTAAATAACTCTTCACTTAAAGGTATTTTATTATCTTTTATTTCTAAATCTGCATTATCATAAACTAAACCTTTATCATTTAGAAAATATCTTTTAGTTGATTTTATATCTTCAAATTCGAAAAAACAATCATTTTTCTCTTCATTTTCTAAAGGCCAATTAAAAGCAGGATGCGCTCCTATTGAAAAAAGCATTTTTCCATCTGTTTTATTTTTTACTTCATAAGATATTACTAATTTACTTTCAACTAACTCATAAGAAAGATTAAGTTCAAAGAAGAAAGGATATATTTCTAAGCTTTTTTCAGTATTTTTAAGTCTAAATTTTAGATAAGTTTCATCTTCTTTTATAAGTTCAAATTCACAATCTCTTGCAAAACCATGTTGAGTCATATTATATTTATTACCTTGATAAAAATACTCATCATCTTTTAATCTTCCTACTATTGGAAAAAGTATAGGAGCATGACGATTCCAGTATTTTGGGTCTGCTTGCCAAATATATTCTAAGTTTTCATTTGTTTTTTTTAAACTATTTAATTGAGCTCCAAAAGAGTTGATTTGTACTGTAATATGAGTGTTTTTGATTTGAAAATTCAATTTATTATTCCTTTTATTTTTAATGATTCCATTTTTGATAGCTTATTTTATTGTTTAATTTTAACAAAATATATTGATAATTTTTATAAATATTGATAGAATAAAGTATAATTTTTACAAAAGGATAAATTATGCAAACATCAATGTACAAACAAAGAAGTTTTCAAGATGAGATTTTAGAAAGTTTTGAGTCAATGTTTAAACAAGTAAAGTCTTTTTTGTATAAACATCATACTTTACTTGCATATTTTTAAAATTTATTAGTTATTTTTAAAACCAGAATTAGTTCTTCTATTTTTAGAAGTATTATTAGTAGCATGGCTACTATTTTTACTTCCGTATTTATTGTCACTGTTTCTATTATTGCTATTTTTATTTTTAGAAGTAGCTGATTCTTCTTTTTTTCTTCCAGATGGTTTTCTTGCGGCATCTTTTGGCTTTGCAGTTCGATTTTGATTTGAACTATTCCCTCTATTACTTCTATTTCCAATTGGTTCAGCTTTAATATTTGGATCTACTTTAAATCCTAATATTTCAACTTTTTTAATTTTTTGTTTAATTAATTTTTCAATTCCAAATAGATAATCATGTTCATCTACACAAACTAAAGAAATAGCATCACCTGTATTTCCAGCACGTCCAGTTCTTCCGATTCTATGTACATAATCTTCTGCAATGTTTGGTAATTCAAAATTTATTACATGGGGAAGTTGGTCTATATCAATTCCACGTGCAGCAATATCAGTGGCTACCAATACTCTTACATTTCCAACTTTAAAATCTTCCAAGGCTTTTGTTCTTGCCCCTTGTGATTTATTACCATGAATAGCAGCTGAAGTAATACCATCTTTTGCAAGGGCTTCACTTAATTTATTTGCTCCATGCTTAGTTCTTGTAAAAACTAAAACTTGTTTCCAATTGTTTTTATGAACAAGATGAAGTAAAAGCTCTTTTTTTCTTTCTCTATCAACATGATGAACTACTTGCTCAACTTTATGAGATGTACTATTTGCAGTTGCTACTTCGATTAATACAGGTGAGTTTAGTAAACTGTCTGCTAATCTTTTAATATCTTCTGAAAAAGTTGCTGAGAAAAGAAGATTTTGTCTCTCTTTTGGAAGTATTGCTAAAACTTTTTTAATATCATTTATAAATCCCATATCAAGCATTCTATCTGCTTCATCTAAAATAAAAAATTCTATTTTTGTTAAATCTAAACAATTTTGAGAAACTAAATCAAGAAGTCTTCCAGGAGTTGCAATAACTATATCAACACCTTTTCTTAAAAGTGCAATTTGAGGATTAATTCCAACTCCACCAAAAATAACTGCTGATTTAAAAGGAAGATATTTCCCATATGTTTCAACACTAGCTGCAACTTGAGCTGCAAGTTCTCTTGTAGGAGTTAAAATAAGCGCTCTTACATGAGATTTTTTATCTTTATTATAAGCAGTTTTTAATCTTTGTAATAATGGAAGTGTAAAACCAGCTGTTTTTCCAGTACCTGTTTGAGCACCTGCTAGAACATCTTTTTTTGATAAAATTACTGGAATTGACTTTGCTTGAATAGGCGTTGGAGTTGTATAACCCTCTTCTTTTATTGCACGTAAAAGTTCCGCACATAAACCTAAGTTTGAAAATGACATAAGTACCTTGTTTTTTATGAACCTATCAAAAGCTGTAAACTTGAGTTACGATCTAGGTTATATAATATGAGTTTAGTTGAGTTGTAAAGTGGATACAAAAACGAAGTCAGGCGTAGACCGATGTACGCTGAAATTACGTAATTATAGCACACTTTTCAAAGATAAGCTCATATTTTAAAGTAAAATAAATTATTTTCTATTTTGATAAAAAAGTAAGTGCAGATAAGTATCCTTGTTCTTGATATTTTTTTAAATTATTTGGAAGTTCGATACTGTTTTTTTTCTCAAATGCATTTATAGACTGAGAAGATATAAGCTCAACCCTACAAACACTATTTAACTGAATGATGGCTTCTGCTTTAAAAGTATTTGCTCCACCAGAAAAAGAGCCTTTTTTAGCTCTTTTTTTAATGATAACTTGTTCTATTTTATTTTCTTGTAAAAAATTATTCAAAGTTTTAGAATAAGAGATTATATTTTCTTGAATTTCATCATCTTCTAATTCTATTTTTTTTATTTTTAAATCTATATATTCTATTTTATTATTATTTTTTTCCAAAACTACTAATATTGTATTATTTGCTTTTAAATCTATTGCACATATTTTCAAAATATACTCCTTGATTTTGTATATTTTGAATTATATTTAATTTAAATTAGCAAAGTTAATTTTATTTCATTTTGTAATACTTGTTATAGTGAATATATCTCTTCATTTAAATAAAAAGTTGTTTTTCCATTTTTAGAATCATAATTTTCACCCTCTTTTTGAGTATATGTATTTATGATTTTTTTTGCATTTAGGAATGAAGGTGCATTTCCAATAACTTCTTTTTTATCATCTTTTGTAAGTAGTTTTTTATCATAAGTTTTTGCAAATTTCTTTGCATTTGCTTCATCTTTAAATGTATATTTAACAATATGAATATCTCGTTTTACATCTATTCTAGCTTTTTTACTTTCATCTTCAAATCTTAAAATTCTATTTCCATTTGATGAAATTTTCATTGTAGTTGCTGTTTCAATATCAGCAGTATCTTCAAGTATTACATACTCTTTTCCATTTATTAATAATATTTCGTCATTTAACTTTTTTATTTCTTTGATTAAAGTCTTTTTTCCTTTTGCCATTTAGTAACCTTTTATTTTTTATTAGTTTCATATTGTATCTAATATTTCTAAGCTATTCTTAAAATATAATTTTTTTAGCTATAATCTAAATATCTTATAAAAATTAATACGAATCGAGAAGAAAAAATCAAATGAATTTATTATCAAAAAACAGCCCAGTAGAACAATCAATTAATAAAATGAAAGAAGTTTTAAAAGATGTAGGTTGTGAAGCCTCTTTTTCACAAGAAAAACACCCTTTAGAAAACTGTTACTCTGTAAATTTAGCTTCAAATGAAGCACCAAATCATATCTACTCAAATGGAAAAGGTGTTATTTCAGATGCTTCAATTGCTAGTGCTTATGGTGAATATATAGAAAGATTACAAACAAATAACTTCTTTATAGATTTCCACCTTCCAAATAGAAAATACTTTCCAGATGAAGTAGCATTTGAATTTGGTGGAAACTATTTAAATGATGAATTAAAAGAAATTTATAGTGTAGATGGAGAATTAGAAGATAAGGACTTAGTAGATTTTAACAGTGATTATATGGATAAAATCGTAGCACTTCCTTTTATCAAAGAATCAACTAAAGAAAAAACATATATTCCAATAAATATTTTAAGTAACTTATTTGTAAGTAATGGTTTAGCAACAGGAAATACAGCAAATGAAGCAAAAGTTCAAGCTCTTAGTGAAATCTTTGAAAGATTTGCAAAAATTGCTATTATCAAAGAAGGTTATGCCCTTCCTAAATTTCCAGATGAACTAATAAAATCTTTTCCAAAAGTTTATAAAGATGTTCAAGATTTAAAAAAATTAGGCTACATAATAGAAGTTTTAGACTCTTCTTTAGGTGGAGTTTTCCCAGTAACTGCAATTTCCCTTATAAATCCAATTAATAACACACTATTTGTATCATTTGGAGCTCACCCTATTTTAGAAGTGAGTCTTGAGCGAACTATGACTGAACTTATGCAAGGAAGAGATTTAACAAATCTTGATGCCTTTGAAATTCCTACTTTTGATATGAGTTTAGTAAGTGATAGCTTTAATATTGAAGCTCACTTTATTGATTCAAATGGGAAAATTGGATTTCCATTTTTAAGTGCTAAAAAAAGTTTTGAGTACGCACCTTGGAAATATGAAGGTAATGGAAGCGATGATGAATACGCATTTTTACTTGATATTTTAGCTTCACAAAATAGAGAGATGTATCTTAGAGAATATACATATTTAGATTTTTATTCTTGTCAAATGATTGTTCCAAATTTTTCAGAAGTTTATCCTTTAGATGATATGGTTTATAACAATAAAAACAATGGAAAGCTTATCCGAGATATGGTTTTAAACTTTGAAAAATATGATGTAAATGATATTTTAGACACAGTTGATAGTTTAGATGATTCTTTAAATATGCAGCTTTATATTGGTGTAATTTTTAAAGAAAATTTCACTATGGGAGATTTCAAAGCTCAAATGTTACTACTTTTACAAGAGTATGATGATGCCTTAGAAATTTTAGAATTTTCAAAAAATAAGTTTGGTCATTTAGTAGCTCAATTAATTAGAATGAATAATGAAAATATTATTTGGGAAGATTATGAAGAAGCTTTAAACAATGTTTATGGAAAAGAACAAATCCAAAGAGCTGTAAATATTCTTGAAGGAAAAGAGTTTTTAATCAATAGAAATTTACATCAAGATTATAACAATATGCTAAGTATGTTTGATAAATTAGAAGTAAAAAAATTGGCTTTTTATAAAAACTAATTTGATATAATCAATAAAAATTAAATAATTATAAGGGAAAAATAGATGCAATATGTAGAAACATCAAGCAAAAGTGTTCAAGAAGTAGTTGATTGCCTAAAAGAAGTATCTTCAAAATATAAATTTGGAGTTCAACATATTCATAATGTAAAAGAAACTTTAAAATCTAAAGGAATAAATTTAGAAAATGAGTGTCAAATAGTTGATATTTGTAATCCTTTTATTGCTGAAAAATTCTTAAGTGAAGATATGTCACTTTCTATTATAATGCCTTGCAAAATTTCTGTTTACACTCAAGAAGGAGAAACAATTATCGCTATGAACTCTTTAGTTCAATTAGTTGATGATATTAACCCTGATTTAATTGAAATTGCACAAGAAGCGCAAGAGCAATTATTAGAAATTATTGATGAAGTAAAATAGAGTCTATTTTGGAAATATTATATAAAGTATTTGAAGTAGGTATTGTTTTATATTTCATCTACATGCTTATAAAAATATTAAGATGTAAATTTGGAAAATGCAATATAAAATAAAGAAGAAAATATGATAACTCAATTAAATTCAGATGGTGTAAATATAGTTTCTCAACTAATACAACTCGCTGTTGCTCCTGTTTTTTTATTAGCAGGAGTCGCAGGATTGTTAAATGTTTTTACAGGAAGACTTTCAAGAATTATTGATAAAGTTGATAAGTTAGATAAATATGAAGAAGAAAATATCTTAAAAGATGAAAAATCTATTTTAAAAATAACTCAAAGAAGAGAATTTCTAACTATGAGAATGAAAAACACAAATCTAGCTATACTATTTGCTACAAGTACCGGTTTACTTGTAGCTATGGTTATTGTAACTATGTTTTTAAGTGCTATCTTTGATTTTAAAGACTTTTTGTTTATCGCTATTTTATTTATTTTGGCAATGATTTGTTTGATAATCTCTCTATTTTTATTTTTAAGAGAGATTTTTTATACTACTTCTTTTATAAATAAAAAGCAAAGCTATATACCGTAAAAAAGAAAAAACAAATTGTTTTTACTTTTTCACAGATGTAAATATAATCTCCACTAAAGTTTGAGGTGTTGACATACTAGCTTCTACACAAGCACGTGCTGGAGGATTTTCTTTTGAAACCCATTCATCCCAAATTTCATTAAAACCTGCAAAATCTCTATCTATATCTTTTAAATAAATTTCGGCTCTTAAAATATTTTCTTTATCTGTATTAGCTTGTTCAAAAAGTTCTTTTGCAATATTTAATACGTCTAAAGTTTGTCCTTTAACATCAAGTGTTTTATCAGATGGCACAATTCCTGCAAAATATATTACACCATTATGCTCAACAATTTTACTCATTCTACTACCAACTATTTTTCTTGTTATCATGTGACTCCTTTTATATGTAAGTATTTTAAGTATATCATTTTAAAATAAAAAATCATTTATTAATTCAATTAATACTAAAATCCTTTTTTAAATCAATAAAAGGCACTATTTATGTATACACCAATTTCTTTAGATTTCTTTGATCAATTAAATGTAGCAATGCAAAGAAAAATCCCATCAACTGTTGTTTTCTTGGATAATGGTGAGAAAAAAACTCTTAAAGGTTTAGTTTATACTATGGAAGTTATTGATGGAATTGAGTATATGATTTTAAATACAAAAGAAAAAATAAGATTAGATAAAGTTGTACTTTTTAATGGAAGACGTCATAAGGAAGAAGATTAAAAGAGGATTTTAAAACCTCTTTTATTTTTTTTATTTTTCTAATTTTAAGCTTTTATAGAGTCTTTACCATTAAACTCTTTTGCATCAGCTTGTTCAATAATAGTATTTGAAATAACAAGTGTTTTTTGTGCTATTTCATTTGCTTCTGAAGCATTTTGCGCATTTAATTGAGTAATTTGATCTAAGCTATTAACAGCATCATTTATTTGAATCATACCTGTTGCTTGTTCTTTACTAGCAGTTGTAACATTTTCAATTAAATCCAAAGTAGTAGTTATATTTTCATTTAATTGAGTATAACCTTTTATCATATCAGAGGCTATATCTTTACCTTCTTGAGTTTTTCTTTGAGCATTTTCAACTAAACTTTTTATTTGTTTAGCAGCTTCAGCACTTCTACTTGCAAGTGTTCTCACTTCTCCAGCAACAACAGCAAAGCCACGTCCAGCTTCACCAGCAGTTGCTGCTTCTACTGCTGCATTTAATGAAAGAATATTTGTTTGAAATGCAATTTGATCAATTATTGTAATAGCTTCACTAATAGCTGTTGTTTGTAAATTAATCTCTTCCATAGAAATCACAGTTTTATTTGCTAATTCTTGACCTAAAGAAATTGAAGTTTTAACTTTGTTACCGTAATTTGCCATTTCTGTAGTTGTTTGAGTATTATTTGTGATATTTGAAGTTATCTCTTCCAATGAAGCAGCTGTTTCTTCTAAAGATGCAGCTTGTGAATTTGCAGCACTTGCAATTCCTTGCATATTTTTAGTTAGAATATTTGCATTATTACTCAATGTTATTCCTGTTCTTTTATTTTCAAGTAAAGTTTGAGTAATAACATCACCTAAGATATTTACATCTTTTTCTAATTCTTTAATGATACCTTCAAGACTATTATCAGCTAATTTTGGTCTAAAATCAAGTTTTGAATATGAAGTTAATACTTTTAAAATATTCGATACATTACTATTTAGGGTTACTAACATTTCATTAATAATATCTTTTAATTCATTTAAAGAAGGATTATTTGAACCTAATTCTATTTTTGTATTTAAATAACCTTTATTAATTGCATTTGTAACTCTTATTGTATCAGCTATTAATGCTCTATCTTTTTGAATATTTATTTTTGTATTTTCAATATTTTTATTAATAATTTTTGACATCATTCCTAGTTCATCATTTGAGTTAACTTTAATAAGTTCAATATCATCTTTTTCAAAATTAATAAATGCAAAGAAATTTTCGACACCTTTTCTCACAGAAGCCACATCAAGTAAAATAGTAAAGGCAATTGTTCTTGCCAAAATCATTGTTAAAATTATTCCAATAACACTTAAAAAACCAAATATAAGCATATTTTGATTAGCTGTATTCATTTCATCATCTATTGTAATAATTAAAGTTTCTGAAATATAATCTTCTACTTTTTTTAGTAAATTAATTTTTTCAGTAATTTCTTTAAACCAATAATTAGCATCAATTCCAAATTTTGTTTCAATATCACTATATAATGCAATATTTCTTATTCTATCAACTTCATCAATAGAGTCACCTTTTAAGTTTGTTTTATAAAATTCAACTGTTTTTAAATCTGAAACTTTTAAAAATGAATCCATATATGCATTTTGTTCTGCAATTAAAGTATAAAATTTTGCTTTCATACCAGCTCCAAAACTATCTTTTGCAAAAGTATTAGTTCCAACAGCTCTTTCAATCCCAGCTCTCTCTTTTGATAATAGAAAATTCATATAAGAGACTAATTCTTGTGATACAGTTGCACTATTTGATAATTTCGTAATATTTCCGATTACATTTAATAGTAACTTATTTAAATCCGTATAATATCCTATAGCAATAGCTGCGTTTATAGTTAATGAATTTACACCACTTCTAGTAGTAGTCAAATTTTCAACTTTTTTAAGACCTGAATTTAAGTTTTCTAAAAATTCTGTACTATATTGATTTTTATTAAAAGTATTTAAAAAAGTATTTAACTCTTTTATTTTTTCATCAACATTTTCTCTTTGAATTGGTAGTTCAGTTTTAAACTTTTCACCAGCACTTCCTAAAAATCCAGCTGTCATACCTCGCTCTTTTTGAGTTTCATGAACTAAAGCTCCAATTTTTGTAGAAAGAATAACAACATTTTCTAATGTACGTAAATTCTTAGAAATACTAAATGAATCTACTGCCAATTTTGCCGCTAATAAAATAACAACCATAAGTGGTATTAACATTATTAAAATAAGCTTTTGTTTGATTGATAATTTTGAAAGCATAAAAACTCCAATTTCTTTATTTTTTATTTATTGTAACTAAATTAATAGAAATTAATCATGACCATGGTCAAGGGATTTATTAAAAAATAATTAAAGGAAGTCTTTTATATTTGAGTTTATATAGAAATAATAATTTCTATATAATTTTAATTGTTTTTATTATTAAGAATTACTTTTGTTTTTTCTATATTTAAACCAGATTTTGAACTTGCGTCCGCCAAAGTTTCGTTACTTGCTAAAAGTCTTAATAAAACTTCAATTTTTTTGTTTGTTTTTATATGTGTAATTGACATATGATTTTCCTTTTTTTTTCTTCATTTCTATGAAGTTAATCAAAAGATAAATTATGAGCTTGTTGTCTAAATGTAAATAATGTGTAATATTAATAGTGTGGGAATCAATAAAAAGCATAAAATAAAATAACAGATGAAACTCGAATTCATCTTAAGTGGACACAGTATAACTGAATTAATTTACAAAAGCAAGGCCTATAATATTTTTTAGTATACTTCAAATTAAAATCAAAAGAAATAGAGAAAATAAAATGACCATAGACAATAGCTTTATTGAGTTAATATCACACAAAAACACATTAAACAAAGAACAATTTAAAATTTTAGCTTTAGAGTATCCTCCAATAGATAATTGGAAAGAATTAGCTTTAAACAAAGAAGTATCAAAAAATGATGGAAATTTATTAATGCTTTTAAAAGGTGATTTATCTTTAAAAGCTCAAGAACAAATTATCAAAAATTATCATATGGTACTAGAATTTAATAACATCAATGCAAAATCAGTTTATAAATCAGCTGCTACGCAAGAAATTCCAAGTGCTAAAATAGAAGAAGATGAAGAAGAACATATAAAAATTTACTGTGATGGAGCATGTTCTGGAAATCCAGGAGAAGCAGGAAGTGGATTAGCAATTTATTCAAATAAAAAAAATCCTGTTTTACTTCATGGGGCTTATGAAAAAGATGGAACTAATAATATCGCTGAATTAAATGCTCTTTATCAAGCTTTAATTATAGCAAGACAATCAAATAGCCAAAATATTATTACAATTTATTCTGATTCAAAATATAGTATTGATTGTATTACAACTTGGGCCTATGGATGGAAAGCAAAGGGCTGGACAAAAAAAGGTGGAGAGATTAAAAATCTTGAACTTATAAAAGAAGCTCATAATTTATATGAAAAATTAAAAGATAAAATTGAAATTCATCATGTTAAAGGTCACTCAGGAGTGGAAGGAAATGAACTAGCAGATAGAATGGCTGTTTATACAATAAAAGCTAAAAATAAAGATTTTGCTTTTTATTCTTATAATAAAATAAAAGATGTACTATCTTTGACTTCTTATTAAAGTTGATTTGAGTACCATTAAGATATTATATTAAATATTATTTAAGAAGAACAATGAGGAACAAAAATGATTGAAAAAAAGGGTTCAATACTAACAGTTAGAGAAGACATCAAAGTTTTTGATTGTACAATCAGAGATGGTGGACTTGTAAACAATTACCATTTTACAGATGATTTCGTTAAAGCACTTTATGAAACATGTGTAGCTGCTGGTATTGATTATATGGAAATCGGTAAAAACGTATCTCCTACAGTAATGAGTGAAGAAGAGTATGGAGCTTGGAATTTCTGTAAAGAAGCAGATATTAGAAGAATTGTAGGTGAAAATAATACAAATCTAAAAATTGCAACAATGGCTGATGTTGGAAGAACTATCAAAGAAGAAATTCCACCAAAAAGTGAAAGTGTTGTTGATATGATTAGAGTTGCTACTTATATTCATCAATTACCAGAAGCTATTGAATTAATCGAAGATTTCCATGCAAAAGGATATGAAACAACTTGTAATATCATGGCTATTTCAAAATCATTTGATGATGAATTAGATCAAGTTTTAGACACACTTAGTAAAACTAATGTTGATGTTATTTATATTGCTGATAGTTTTGGTTCATTTTATCCAGAACAAATTAATAAATTAACTGCTAAATACCTAGGAGCTGCAAAACCTGTTGGTAAAAAAGTAGGAATTCATGCACATAACAATCTAACTTTAGCATATGCAAATACACTTGAAGCTATGATTTATGGAACAAGTTACCTAGATGTTACAGTTTCAGGATTAGGTAGAGGTGCTGGGAATTGTGCTATGGAATTATTATTAGGTTTCTTGAAAAATCCAAAATACAAATTATTACCTGTACTTAAATTTATTGAAACTCATATTGTGCCTTTAGAAAAAGAGTTAGATTGGGGACCAAGTGTACCTTATATCTTAACTGGACATTTAAATGAACACCCAAGACCTGCTATGAAAGCAAGAGACGAAGGTGATACACAATACGTAAAGTTTTATAACAAGTTAACAGAAGAGTATAGTTAATACTCTTTTGTTATAGCTTTTTAACAGCCACACTCAATATTTTTAGAATTTCTTGCATTTATACCTTTAGTTTCATAACCATCTCGAATCCACCAATCTAAACCACCTAAAAGCTCTTTTACTTTAAAACCTAGCTTTGTCATATTTAATGCACCTTTTGTTGAAGCATTACACCCTATTCCATCACAATAAGTCACATAAAGTATATTTTTATCAAGATTTTTTGTTGTTTCTTCATTCATAGTTCTATGGGGAATATTTATAGCACTTGGTATATGTTCTTGCTCATAAGCACTAAAAGAACGCGCATCAATAACAACTGTTTTAGAATCTTTTAAAGACTCACTTAAATCCCAAGAATCAATTTCATATTTTAATTTATCTTCATAATATTTAACTTGTTCACTCATAAATAACCTTTATAATTTTTATATATTTGATTTTTATTTTAGAGTTTATATACTTTATTTTTAGTTATAATCAAAATAAAAAAGGAAACATAATGTCAGGTAAAATAGTAAATCTTCTTATTTCAAAAGATCCACAAAGTGCCATGCTAAAAGTAAATCAAATGGTTTTAGAAGTTGAAAAAGGAATTTTTGGAGATAGATATTATAATCAATTAGGTACTTTTTCAAATAAAGGTGAAATTGAACCTGATAGAGATGTAACTTTGATTGAAATAGAAAAAATAGAGGCTTTAAATAAAGAGCACAATTTAAATATCACAGCCGAAGATTTCAGAAGAAATATTGTTGTTTCAAATTGTGATTTAAATGCACTTGTAGGAAAAGAGTTTCAAATAGGTGAAGTTGTTTTAAAAGGTATAAGACTTTGTGAGCCTTGTAAATATTTATCCGATAAGCTAAATGAGAAAAAAACATTAACTCAAATGGTTCATAAAGCAGGACTTAGAGCTCAGATTATTAAAGGTGGAAGCATAGATTTAAACTCACAAGTTGAAATCTAATTATTACTAAAAAAAGGGGATTAATCCTCTTTTTTTAATTTAAAAAACTCGCCTTTGTAATCTTACTTAGTGCTTCATTTACAATAAAAATCTTTGCTCTTATATCTTTATATCCAAATGCTTCAAGTCTTTTTGTATGTTTTTCTAAATATCTTTTTGCATCTATTTCATTTGAAAATAGATAAATTCCACCTGCTTCTTTTGTTTCTTTATTTTCAGTCCAAATTTTCCAAATCAAACCCTCTTCATTTGAGATATCATTTGCTAAATCAACAAAAGCCTTTGAAAATTCTTCACCAAAAATTCCATCATGTGGAAAATCTACTTGTAATATATATGACATGAAATATTCCTTTTATTTTTTAAATATCTATAATATAATATTCTATTATTATTCATATTTATGTTAAATTAAAATCATTTTTTTATCTCAAAACCGCTTTTAATAATATCAATTCCATATTTATTTCTTAAATTTTGCATCTGATTTGTTAGGGCTCTTTTTTTTAAATCACTCTCATACTCAAAAAGATTATAAGTATATTCATTTACTTTTGCAAAATTCAGAACTGTTATGTTTAGCTGTATTATTCCATGAGTTTTGTGATTATCAGTTTTATCAAAAAGTTTTACCATTTCAGTTTTAAAATCCATTTCATTAAAAATTCTATTAACATTTATATAATTTTTTGATTTGATTTTATACTCATATCTTATTTTTATGGCATAAGTTAATGGATTTACATTTGCTTTTTTCACTAAAAAACACAAATATCTACAAAGAATCATTACTCTTCTTTTCAATTCATCCCTATCATAAATAGTATCAAAGGTCCTTCCAATTCCAATGGATTTTTTTTCTCGCTCAAAAGTTAATTTATTATCTCGTATTCCACAAACACGATTATATAAATCAATTCCTGGCTGTTTCCAAGAATAAAAAAGCTTTTGATTCTTTTTTATATCACCAAGGGTTTTAATTCCATAACCTTTTAGTCTTTCTTGAAAAGCTTTTCCAATTCCCGGAAACTCTTTAATTGGAATGTCTTTTATAAAATTTCCAATATTATCAACACTTACATACTTTACACCATCTGGTTTTGCATATTCAGTTATTAGTTTTGAGAGATATTTTGTATTTGCAATTCCTATTGAAATAGGTAATTTAAGCTCATCATATATCTTTTTTTTTAAATAATATGCAAACTCTACAATTTCACTTTCATCAATATAACCACTTACATCTCCAAAAAATTCATCAATAGAAAATTGCTCAACTAATGGTATCTCTTTTATTAAAAGCTCTTTTAGTTTTGTTGATAAGTCATGATATAAAGGATAGTTAGGTGGAAGCATTTTTAAGTGTGGACATAAAGTTAAAGCTTCATTTACACTCATGGCAGTCTTTACCCCAAAAGCTCTTGCTTCATAGGATGATGTTGTAATTATTCCTCTTATTTTCCCATTTTCATCTACAAAATACTCTTTAAAAGTTTTCATTCCTTCATTAGTAAGAATGGAACTTACAAAAGCTCCACTATTTGAAGAAATTTTTCTAATCTCTTTTTTTGATGAAAAAATATTAAGATTACTTCTTCCTCCAACCGCAACTGGAATATGAAATAAACTATCATCGATAGTTCTATGAGCTGATACAAAAAAACAATCTAAATCTAGGTGAATAAACATAATGCTATTTTATACTATTTTAGAAATTATGTGTAAATTTCTTTCATTTTGTTATATTTTTCTTTAAAAATTATTTATCTTATTTTTAAGGTTTTTAAACTATTATTATTTGTTTATACTTCGTATAACTAAGGAGAGAAAAATGAAAAAATTAAGTTTATTACTACTTTGTTTAAGTAGCTTGTCATTTGCTGCTGAATATGATCCTGTAAGAGGTGAAATGTTATCTCTATCTTGTACTTCATGTCATGGAATTGATGGAAAATCAGAGGCTATTACTCCATATATTGCTGGTATGGGGAAAACTAATATGTACCAAATTTTATTAGATTATAAAAATGGTAAAAGAACTGAAACTATGATGCAAAAACATGCAAAAGGTTTTAGTGATGAAGAGTTAGAACAAATTGCTTACTACTTTTCAAATATTAAAAGATAGAAAGGATATATGATGATGAATAGAAGAACTTTTAATAAAATACTTTTAGGAACAACTGCCTTATCTTTTGTTACATGCGCAAGTATTGCAGATACAAAACTTCCTACCAATAAAAAAAGAGTTGTAATTGTTGGAGGTGGATTTGGTGGAGCGACAGCTGCTAAATACTTAAAAAAATTTAGTCCTGATACTGAAGTTATATTAATAGAGCAAAATAAAGATTATTATACTTGTCCATTTAGTAATACAGTAATCGCTGGAATGAACAAAATTGATTATATAAAACATGACTATAAAACTTTAGAAGAAAAATACAAAATAATTGTAAGACATGAAAAAGTTAAAAAAGTTGATGGAACTATAAATAGTGTTATTTTAGAAAATGGAGAAATTATTCCTTATACTAAAGCTATTGTATCACCTGGAATTGATTTTAAATATGATAAAGGTTATGTTGAAGGTTCAGAAGAATATTCACCTCACGCATATAAAGCAGGTGCACAAACTATTTTATTATCTGAGCAACTACAAAATATGAAAGATGGTGGAACTTTTATAATGGTGGCTCCTAATAATCCATTTAGATGTCCTCCTGGACCTTATGAAAGAGTTTCTTTAGTTGCTCACTATTTAAAACACAATAAACCCAACTCTAAAATTATAATTCTTGACCAAAAAAATAAATTTTCTAAACAAGGACTATTTCAAGAAGGATGGGAAAAACTTTATAAAAATATGATTGATTGGAGAAGTTCTGAATTTGGAGGAAAAGTTATATCTGTAGACCCTAAAACAAAAGTTATAAAAACTGAAGATGGAGAGATAAAAGCAGATGTACTTAACTATATTCCAGAACAAAAAGCTGGAAAATTAGCTTTTGATTCAGGTCTTGTAGATGGTGATTGGTGTCCAATTAATACTAAAACATTTGAATCAAAACTTGTAAAAAATGTTTATGTAATAGGTGATGCATGTATTGCAGGTCCTATGCCAAAATCTGGATTCTCTGCAAACTCACAAGGTAAAATTGCAGCACTTCAAATCTCTAGAATTTTAGTAAGTTTACCAATTGTAAATCCTCCAAAACTTGCTAATACTTGTTATAGTTTAGTAGCTCCAACATATGGTATTTCTGTTGCTGCTGTTTATGAAGCACATGATGATGAAATTGTTGATTTGAAAAGCTTAGGAGCAGGAGGATTAAGTCCTTCGTATGCTGATGAAAGTATTAGAATGCAAGAGGCTGAATATGCTGTTGGTTGGTATAAAAATCAAATGGCAGATATCTTTAAATAGATAATATTAAATAAGACACATAGTGTGTCTTATTTATTTTGTAATATACTGAATGATTTTTTGAGGAGCTTCACCAATTTTTATAATATTAGGTTCTTCTACTAAATCTCTTTTATCACGATTTAATCCAAATGTAACTTCATAATCCCCACTTGGGCAAGAAATAATACTTTTTGCTTCGCTTAGTTTTAACTCAATACAACCTTGAAAATCATCTTTTCCTGCAAAAAGTGCCGATGATATAAATATTAAAAACAGTATTGTTTTTTTCATAATACTTACTTAGTTGAAGAATTAATTAGTGCTTCAAACCATTTATTAGCATCTTCTACTGTTTCAAATCTCTTAGATTTAGCAACTTGGTCTTTACCCTCATAAAATCTTACTCTTATTCCATCTTCCACATGGTCAATTTTAGTTCTTGTGATTTTTGATAAGTTTAAATAAACTCTTTCATTTAATTTTACAAACATTTTCGTTCTCACTTTCTTTTGATTTTACTCATTTTACTAGAATTATCTTTAAATCCAACAAACACCTGAAAGATTAATATTTACAAAAATTTTATCCCCTGGAAGTAATGCTTGTTTTTTCATCTCTTCTCTAGTAATTTTACTATTAAAACTCATTCCACTAATTGAAAATTCTATTAACAAATGATTTTCATTTGTTTGTTGATAAATTGAACAAACAGTTGCCACAAGAGTATTTTCATTTTGCATTTCATCACAATCTTTTCTACAAATATCAATTTGCTCAGTATTTATCATCATTACTGAATCTCTTTTTTTTGATTCACTATTTAGTATAGTTAATCTTTGCCCATCTGTAAACACTTTTACAAGATTTCCATCTTTATCTTTTTCCCATGGTGCAAAAAGAAGATTTACACTACCATTTTCTACAAGATTTCCTTGAAATAATGCAATTCTTCTATCACAAATATGATTTAACCAATTATGATCATGACTTGAAATAAATATAGTTGTATTGTATTTTTGTTTTGCAGTTAATATTGCTTCTTTTATAAGTTGAGCTGAATTTGTGTCAACACCTGCTGTTGGTTCATCTAAAATCAATACTTTTGGTTTTAGAATCAATCTTGCAGCAAGGGCTACTCTTTGTGCTTCTCCACCTGAGAGTTGACTCCATTTTCTATTTACAAAATTTATATCTAATCCTACTAATTGTAATGACTCTTGTACTTTTTCTTTTAAATTATCAGTATCATTTCTTAGTTTTAATCCATAAGCGATATTATCAAATACTGTTCTTTTTAAAAGATAAGGATTTTGAGGAACTATTACTACACTCTGTTTTGTTTCTAAATCAATTTTTTTATTGCAAATACCATTAAATGATATTTCGCCTTTTGTTGGTTTACAAATAAAAGAGAGTAATGAAAAAAGAGTAGATTTACCACTACCATTAGGTCCAAAAAAACCAATTATTTTATTTTCTTCTAAACATAGTGTATCAACACTAAGCACTTTTTTACCATCATAATATTGTTCTATATTATTTAGTTCATATAAGTTACTCATTGAGTCCATTTCCTTTTTAATACAGATAAAGCAATATTAACCATCAAAGCAACTGCAAATAAAACTAAACCAAGGGCAATACCTGTTACAAATTCACCTTTACCAGTTTCAAGAGCGATAGCAGTTGTAATAGTTCTTGTATGATATTTTATATTTCCACCAACCATCATAGAAATACCAACCTCTGTGATAATTCTTCCATAAGCAGTCATAGCAGCTGTCATAAGACCAAATCTTGCTTCTATTAATGTACCAACTAAAATCTGATAAGAATTTGCTCCTAAGCCTTTTAAAGACGTATACAACCTCTTATCAACAGCTTCAACTTGGGTTGCAGTTAATGCAATAATGATAGGAAGACCTAAAACTATTTGACCCATTATTATGGCTTTTTGAGAAAAAAGTAAATTATACTCTCCCAAAGGTCCTACTTGAGAAAGCATAGCATATGCTATTAATCCAATTACAACCGTTGGTAGAGCTAAAAAAGTATCTACTATTGTTCGAATAATTGTTTTACCTGGAAATTGATAATATCCAAGTAGAAAACCCAAGGGTAGACCTATTATTAAACTAATCATTAACGACAATGAAGAAACTGTTACTGTAACACTAATCGCTGAGTAAACACTCTCATTTCCTGATGTAAGAAGATCAATCGCTTCATTGAAGCCATCTGTAAAAAGATTCATTCTATAAACTAACCCTAACCCTTGGAATTTTTATTTATTTACTTGCGTTTGGTGTAAATAATGTTTTATCTAATAATTTAAAATCACCAATGAATTTTTGTGTTTCAGGTTTTATTAACCAATCACTAAAGCTTTGTGCTAATTCTAATTTTACATTTGGACATTTATCTTTATTAATTGGAATAACACTGTATTGATTAAATAATGTTTTATCTTTTTCAACAACTATTTTCATTTTATTTTCAGCACCTCTTTGAGCAGCATACTTAATCCATGTACCTCTATCTGTCATTGTATATCCATTTTTTTCAGCAGCCATATTAATAGTAACTAACATACCTTGACCTGTTTGAATATACCATGAATCAGTTTCTGGAACAACAGGGGCTACATCTTTCCAAAGAGAAAGTTCTTTTTTATTTGTTCCTGAATCATCTCCACGACTAAGAAAATTAGCTTTTACATCTTTAATAGTTTTTAATGCTTCAACTGTACTTTTACCACTTACATGAGCAGGATCTGTAATTGGACCTACAATAATGAAATCATTATACATAACTTCTTTTCTATCAACTCCAAAACCACTTTCAACAAATTTTATTTCAGAAGCAGGTGCATGAACTAATAAAACATCAACATCACAATTTTCACCCATTTTAAGAGCTTTTCCAGTTCCTGTTGCAACCCATTTAAGGTTAGTACCTGTATCTTTCTCAAATTGTGGCGCTAAATAATCTAATAATCCAGTGTCATCTGTACTTGTTGTTGTTGCCATCATTAAAGAATCAGCTGATAAACTCATAGCTAATAGTGTAGATAATCCTACTGATAATAAAGTTTTTTTAATCATTTTTTATTTCCCTTTTAATTAATTAAATATATTTGTTTCTTGTGTTGTTGATTTGTTATTGAATTTAATAACATACACCTCTTGCCCTACATCAATTGATGACGTACTTTCTTTTGTTACAAGAATAGAATTACTCTCATATAAAGCTGTTATCATTCCTGATCCATATTTATTATTTCTAGTTACTTTAAAACCTCCATTTTCAAGTTTTCCAAGGACAATATTTACTCGGCCTTCTTTTGTTTTAAATTGTTCATGATTCATTGCAAATGCAGTTTCATGGTAAATATTTTCATTACCTTGAATTTTATTTAAAATAGGAATTGCAAATAAATAAATATTTACCATTGCAGTTAGTGGATTTCCAGGAAGACAAATAACAAGTGATTTATCCATAGTTCCCATCATAATAGGACGACCTGGTTTTATATTTACCCCATGGAATGCTGTTTTTAAACCATTTTGTAAAAAAGCTTCTCCTACAAAGTCAGCATCTCCCATAGAAATACCTCCACTTGTAATAATTACATCATAGTTTTTTAAAGTTTTTATGTAATTTTTTGAATCTTCAAGATTATCAGGAATTACTCCACAATAAGTGGCATCAAAACCTTTTTCTTTTAGTTGTGAAATTAAAGCAAATGAATTACAATTATAAATTTCTTCCTCATCTGCTCTTTCCCATGGCTCTTTAATTTCATTTCCTGTTGATAAAACTGCAATTGAAATTTTTCTAAAAACTTCAATCATTACTAAACCTTGAGAAGCTAAAAGAGTAATATGAGATGAGTTTATTTCTTCACCTTTTCTAAATAATATATTGCCCTCTTTTTGCTCTTCACCTTTTAGTCTTAGATTTGCACCTTTTTTAATATCATTAGGAATTCTAACTGTTGTAGAATTAACATCAAAACAATTTTCAATAGGAACAATAGTATCAGCATCAGAAGGAACTTTTGCTCCTGTCATAATTTTATAACACTCATTTGCTAAAAGTGATTCTTTTACTTTTTCACCCTTGTCCCCTGCAAAAATTGTTTTATTAATTGTTAAAACTTTCCCTGCATCTTCAAATTTAAGTGCAAATCCATCCATTGCTGAATTATTAAAAGAAGGCAAGTTTTTTACACAAACAACATCTTTTGCAATTATTCTGCCTAATGCTTCACCAATAGAAATTATTTCAGTAAAAGTTGTAGTAATAGATAAATCCAAACTTTTTTTTACTGCATCTGTAAAATCTAAAAAATTCATTTTTTCAGCCATTTAATTTCCTTGATTTAAAACTTTAATTTGTTTATATTTTTTTGCAATTTTATTTACAATTTTTTCTATTTCTTTATCTTCTAATTTTTGTGTAAAAGTTAAAGAAATTGAGTTTCTACTGGTAAGCTCATCATACCCCATAGCTTGAATAATTCGAGAAGGTCTTGAAAGTCCAAGAGAACAACCCTCTCCATTTGTAATACAAATTTCATCTAAGGCAAGTGTTCGTATAAGCTCCCTTGCTTTTATATTTTTTAAAGCAAAATGAAGAGTATAAGGCAAGGTTTGTGAATTATCAACGAAGAGATAAATATCATCTTTTAAAATATCTCTTAATTTTTGCATAAAAATATCTTTAATAGATATCTCAAATTTTTGATTTTTTAAAGCTTCTAAAATATTAAAAAGAGCAATTCCATCTTTATTAGAGATTGCTTGTTCTTCAAATAAATTTTCATTAAAAAGTATTAAACCATGAAAAGAGTATCCTGTTAGTTTATATGGGTCAAAATAAATTACATCAGAATTTTTATCAAAATGTGCGCTGGCATTTGAAATAATTTTTGCATTTGTTAATTTTTTTATATTTTTTATTGATGTTTGTACAAAAGTATCCATAATATAAGAAGATATAAAAAGAAAATCAATATTTAGACCTTCTAATTTTTCAATATTTATATTCCCATCTTTTAATAAATCAATCCAAATTATTTCAAATCCCAACTCTTCAAAAAGAATTGCAGCATCTATTAAACTTTGTGTTTCACCTACACTAATTGCAATTTTTCCTTTTTTATTTAATTCTAATAGTAAAGATAAAAAACCACTCTTAGAAAATGAAAAACTATTAATATTTTCAAATGAATATTTTTCCTTGAACTCTTTTTCAGTTTTGTTATACTCTTCATTATTACTTAGAATACTTAAAGACATATCATCTTTAATATGCAAATTTTGCATATTATTATATTGCAAAATATTAAGTTTATACATTTTTACTTTCCTTTACTATATCACATTCCCTATCTAAAAAAAGTTCTTTAAACCTTTTTTGAGAATACTCTTTTATATCTTCATCGAGTGTTTTATATAGTTTCATTAACTCTTTTGCTTTTAAAGTTAATTTACTTCCACTATCTTCAGCTCGACCTTTTTTTGTTAAAACTAAGTCATCTTCAATATATTCTTCAAGAATTTTTATATGACTCCATGCTTTTTTATAATTCATTCCAACATTTTGTGCTGCTTTTGCTATTGATCCTGTTTGGTCAATTTGATTTAAAATCTCAGTTTTTCCGCTTCCAAAAATAAGATTTCTATTTTCATCTTCAATCCAAACTTTAACTTTTATTTCCATCTTTATGACCTTTTTTCTCTCTAAAACATCCTAACTGACAATGAACTACTTCAATATCAGAATTTTTAACAGTAGAACCTACTGTTCGCAGTGTAGAGTTTTGAGCTTCATCCCATAATACCTTACATTCTAAAGTTTTATAACCCATATAGTTTTGTTTTAATTTATTATAAACATGAATATTTGGATCTTGAAATTTTAATTTTCCAAAAACACCTAATTCACAATTTGTAATTTTTATACCTAAACTTTTTGTAATTGCACTCATTTCTTTTGGTTTTTTACCAATTAATCTAGCAACCTTAAAAGCTTTTAGACAAGAGAGTTTACCCTCTTCATCTAAATTTGTCATTAGTAAGTCTTTTTGAACTTTATCTAATTCTATTTTTAAATTATCATCAATGCTAGACATCTATTCTTCCACCATGTGTATAAAGATTCATTTTTTTACCCCTTGCAAAGCCAATAAGAGTAATTCCATGTTTATGTGCAGTTTGAACACCTAAGTAAGTTGGAGCTGTTCTTGAAACTATTATTGGAACCCTATGCATTACAGCTTTTGTAACCATCTCTGAACTTAATCTTCCACTTACAAATAATATTGATTTAGTAGTATCAAGTCTTTGAATTTTACATTTTCCAACTGCTTTATCAATAGCATTGTGTCTTCCTATATCTTCAGCAGTAACTGTAGTTCCATCTAATAAATAAATCATTGCTTTGTGAACACAACCTGTTAGATTATAAAGTTCACTTTCATGATAAAATATTTTTATTTCACTTGAAATTGTTTCTGGTTTAACTTTGAAAGCAGTTTGATTAAATGGTATTTCTAAACTTCCTTCAATATTACCAGTAATTCCACCACCACAACCACTTACAAGTGTTTTTTCTTTATATAAATTTTGGAGTGAGTCTTCATCTATTTTTGCTTTTACATCTACTCTTAATCCATCTTCACTAACCGTTAGTTCTTCAATGTCATCAATAGATGATATTACGTTTTCACTCATTAAAAAACCAATTGCATGGGCATCTTGGTCTTTTGGAATACACATCATAGATATGGCTTTCTCTCCGTTTAAAAAAAGGTTTAAACGTGACTCATCAATTGTCACGTCTTCATATACAGTTGCTTCATTTTCTATAAGTTTGTCAATTATTACTGTTTTTAAATATTTGGCGTTGTCCATATCTTTCCTTTAATATGCAAATTTAGCATATTATAATATATAAAGAAAAGCAAAAGCTCATAAAGAGCTATTTGCTAATCTTTTTTTAATAAATCTTTATCCTCTGCTAGAACGTCGGGTCTTAATTGTTCTAGATATTCAAGAGGTAATTTTCCAGTTATAACACCAGGGATATAACCTTTTACAGATACAAAGTATGAGTAAACTGTTTCAAAAGTAAAGAACGAAATAATCGCGCTTCCCATGAAATGTATAAACAAAATAAATCTTTTTATCTGTATAGTTTCAGCATGTGTTGCAGCATTTGGAAACATATACCAAATTACAAATCCACTAAATACTAATAATGAACCAAAAGCAACATACATGTAATAATTAATTCTATCCATATGACCATACTTTCCTCTTAGGAAAATTTTATTCCATATTTTAGAACTTGGTCTTACGAAAAATTTGTGATCTTTAAAAGCAATTATAGTCATAATAAACCAAATTGGCATCCATCCAAGACCAACTATTTCATGTGTTGCTCTCATTAATCTGGCGATATATCCACCACCTGTCCAGTTTCCAAAAGTAATTGAGAAACCAGTGATAAATAGATACATCATAATCACAATATTCAATAATAATACTAATCTTTGAAAAATAGAATATACTTGAACTTTGTCATTTTCTCTTGTGATTTTTGCTTGTTTTCTTCCTTTTGCTACAATAAACATAGTTAAGAATAAGAAGAATTCAACAACAAATACAATAGGTAATAAATGTTGTCTTTCTTCAAATGCTCTTATAACTTCTGGCGCAACTGCATCATATCTTGGTCCAAAAAGTCCCACTTCCATCTGTTGATAGTGAGTTAAACTTTCAAAAGGAACCACTTGACCTGTGAAATTACCTTGCAACATTTCTAATATAAACTTGTAAACATAATTTATATCAGCAATTGTTGCTAACCAAAAATACCAATATGTTAAAAGGACGAATAAAAAGCCTATAATTAAATAGGCCTTATATTCACTTAGAAAACTTTTATTTTCCATACGCTTTATCCCAACCATAAGGCATTGTTTGCACCCCATGACCAATTGACATTACTCTTTCTCTATAAATGTTTGAAATTGATTCAGCATCTCCAACTAGTAAAGCTTTTGTTGAACACATAGCAGCACATACAGGAACTTTTCCTTCTGCAATTCTATTTTGTCCATAAAGTTCTCTTTCATGTTCACTATTTGTTTCATCTGGACCACCTGCACACATTGTACATTTATCCATTACACCTTTAGTACCAAAAGCACCATTAGATGGGAACTGAGGAGCTCCAAATGGACAAGCATATAAACAATATGAACAACCAATACATTTATCTTTATCATGTAAAACAATACCATCTTGTCTGATATAAAAACAATCAACAGGACATACTTGCTCACAAGGTGCATCAGTACAATGCATACAAGCAACAGATAAAGAAAACTCCATCCCTTGCTTACCTTCATTAACTGTTACAACTTTTCTTCTAGAAATTTCAACAGGTAGCTCATGTGCTTCAGCACAAGCAACAGAACAACCATCGCAATGAATACATCTGTGCTCATCGCAGTAAAATCTCATACTTGCGAAATCTACATTATTATTACTCATGTTATTCTCCTACACTCTTGAAATCTGACATAATCCACCCTTAGTCTCAGGGATTTGAGTAACAATGTCATAACCGTAGTTAGTAACAGTATTTGCACTCTCACCTATCGCATAAGGAGCAGTTCCATCAGGATATTTATGAAGTAAACTTTCACCTTCTAATACACCTGCAAAGTGAATTGGAATAAATATTCTATCCGGACTAACTCCATGAGAATAATGTGCTTTTACTTTAATTTTTGTTCCTTGAGGTGAATGAATCCACATCATAGAACCATCTCTAATACCATATCTTCCTGCTAAATCTGGATTGATATCACAGAACATTTCAGGTGTTAATTTTGCAAGATATTTACTAGCTCTATTTTCCATACCAGCACCATTCATATTTACAAGTCTTCCTGTAACTAAATTAATAGGGAAATCTTTTGCCCAATCTTGTTTAGTTTGTTCAGAAACATATCTTGTATCAACTCTCCAGTGATCCGGTTTATCGGCAAAACTTGGATACTCTTTTACTAAATCACTTCTTGGTGAATGTAATGGTTCTCTATGTTTTGGAATCTCATCAGCCCATCCCCAAACTCTAGCTCTTGCTTTTGCATTTCCATAAGGAGCAATTCCTGCTTCCATACATTTTTCAACTATAATATTTGATTTATCAACTTTCCAGTTTTTACCAATTTTTGCTTTTTCATCTTCTGTTAACGTAATACCTAATACGGCTTCTATATTTTCAGAAGTAACTTCAGGATAACCATCTTTAATATTTGAATCTTTTGGCGCACTTCCTTTAGCAGCAAGTAAATCAACACCATCTTTTTCTAATCCAAAGTTGTTTCTGAATCCCATTCCACCTTCTTTTACTGATCTGTTTATATTATATAAAACAGGACTTCCAGAGTGTGAAGTTGTCCAACAAGGCCATGGCAATCCATAGTATTCACCTGTCATTTCTCCGTAACCTCTTAAAGTTACTTCATCAAACATATGCCAATTATCTGTATGTTTTTTCAATCTATCAGCTGTCCATCCAGTCAGACCAATAGTTTTAATGATTCTTGCAATTTCATTTGTTGCATCTTCAGGCCATGAGAAATCTTTCCCTTTACCCATTCCAGCAACGAATTCATCATAAAATCCTAATCTTTTAGCTAATTCAAACATAATGTCTTGGTCAGCTTTAGATTCATACATAGGTTTAATTATTTCATATCTCCATTGTGCAGATCTATTTGTAGCAGTTACTGAACCACTTGTTTCAAATTGAGTTGCTGCTGGTAAAATATAAACATCATTTTGCTTATCAGTTAAAATTGCACCTTCATTAACAAAAGGATCACAGAACACTGCTAATTCTAAATTATCTAATGCTTCTTTAACTTTTTTTGTTTGAGCAGTAGAAGTAATTCCATTACCCATTACAAATAAAGCTTTAAGTCTAGTTCCAGCATTATGAATAGCATCTTCTCCAGGATTTTCACCTAAAACACCAGCCCACCATCTAGCTAATGTAAATCCTTTTTTCTCCATCCAAGATTGATCTTTGAATCGACCTTTTAACCAGTCATACTCAACACCCCAAGATGAAGCAAAATATTTCCATGCACCTTCAGATACACCATAATATCCAGGAAGTGAATCAGATAAACAACCAAAGTCAGTAGCACCTTGAACGTTATCATGTCCTCTTAGAATATTAGTTCCACCACCTTCAACACCCATGTTTCCAAGAGCAAGTTGTAAAATTGGAGCCATTCTTGTATTTGATGTTCCATTTGTATGTTGCGTTAATCCCATTGCCCAAATTAATGTTCCTGGTTTTGCTGCTGCATACACTTTTGTAATTTGTACAATTAAGTCTGCTTTAACACCAGTAACATCTGCAACTCTTTCAATAGGCCAATTTTTAGCCTCTTCCATAATAAGATCCATTCCAAAAACTCTATCACTAATAAAGTTTTTATCATGCCATCCATTTTCAAAAATAATATTTAACATTCCATACATAAATGGAATATCAGTTCCTGGTCTAATTTGTGCATATAAATCTGCTTTTGCAGCAGTTTTAGTAAATCTAGGATCTATTACAATAATTTTTGCATTATTTCTTTCTTTCGCTTTTAAGAAATGTTGAAAACCAACTGGATGATTCACAGCAGGATTCGCTCCAAAAATTATAATCGCTTTAGAATTTTGAATATCTCCCAAAGAATTTGTCATAGCACCATAACCCCATGTACTTGCCACACCGGCAACTGTTGAGCTATGTCAAATTCTAGCTTGGTGATCTATATTATTAGTTCCAAACATTGAAGCAAATTTTCTATAATAATACGATTGTTCATTATTGAATTTTGCTGATCCTAAAAACATCGCTGAATCAGGTCCTGACGTTTTTCTTAAGTCTTCAAGTTTAGATGCAATTCCATCTAAAGCTTCATCCCAAGAAATTCTTTGCCATTGACCATTTTTCTTAACCATTGGATGTTTAAGTCTTACTTCTGATCTAACCATATCAATCATATCGGCACCTTTACAACAGTGACCTCCAAGAGATACAGGGTGATCTTGAGCAACTTCTTGTCTTACCCACACACCATTTTGAACTTCTGCTATTACACCACAACCAACAGAACAAGCAGTACAAATAGATTTAACCATTTTTGAACCTGGAAAAGGATTTTTAATCTCTTCTTCAGTAGCTTTTCTTGTTGCTGTAGTACTTGCAAAAGATGATGTAACTCCAAATGCAGTTGCAACTGCAGCCATTTTCATAAATGACCGTCGTCCTACTTTTGCATTTAGAGATTCATATGTATTTGCTGACATACTATTCCCTTTCTAACTATTTTGCAGTCTTGTAAAATTCTTCCCAAGCTGCAGTTTTTTTATAAAGAATCTCTTTTTTTCGAGAGCTTCCTAAAACAACACCATTATTGCTATCACCTTGAACAGATGATTCACTACTATTAGCCAACACACTCGAACCACCAACAACTGCCGCTCCCGCAGCGACCATTGCAGCTTTTTTTGCAAATTCTCTTCTGCTTTCTTGCACGACTGACCTCCTTATAGAAATTGAGCCCCTTAATCTTAAGAGACTTTATAAAAAAAGCAAAACTTTCTTTATAAAATCTCTAAAAAGGCTTTTGCCTTTTTAGATTTCTGTTTCTCCAACACTTACTATATCAACAGGACGAGAATCTTCTTCTTTTGGTCCTAATGCTTTTAACGCTTTATTTCTTGCTCTTCTTTCCATCTCTTCATCTGAAATAACATCACAAGTTTCTTCTTCTTTTTTTACTATTCGCTCTTTTTTAGGAGCTTTAGACACGTCTAAATATAATCTTTCGAAAGCAACAAATGAGTGTAAAACTATCATCAACTCTTTATATATTTTAGAACTATTATGCTCAAATACATCTTTAGCAAACTCTTCAATAAATTCATTTAAAATTTCTGCAAAAATACAATGAACTGTATTTTCATAAACTTTTTCACCATTAGATATTTGATTTGTTAATTCAGCCATTAAAGAAAAAATAAATCCAACTGAATCTTCATATTCAAAATAGCTTTTTTCATCTCTTCTTACTTTTGTTTTAGCAACAAATTGAATCATTTCAACTCTTTTTTTACCAGACTCAACACCTTCATCATAAAATGATGCTGTTTGTCTTATTTTTTTAGTTGTTGGATTATGAAATAAATCATCAAACTCTTTTAATAAAGCAACATTTGAAGTAGGGTCTAATAAGCTTGAAATGTTTTCTAAAGCTTCACCTGAAATATCATCAAGGGGACTTTGTTTTAAAATATTTATTAATCTTAATAGTTCAAAATAGTTTTCACTCTTAGAACTCTCTACGAAAAAGTTTGCAAAAAGGTTGTAATATAAAGCTCTAGCTTTATTTATAGTTTGATTATCTTGCATCATTTTCTCCTTGATTTTTTTTGTCAAAATAACTTTGCATCATAATTTTTGGTTTACAATCAGCACAGCAATATAAACTTCGCTCTTTTACAGGGTCAAAAGAAAAAAGTGGTCCCATCATAGCTGCAATTTTAGTTATTGCTTTCGTAGTAGCAAACTCTTTTCCACACTCTACACATGCAAAAAGAGTATCTTGTGCTAAAACATTTTCTTTAAACCAAGATGCTTGTAATTCTATAACATCACGTTCAATTGTTAAACAATCTTTTTCAGGACAAGAAACTTCACAATAACCACATGATGTACATAAACTTGGATTTAACCTTAATGTATTATCTTTAGCATCAGCAACTAGTGCTCCCACATTACAAGACCCAACGCAAACTAGACATAAAGTACATTTTGATTCATTTACAATAACTTTTCCATAATGTACATGTTCACCTGTTTTAACAACACCTAGATTATCTTCACCCACAAGTTTTTGAAGTCTGTGTGAAAAAATCTCTCTTTTTTTAAGAGTGTCTTGATTAAAATTAAAATATGAATTTTCAACAAAAGAAACTTCTTCTAATGCATTTTTTAATTCATCTTCAGTCATTGCTACTAAAATTGCATCTTTTGAATATTTTTTTTGATAGATATCATTTACTATTCTAATTGCATCTTTTGAGCCTTTTGATAAAAAATCACTATAAAAGATAACTTGAGAACCTGACATTTGAAGAAGTGTTAAAAAAGAAGATTCATCTAAAAACTTCTCACCTTCAATTGCAAGTGGTAAAACACCATCTTTTAAAGATAATTCTAAATTTGTAATATTCATTTTTTCAGGAATAATTAAAGGGTGAGTCTCTTTATAAAATTTACTCACTTCATATATAGATTCTCTATTCATAGGAGCATATTCTAATGCACCACTTGGACATACAGAAATACAACCTCCACAACCATGACAATCTATTTGAGAAAAAGTTAATGTTTTAGTTTTATCATCTTTAGTAATAGCCACTGTAGGACAAACTTCTTCACATTTACTACAAATAACTTCTCTTCTACCATCATATTGACAGATTGATTTATCATAAGTTGTGAATTTTTTATAAGAGTATGAATTTATATTTTGTTTTAAAGTTTCAATTACTTCATCCACACTTGATAAATTTGGATCAAAAGTTCCGCTTTGATTTAATCCCATTTGTTTAGCATCAAACCAAACAATTTGAGAAACATTTAAAGTTACATCTTCACCTTCATCATCAACAATTACTTGCAGATTTCCAATATGTCCTGATACTGATTTAATTATTTCTTCATTAATTGAAAAAAGTTCGAAATCATCTGATTTAATTTTTGATATAAATAATTCATAATCATCTGATTTACTTGTTATTAAAAGAAGTTCTTTTGAAACTTCACTTGAATATGAAATATCTTGAGCAAAATCGTATTTTGTTGCCGCAATTTCATATAATTTTAAAACATTCTTTATTTTATCTGATAGTGAGTCTTGTGTATTTTTTATATAGAAATCTATTTCTTGTGCACTTAATTCACAATTAATTTCTTTTGAGTTCGAAATTAAAAAACTTTTATCTTTTAGTTCTTCAATATTTGTTGTTACTAGTATTTGCTCATTAATGGGAAAATCAAGCCCTGAAGCATTATAATATATAAAATCTTGCATAAACTATGCCCTTTTTAGTAAAAAATATTTTACCTATTTTATATGTTTAAAAATTAAACAACACTTAAAAGTTAAAAAAAAATTTACCTTTTTTATTAATATTGTTACTTTTATATACTATCAATTTAAAGTATTATTTTTATTTTTTTCTGTAAACTATCATATGATAAAACGACTACCCATAATTATATTTATATTTATTATTTTTTATTTATATTTCAAAGATGATGTATTTAAAGATAAAACAATTGTTATTGGTGCTTCATTACCAAATAGTGGAATTATAAAGTCTTGGGGAGATGCTGTTACAAGTGGTGTAAATAGTTATTTAAATTATTCAAATGAAAATCATTTGACTGGAAATAAAGAAATTAAATTTCTAACTTATGATGATAAATACGAACCTGAACTTACTTTAGAAAATACAAATAAGCTAATTTATAAAGAAAATGTATTTGCTCTTTTTGGTTTTGTTGGGACTCCCACTGTAAAAAGAGTCTTACCTATTTTATATGATGAAAATATTCCATTTTTTTCAGCTTTTACAGGAGCTTCTTTTTTAAGGGATAACAAAAATGAAAACTTTGTAAATTTTAGAGCATCTTATGAGCAAGAAGTTGAAGCATTAATAAACTATTTATCTAAAAAAAAGAAGCTAAATAAAGTTGCTGTTTTTTATCAAAATGATGATTATGGAGAAGAAGGATATATTTCATTATTACAATCATTAAAAAAGAAAGATATAAAACTTGTAGCTGAGGGTTCATATAAAAGAAACACCTTATCAATAGGTCATGCTTTTAATGAAATAAAAGATGCAAATCCACAAGTTATATTTATGATAGGAGCTTATAAAACAAACTCTTTATTTATAAAAAAAGCAAAAGAAAATGAAAATTTAAAAGATACAATTTTTTGTAATATCTCTTTTGGTGATGCAAATTCTATGATAAAAGAATTGGAAAAATTAAATACAAATACACAGAATTTGATTTTTTCACAAGTTGTTCCTAGTTATAGTAATAGTAATATTCCTGTAGTTTTTGAGTATCAAAACCTTATGAAAAAGTATTATCCAAATGAAGAGTTAGGATTTTTATCCCTTGAAGCATTTTTATCAACAAAAGTTTTAGTAAATGCAATTTCTAGAATTCAAGGTGATATTACAAGAGAAAAGTTCATTTATATGCTAAAAACAACACCCACTAACTTATTAGAAGGAATTGATATTAAGTTTGAGAATTCTCAGCTTTTAAATTGCGTTTACTTATTTGAATATAGAAATAATCAATTTATTGAGTTAAAAAATGAAAAATAATATTAACAAATTAATAATACTGTTAATGAGAACAGTACTTTTATTATTGTTTTTTTTATTTTCATAATGTATTTCATATTTAGATTACTTTATCATATCCTTCGTTCTGTATAAGTCCATCAACTAATATGACATCCATAACAGGTAAAGGGAAAGTATACATAAATTTTTCTGTCGTATATTTATGGCCATTTCTAGCCATCCAGAAAGTTGGTCTGCCATTACGTTTAAGCTCATACCATCTATCTGCACTTTCTAAGAAGAATTCTTTTCTTCTTTCATTAAGAATAGAATTTATTAAAGGTGTAAGAGCTTCTCCCTTAGCATCAACTTTTATAATCTCATCAGGATTTACTTCTGGAAGAGTCGCCATAGTATATGGTGTAAAATCCTCGATTCTTTTACTTCTTAATAAATTAAGAGATTGTAAAGCTTGCTCATTCGATGAATTATGATAATAACTCTCAGCAAGTATTAAACACATTTCAGATGATCTCATATCTGAGATTAAGATTTTATTAAACTCTCTTTCTGGAGTGAATGAAAGAGAATATCTTATATCTTTCTCCCCATCTTCGAATGCATCTATAAAACGTTTACTGACTGGTCTCGAAACTAGCACTCTTTTATTTCCATCTAAAGCTGTTTTAGTACTTGAATTACTTAATGTAGCAGATTTAAAGATTATGTTTCCTTTCATCGCATTCTGAGAAGTCATCATGTCTAGATATGCTTCACCCTCTAATAAAGGATGTTTCTCTAATATGTCTGAAGCATATGTA